>NZ_JBHYNC010000054.1:0-33183 GCF_042743165.1 Gordonia sp. NPDC058843
TCACTGCACTGCTCAGTGGCGCCCGCGTCGTCATCGCCGGACCCGGACTCGAAAGGGACCCCGCAGCCCTCACCGCACTCATCGACACCCACCACGTCACCGTGGCTCACTTCGTTCCGTCGATGTTGGAAATGTTTCTGGAGGTCGACGGGGTCTCGCGATGCCACTCCCTGCGACTTCTCCTTTCGGGCGGTGAATTGTTGACTGTTTCTCTCTCACGGCGTGTGGTTGAGCGCCTGGGGGTGCGGTTGGACAATTTGTACGGGCCGACCGAGGTGACGGTCACGTCCTCTAGTCATATGGTGGACGCGGCGGTGGACACTGTGTCGGTGCCCATCGGCACCCCGGTGTGGAATACCGGAGTTCTGGTCCTGGACTCCCGTCTGCGTCCGGTCCCGGTCGGCGTGGCCGGCGAACTCTATCTCTGGGGCACCCAGTTGGCCCGCGGCTATTCTGCCCGTCCCGACTTGACCGCCGACCGATTCGTCGCCAATCCTTACTCCGGTCCCGGTGAGCGGATGTACCGCACCGGGGACCTCGTCCGCTGGACCCGCACAGGCGAACTCGACTACATCGGCCGCGCCGACTTCCAGGTCAAACTGCGCGGCATGCGCATCGAACTCGGCGATATCGAAACCGCCCTACGCGCATGCCCCGGCGTGAATGCCGCTGTCGCTACCGTCCACCACAGCACCGGAACCGGTGATCGACTCGTCGGGTACGTCACGCTCGCCCACGGTCAGACCTTGACTCAGGAGACCCTACGCACTGCGGTCGCTGCGGCGTTGCCTGATTACATGGTGCCCGCGCAGATTGTCGTGCTCGATGCCTTGCCGTTGACCGGTTCGGGCAAGGTTGATCGGCGGGCGTTGCCGGTGCCGGTGTTTGAGTCTGCCGTCGCCTATCGGGCCCCCCGCACAGATACCGAGCAGATCATCGCCGGTATCTTTGCGGACGTTTTGGGCACCGACCGCGTCGGAGTTGACGACGACTTCTTCGCCGCTGGCGGCAACTCACTGACCGCCACCCGCATCGTGTCGGGCGTCAACAAAGCGCTGGGAACCTCCATCGGTTTACGGGACTTTTTCGCTACTACCACCACAAGGCTCCTTGCCGCATGTGTCGAACTAGCGACCGCGGCGCCGTTGCCGCCCTTGGTCCGGACGGCGTCAGCAGGGTCCGTTCCGTTGTCGCACGCGCAGACTCGGATCTGGTTCCTCAACCGGCTTGAGCCCGAATCGCCGGCATACAACATGCCGGTGGCCATCCGACTGACTGGTGCACTCGACACCGCGGCGCTGCAGTCGGCACTGGTCGACGTGATCGAACGACATGAGTCGCTCCGGTCGATCTTCCCCGATAACGGGGACGGGCCCCGCCAGATAGTGCTCGGCACGGCCTCCGCTGTCGTCGACCTGGACTGCACACCGATCGATGCCGGGGACGCGGCTCTCCGTGCATCTGATCTCACTTCCGCGGGTTTCGACCTGCGCCGTGAAACGCCGCTGCGGGCAGGCCTATACCGAGTTGAGCCCGAAGTTCACGTACTTGTCATCGTGATCCACCACGTCTGCATCGACGAATTGTCATTGCCCCCTCTTACTCGTGACTTACTCCGTGCGTACGAGTGGCGCAGCGTCGGCGAGGCGCCTCCCTGGCCGCCACTCGACGTCCAGTATTCTGACTTTGCGCGATGGCAGCGGGAAGTCCTTGGCAACGTGCACGATCCGGCATCCCGGATCTCAAAGCAGCTCGACCATTGGCGCCAAGTCTTCCCCGATGTGCCGAACACACTTGAGATTCCCGGCAGCTCAAGCCGTCCTATTGTTCGATCGACGGTTGCCGCGAGAGTTAGCGCCGACCTCGAGGCACAGCACGTAAGTGCTCTGCGCACTATCGCCGCAGGCTCTCAAGCAACGCTGTTCATGGCCTTACACGCTGCCTTGGCGGCTCTGCTCGCCCGCCTGTGCGACAGCACGGATGTAGTGATCGGAACGCCGATGTCCGGACGTCACGACCCCGCCCTCGACGACCTAGTTGGAATGTTCGTCAACACCGCGGCTCTGCGCACCCGAGTTGACCGTTCGGACCACTTTGAAGACCTGCTCCGCCGCTGCCAGCAGGTCGACCTCGACGCTATCGACAACGGCGGAGTTCCGTTCGAACAGGTTGTTGAAGCAGTGCAGCCAGTTCGATCGGCAAGCATCAGCCCCCTCTTTCAGATCACGCTGGCATTGCAGGAGCAGGTGCCGCCTGCCCCGGAATTGCTCGGTCTACACATTGACTTCGACCTCGAGCTGCCCGTGCACGCGGTATTCGACCTGGAGTTTACAGCCAGCGAGCGCGCCGACGGGGGCCTGGACATCCACCTAATTTATGCCGTTGATCTGATCCCCGCCCACGTCGCCGAAGTGACATTGCAGCGATATCTAGACGTCTTGCGCCAGGTCGCCGGTCATCAGAACGTCGCACTCAATCGGTTAGAACTTCTGCCCGATTTTACGTCCAACCTAAGCGAGTCGGACGAACCGAACGTGGCCGCACCGGCCAAACTCCTGTGGCACCTTCTGGACGACGCCGCGAATGCTCACTCACAGCTGCCGGCGATTCACGCCGCCGGAGAAGTCACGACCTATGGGCAACTCCGCATGCACTCGGATCGGTTGGCCGCTTATTTCGCCTTTCGCGGTGTAAAGCCCGGCACCACGGTGGCCGTGATCCTCGCACGGTCTGCGGATCTGCAGGTCGCCGTGTGGGCGATCCTGAAATGTGGAGCCGCGTATCTACCGATCGACCCGAGCGCACCTCACCGGCGAATCGAGTACATCCTGAACGACGCGGGTGCCCAATTTGCTGTTGGTCCGCCGAGCCTGCGAACCGCCCTTTCAGCCCAACCTATTTGGCTAGACTTTGTACGCGAAGGGCCAAAAGAAGCTGATCCGGAGGTGAATCAGAAATTCCCATGCATCCCGCTCAATGCCCCCGCGTACGTCATCTACACGTCGGGAACCTCCGGTTCGCCCAAAGGTGTCGTTATTCCGCACGCTGCTGCGGTCGCCTTCGCCGATGCACTGGCATTGCGAGTTCACCTCGACACTGGCAGTAAAGTTCTGAACGCAGCCTCGCCGATGTTCGACGCGTCAATCCTCGAAATGCTGCTAGCAATCGTCTCGCACGGCAGCCTCGTCGTTGCCCCTCATGACGTCATAGGCGGTCGCGAGCTCGCGAAGTTCATAACGGATGGGCAGGTCGACTGTGCATTTCTAACGCCGTCGGTCCTGCAGACGCTGGATTCAGCCGATGTGTCGTTGCGGACGCTACTCGTCGGCGGGGAACCGTGCCCCCGGTCGCTGGTCGAGCACTGGGCCGGGCGCGTAGAAATGTATAATGCCTATGGCCCAACTGAATTCACGGTTGCGGGTGCAATTTCGGAGCGCCTGCAAAGAAAGGACGTGACGCCCAGATCGAACGTGACCGTGGGTCGAGCAGTTGCCGGGGCGGCTGCCCTTGTCCTCGACTCGTCACTACGGCCGACACTTAGCGGGGCACTGGGGGAGCTATACCTAGCGGGCGACCAGCTAGGTATGGGCTACATGGGCAGGCCGGCGCTGACGGCAGAACGTTTCGTTGCCCACTCGGACGGCGTTGCCGGCGCCCGGATGTACCGCACTGGGGACCTTGCGCGTCGTAGTGCGGACGGCCGAATCGAAATCGTCGGCCGGTCGGACGCACAAGTGAAGATCCGCGGGTTGAGAATTGAGTTGGGCGAGGTTGAGAGCGTCCTCAGCTCACATCTGGACGTAGTGAGTTCCGCGGTGCGTGTCCACGGTGAGGGAGCCCGGCGTACCTTGGTGGCCTATGTCGTTTGGCGGGGCGATGGTGGCGTAGACATCACCGAAATCCAACGCTGGTGCGCAGAAGGTCTACCCGACTACATGGTTCCGCGCCGCATCGTAGAAGTCGCCTCTATACCCGTAACCGTCTCAGGTAAGACGGATTGGGACGCGTTACCGTCGCCGGAACTCGGCCTGCGAACTCACCGACCGCCAGAGAGTCCCGTGGAATTACTCGTCGCGGACGCGTTCGCCCGAGTGCTGGGCACGTCAACAATGGGCCTTGACGACCATTTTTTCGATCTGGGGGGCGATTCGCTAAGTGCCACGCGCGTAGTGGCGATGCTCGGCAACCAGCTGGGGATCGACCTACCGGTGCGCACGCTGTTCCGCGCACCTACAGTGAGCGCTTACGCGGTGGCGGTCACCGCAGTCGAGGCGACTGGCACAGCGACCGGCACGGGCACGGGCGGTTGCGCTCCTGTGGACAGAGATCGCTATTCAGAATTTGGTGCACCCTTATCCTCGACGCAGCAGCGGATGTGGTTCCTTAACCGACTCAATGGCAGTGCAGCTGCGTATAACATCCCGCTTGCGCTACGGTTCCCCGACGGCATCGACGCAGACGCCTTGCGCTTGGCGATCTGCGACGTTATCGACCGTCACCAGACGCTGCGCACTGTCTATCCCTTGCTCGGGGACCAACCGCGCCAGGTGGTGCTCGAACCGCCTGCTTCCGACTCCATCGACTTGATCGCTGTTTCGGAGGACGAAATTGACAGCCTGTTAGCCGAATTCGCATCTGGTGGTTTCGATCTCACTTCCGACCGGCCACTGAGGGCTAGGTTACTACGGCCGCCTAACGGCGATCTGGTAGCGGTAGTGGTGATTCACCACATCGCCGTCGACGGCTCGTCCATGGCGGTGCTCGCGCGCGACGTGGGGACGGCGTACGCGGCTCGGCGTGAGGGCAAAACGCCTGCGTGGTCGCCACTGGCCGTGAACTACGCGGACTATGTGCGCCGCCAACGCGAATTCCTCGGGGACGAACGTATGGTCAACTCGAAATGGGCGACGCAGAGAGCGTTTTGGGAGCTCACGCTCGCCGGGGTGCCAGAGGCGCACAACCTGCCCGCTGATCGCCCGCGCCCACCCCGTCAGTCGTTCCACGGTCAGACTCTCGCGTTCACTATCAGCGGTGAGCGTGAGCGCGGGCTCAGGGAGCTGGCGCGGCGGCAGGGCGCGACGATGTTCATGGCCCTGCACGCCGTGCTTGCAGTGGTCCTTGCGCGGTGCTCGGGCGATGACGACATCGTCGTCGGTACGGCCGTCGCGGGACGTACTTCCCCTGAACTCGAGAGCATGGTGGGCATGTTCGTCAACACCCTCGCTCTGCGCACCCGCGTCGGCGACGAAGACACCTTCGCAGCCGTGCTTGATCGCGTCGCGGATGTGGACCTGGCCGCTTTGGACAATGCCGACATCCCCTTCGACGCAGTAGTTCATGCGGTGAATCCGGCTCGCTCCATGTCCGCGTCGCCGATCTTCCAGACAATGCTGGTCTTTCAGAACTACACTGCGCCGTCTTTGCAGTTGGACGTCGGTGCCGTGCGCGAGCTCGACGTCGCGACCGCCACGACGCGGTTCGACTTAGAGTGGACTGTCGTAGAGCGGGAGACCGGCAATGGAACGGGTATGGAGTGTTCGCTCGACTACGCCACCGATCTCTACGACGAGCCCACGGTAGCCTCCTTTGTTGACCGATTTTTAGCCGTAATGGATGCTGCGGTCGCCGATCCAGCGACGGCGGTCGCAGATCTAAACCTCGGCGAGACCGCACGTCCCGCGCACTTCGGCGGAGACGGGCCTGACGATGCAATCGGGCAGGACGATACCGACACCCTGGTGGCGATGTTCGATCGTCAATCTGCGGCGACCCCACTGGCTCGAGCGATCACGGCTGCAGGGGTGACGATTAACTACGCAGACTTCGCCGTCCGCGTCCGACGTTTGGCACGCTCGCTGATCGCACGCGGCATCGGACCGGATTCAGTGGTCGGGGTGGCCATGCCGCGTAGCGTCGATCAGGTAGTTGCCGTCCACGCCATCATCTCGGCTGGGGCTGCGTATACGCCGCTGGACACCGGCCAGCCGATCGCGCGGCTGCGGACCATCGCGGCCGTCGTACAGCCCGTTTGCCTACTCGTCGAAAGCAACGACTTCGATCTCGCCGGCCTGGGCATTCCACTCGTAATCGCTCAACCGGACGGGGGGCCCGCAGATGGCGGCCTCCCAATCTCCGATACCGAGCGGACAAGCCCGCTCACACCGAATCATCCCGCCTACGTCATTCTTACTTCGGGATCCACCGGCGTGCCCAAGGGGGTCGTAGTCACGCACCGCGCAATCGCGTCGCAACTGCGTTGGTGTCAAGATATCTACGGCCTGAATGAGAATGATGCCGTGTTATACAAGACCCCGCTTGGCTTCGACATCTCGGTGTGGGAGATCTTCTGGACACTTCACCGCGGGGCCCGTCTCGTGGTGTCAGGCCCCGATGACCATCGTGATCCGACGGCGCTGGCCAGACTAATCGCCGACGAGCGGGTCACGACTGTACACTTCGTGCCGTCGATGCTGTCGGCGTACCTGGAAGCCCGCCCAGATGGGCTCACAGGCACAGTTGAACGCGTCTTCGTAGCGGGCGAGCGACTTCCGCGGGCGCTGGCGACCAGACTTGTTGCCTCGACGAACGCCCTATGCCACAACTGGTACGGTCCGGCGGAAGCGGCCGTCGTCACCGCTGGACCAGTCGTCGACGACGGACGGGATGTCCCGATCGGTAGCCCAGTACACAGCGTCGAGGTGATGCTGCTCGATCGTCGCTTACGGCCGGTGCCACCCAACGTGGTCGGTGAGTTGTACATCGCAGGGGCTCAGTTGGCGCGGGGATACGCCAGCGACCCGGTTCGCACGGCCGAGCGCTTCGTAGCCAATCCGTCTGGCCGAAAGGGTGAGCGAATTTACCGAACCGGCGATCTGGGTAGAGCGGACATGCACGGTGTTCTGCACTACATCGGTCGAGCGGACGATCAGGTCAAGATGCACGGCGTGCGCGTCGAACTCGGCGAGGTAGAATCTGCACTTCTGGCATGCGCCGGTGTGCGTCAGGCGGCGGTAAAGGCTTTCCGCGCCGAGGCCTCAACCACCCTGGTTGCGTTCGTCGCCGCCGACGTGGACCAGTCGGATCTTAAACGCGAGTTAAGACTCAGACTGCCAGCAAACATGGTTCCGTCACGTATCGTGGTTCTTGAGGGCCTTCCGGCTACGGCGTCGGGGAAAATAGACCGCTCCGCGCTGACGGCCCCGGATCCCGTCGTTTCGGTTGGGCGGAGGCCCGATACACCTGCCGAACAAATCATCGACGAGATAGTAACCGACGTGATCGGGTCGGGGACCCTTGGCGCGGACGAGTCCTTCTTCGACGTCGGGATGAGCTCTTTAGCCGCGATCCGCGTCGTAAGCCGAATTAACGACGCACTGGGATGCGAACTGACCTTGCGGGACGTGTTCGAGGCCGACACTGTCGCTCTCCTGGCCAGGCAGGTCGAATATGTCGAGGGCATCGCGGCGAACGTACTCGTTCAGCGTCCACCCCGGCAGTCAGTTTCAATCACCCCGGCTCAGCACCGGATGTGGTCGGCGAACGACGGAGCAGCGACGGCTGACTGGAATCTTTCGGAGGCGTGGCGGCTGACCGGGCCTATCGATTTCGATGCACTTACCTCCGCTTTCCTCGAACTCTTGCAAAGTCATTCAGTCCTACGCACGTGCTACCCCTCGGTCGACGGTTCGGCTGTTCAGCACGTCCTGCCTATAGGCGATGTCGCCCCACTACTACGCCAAGACGTCGATGAGAACGATCTTGCCGACGCTGTCGGCGGCTTTCTTCGAATTCCGTTCGATTTACGACGAGAGGCTCCGGTCCGTGCCGCAATCTTCGTCGACGGCGATGACCGAGCCGTGCTCGCGGTATCTTTCAGTCATGTTGCAGTCGACGATCGCGCGATGTCGCTACTGGCGCGCGACTTAGTCGCGGCGTTCGAACGCCACCGCGCCGGAATCAACACCCCGCCCTGGCGCAACCGCCTGGAGTTCGCCGATTTCGCCTATAGGAACGCGTGCGACCGTGGCTCACTAGACGAACCGACCAGCCGATTGTCGAATGATCTCGCCTACTGGTGCACAACATTCGCCGAAGGCATCCCGAAGCTCGACGTCTTGGGCCGGTATACGGCACTGAGAAACCGCTCAAGCCGCGCGCACGTGGTGCCATTCAGCTTGGACGCCGCGCTGCATTCACGACTTGCAGTCCTCGCCGCCAATCAAAAGTCTACGCTTTTCGCGGTGATGCAAGCCGCGTTCGCTGTGATGATCGCCGGTCTGAGCGGCGCCCGCGACGTACTGGCCGGCACCGCGATTGCGGGCCGAGATCGGCCGGAGACGTTCGACATGATCGGCAACTTTGCGATTGATGTGCCGCTGCGCATCGAGGTCAACCCCAATGCGTCATTCCGGGAACTGGTGCGCGCGGTCCAAGTGAGCGCGCTCAAAGCGTTCGAACACTCAGACGTGTCCGAGCAAGAGATACGTGATGTGCTCGACGAGCGTGCCGGGCTACAGGTCGACGGACCTCTGTTCCAGTTTATGCTGGTCGTACTCGAACGCGCCGCACACGAGGTGGACCACCCGATCGCGTTTGGTGACATCCGGACCGAGGTGTTCCCGGTGGATAACGTCGTCTCGAAACACGATCTCGAATTTAGCGTGGCCGCCATGAAGGACGTGGACGGCGTACCTTGCGGTGTCGAGGGGCTTTTCGTGTGTCCTGCCGACGTGTTTACTGCTGAAGAAGCATCGCGTCTCGCACGAACCTTCGTTGACATTCTCACCGCTGCGGCGGACCGCCCCGACAAGCCGCTGTCCCACGCGGCCCACAGCGCGCTCCTGCCCTGGGCAGGCGATGTTCCGAGGGGAGTGGCAGATGCCGACTGAAGACGAGTTAGATCGCAAATACCCTAGACCGGAGGGCATCTCGGTCGTTGTCCCTGTGCGAAACAGTATCGCAACGATCGATGTTCAGCTGCAGGCGCTCGCGCAACAGGACTTCGACGGCTCGTTCGAGGTGGTCGTCGTAGACAACGGATCAACCGACGGGATCACCTCTTTCATCGCCTCCCACTCGTTGCGTGAGACGCTCAAACTTCGATGCGTCTCCGCCCCTTCGGTGCCGGGGGAGTGTCACGCACGAAACATCGGGATTGCCGCCGCGGTCCACTCGTTCATAGCGTGCTGCGATGCGGATGACGCGGTCAGCGCGGGTTGGCTGACCGCACTGCAGGCCGAAGCGACGCGCTACGACGTGGTAGGTGGCCCTCTTGAGAAGACCACTCTGAACGATCCGATTGTCGCCACGTGGCGTGACGTTTACGAGTTCGGCGGCCTCCCCACCTGTGGCAACTTCCTGCCGTTTGCCCAAGGCTGCAACACGGGTTTCTGGAAGGCCGCCTGGGACGCAATTGACGGGTTTGACGAGACACTAATCGCCGGCGGCGGTGATATTGAGTTCTGCTGGCGGGCGCAACTGGCCGGACTCGCCATTGGGTACGCGCCGGGCGCGCTTGTTGCATACCGGTTCAGACCAAGCATTCGTCAAAGTTGGCGTCAGGTGGTTACTTACGGCCGCGGTCAAGCCGCGGTCGTAGCCCGGTACCGTCATCACGGTGCGTCCAGGAACTCCCTCCCGTACCTGTACGGGTGGATCGGGCACATCCTTTTAACCATGCCGATATTCCCGTGGTCGTGGAATCGATCGCGGTTGGGGGCTTGGATATGGTCGGCGGGCGGGCTTTGGGGATGTCTGTCAGGTGGTGCAAGACAACGGTTTCTGTACTTCTAGATCCATGCGGGCGAGCGACATAAGCGCGCGCATGACTCTGCCGGATCAGGGTTAGCCTGAGGTGCCGCCCTCCTGGTGGTCGCCGCGGATCACTACAATCTCCTCGGTGCCGCAATCGACAGGAAGTCTTCCGGTCCGCTTCAGCCACGCAACTCGTGATCGCATGACGGGACCAAACGGTAATTCCCGACGTGCGATCACCGCCGCCGTCAACCCCGAGTCATTCAGTGTCTGCAGTGTTTGTTGCACGTCGGCGACAACTGATTGAACGATGAACATCGATCCGCTGGGCGTTAGAAGTGCGGCGGACTGCGCGCACAACGGATCAAGTACCCGACGACCGTCCGCGCCGGCATTCCACGCCAGCGGGCTCCCGATAGCTGCAGCATGTCTTTCCTGTTCAAAGCCTGGCGATTCCGGCATATACGGTGGGTTGCAGAGCACTACGTCATATGGGCCGGAGTCGAGTGCGTCGACCAGTGTGCCCAGGCGAACATCGACGTCGAGTTCGTAAGTTTGGGCGTTCCGCCGACAGCAGTCGACCGCTCGGCGACACATGTCAATGGCGGTCACGTGTCGCGCCCCAAGCATGGCCGCAGCGATGCCGACAACACCGGTTCCCGCGCAGAAGTCGAGTACCCGAGCGCCTTCTATCGCGCCTGAGAGCGAGATCGCCTCGATGAGGAGATGGGAATCCGCTTGCGGTGCGTATACGCCCTCGCCCGCCGCGATCGCATCCGTAGCGTTAGGGTAGCGAATTGTCATGCCGTCCTTTTGTCAGTGGCCTTGTCGGCTTCCGGATGACCCGCCGTTCCGGTCATACTTTGTTGCCAAGTCAGCTGAGACGACTGAATGCCGACGGTTGTTATAAGATATCCTATCTGTAGATGCGGTCTCGAGCACTCATACGATAAGCCGACACCGACGAATCGCCGTTCTAGCGCGGAATGCTTGCCTAACGGAATGTGAAACGTGACTCGGGACCTTGGCGAGCGTCAGACGTGCAGAACGGTCCTCATTTCGGGTGAGGCGGTGGATCGTTGGTGAAGCGTGGCGGACGGGCCACTTTCAAACTATGGAAGAGCCACCGGTAAGGAGCCGTCGAGCCTCGATTGCATCGATGAGCGCATCGGCGTGTCGCTTCGAGACCCGTTCGCGCAGTTACCGGTGGATCGAAGACTCTTCGTTGACCGTGCCCTGGAGACACCAGCTGTGAGCGCCACTTGGACAGAGTTCCCTCTCACCGAGTGACCGCAGAATCGCCGATCCGCAGCGCCTCGACCAACTCGCGATACAACGAGTCCGAGAGCAACAGTTCGGCATGTTTGCCCCTAGCGCGGATCCGGCCGTTCTCCATCACGAGGATGGTGTCGGCGTCGAGCACTGTGGAGAGCCGGTGTGCGATGGTCACCACAGCGCGCGTCGACGCGATCGAGCGAATGACGTTGTGGATTGCAGCCTCTGTCCGGCCGTCCACCTGAGCGGTCGCTTCGTCAAGCAAAAGGACCTGAGGACTTCGAACGATGGCTCTAGCTAGAGCGATTCGTTGCCGTTGGCCACCGGAGACTGTGGAACCGACGAGATCGGTGTCGAGACCGTCTGGTAGTTCGCGAAAACTATCGGCCAGGTGGACGGAGTTTAGCGCATTCCAGATGTCGACCTCGGTCGCCTCAGGATGGGTGAACTGCAAGTTCTCCCGAATGGTTCCGGGGATAGTGGGCGTCTCCTGTTCCACGTATGCCAGCGCGCTGCGGACTTCGTCGTTGGACAGGTCGGCGTACGGTATTCCCGCTAGCCTGATTTCACCGCCCACAGGCTCGAGGAACCGCAAAATTAACGAAAAGACACTCGTTTTTCCTGCCCCAGACGGCCCGACGATCGCAGTATGGCCGGCTGCGGGCACGTCGAACGAGATGTTCTCGACAGCGGGAGCGCCGCCCGGCCGGTATCTGGCTGTTACGCCCGTGAAGCTTAGGACCGGATGGTGTGCTCCTGTAAACGTTCGTCCTGTGCTGTCTGCGGAAGTCTCGATCTCCAGCTGCTCGATCTGCCGAATGCGCGCCGCCGCAGCGATCCCCGATTGCAGCGCAGTGATGTTTGTCGTCAATGACGAGAGCGGATCTACCAGTTGAAATGCGTACAGCAGGAATGCAATCAGACTAGACACGGTAAGCGCACCGATGCTCACGCGGTAACCACCAATTCCGAGGATCGCGATGATAGCTAATTGAATTCCACCGCCTGCAACCGTCCCCGCGATCGCCGAGGTACGCACGGCACGAACACTATGTGCGGTCGCGTTCGTCGCGTCGGCGATCACTCTGTCCGATTCGCGCCGCTCCGCACGCGATGACTTGACGGTTCGAATCGCCCGCAGTGCGCCGTCCAACCGCCCACCGAGTCTGCCGACGGCTTCCTGCGTTTGCTTCTGCGCCTCGGCGATGGGCGGCATCAGCTTTGCGAACAGTATGCCAATGATGGTGATGGCCACAAATACGGTGCCGAGAAGAACTAAATCGAGCACCGCCATGAACACGAGCGCGCCGATTAACGCCACGGTGCTGTTGACGGTGCCGACCAGCGCCGACGCCGCCGCTTCCCGCAGCAGGACCGTGTCCGAGGTGACGCGAGTGACCAGTTCTCCGGTGGGTCGAGTCGAGAGACTTCTCACTTTGGCATCAAAGTATCTGCGTATCATGCCTTTTCGTGCATCGAGCACAATGCGCTCGGCCAAGGTGCCAAGCAGAATCCACTGAAAGTACAGGACGACGGATCCAAGTACGAGCAGCACAATCAGCAGGCCGACTGCTGCACCGAACGACTGACCCGAGCCCAGTCGGTCGAGTACCGATTTTGTGACCATCGGCGTGCCAAGCGAAGCCCCGGTTCCCACGAGCCCAAGCATCATTCCCAGTAACAGTGTTAGTCGGTGCGGGCGAACAAAGAACCAGAGCATCCGCAGATTGGGCAACGAAATAGCCTCGTCCGATCGACCCATGCTCGCCAAGGTACTACTCCTGGCCGCACCGTGTCGCGAGCTCAGACGCGGCCACCAACCCGATGGAGACCGCCGCAGGGCCACGGTGGCCGCCCAACACTATGTAACCGACGGCGCGGCGGCTTGCACACACTGTACGACGGAGGAAGTCTGGGTGGGGTTCCCCGCCATCGAGGTAGTTGCCGGCATTACCAGAGGCGCTCAGCCAGCAGTGTCAAGGCGCGTGATGCGTTGACGTAGAAACGCAGCTACTACGGTGCGCCAGCGCCGCAATGTTCAGCAGAATGAGACGAGCTTACATGTCGCCGGCTTATTCAGGCCGTCGGCGTGGGCGGCGCTGTGATCGCTGGAATGCGCGGGCACTAACCCGGACGAGTCCCCGGTGACACATCGAGGTTGGCGGATGGCCGCCGAGGACAAGGACGCGGGAACGAAACCGAACCCCGGATGGACACGGGGCCGGCGCAGTGCCTCGCAGGCCGGAAACATCGCAGCGAGGCCGCCCCGACCGAGCACGTAGTCATGGCGTGCTGCATTTATGTGCTGACGCGTCACCTGCGGACTGGCTCACGCAACCTCCGGGGTGAACTGAGGTAAGCACGTCGAGCCGACACTTCAGGTTGCCGCGATCTATCGCGACGTTCTGTCACATGCGCTTAAAAGCGACTCTGTCCCAGACTCACAACTGGTATCGGGGTAGGACGAGTTGCCGGCGTCGAACGTCCCCACCTATGTCGCGGACGACCGATGGCTCGAAGTCAGGCAGGCAGGGAGCTGTCACGTCACTGTTGTGGTACTGAACCCTGACGTGGGCTGGTCATCGCTGTCGTAGGCACAGCGGTGATGACGGCACGGTACAAAAGCCGTTACATCAGCTTTTGCGGAACGGTGTCACCGAGGACGCGGCGGTGTCGGTCTCGCGATGAGCGGGGCCACTAGACTCAAGGCGTGACCGGAGCCGACGACTCGACACGTGACCGCGATCGCGACGGTCTCCCGGATCCCGGTCCGACCGACGACGATGCGACATCCGCCGCGGACGGCCCCGACGAAACCCTCCGCAGCGAACGATAGGACCGGTGGGTCGACCCGTCGTCGAGGCGCCCGGCTTCCCGTCCGACGCGACGATCCCGACCGTCCCGGACCCGGGCGCCGGATGGCCGACCTGCTGGCCCGCACCGACTCCAGCGCCGGGGTCGTCAGGGCGGCTCGCGCCGCACGAGATCTGATCCCGCACAACGAGAACCCGACTACCGGGCCGCGTGCATCCGACCGCGTGGCACGCCTCATCAGCGAGTCCCGGCCCGGGGAACCCGGTGCCAGACGAGAGTTCGGTCTCGCATCGGTTCAGGTGTGGCAGACGTTGGTGACCACACGACTTCGTCGACCCGATCGCACGCCGAGAACCGTTCTCCCCCAGCCTCATTGAGGTGCCGATATTAGATCGAATGGAATCTTCGCTGACTTCCTCTCCCGGAAGCCTGTTTCGGAACCCGACGGCTTCGGGATCACGAAGCGAAGAGAAATACCGATGGTCAACTCACTATGGAACTGCGTGTGGAAAGCGTGGGAGCTGGCTGGATGGCGGATATTTGGGCATTGCGACCCGGCCAGCGGGTGATACGCGGAGTAGCGGCCGAGGGTTTCGCCGCCGTCGACCCTGATCAGGTCGCCGTGGATGTAGCTCGGCCGAGAGGTGATCGCGATGACAGCAGCGCATCCCCGGCCGGATCTGGCCGCCTACGCCGAAGCGGCACGTATGTCGCAGCCCGAACTCGTGGCTGCGTTGCGCGATCTGCTCGGCGCGAAACTCGTGGCCTCCCTGGGGCGGGTGAGCGAGACCCGGGCGGAGCGGCAGTGGGCTGAAGGCACCCGCACCATCGCCAACCCCGACGACGTCGAACGGCTCCGGATCGCCTACCGCGCCGCCCGCCTGATCACCGAACGCGACACCCCCGCCGTCGCCCAAGCCTGGTTCCTTGGCCCCAACCCGGTCCTCGACGACCGGGCGCCGGCATTGCTACTGCGCGACGGCGAGCTCGCCGACTCGGCCCCCAGGTACTCAACGCTGCCCGCCAATTCGCCGCGGTGGGATGAACCAACCCCGCACATCGACGATAGGCACCCCGCACGGCCCGGTCACCACCAGCATCCGGACCGCCATCCGCATCTCTCGGGTCGAGTACGCGCCGAGTCCGTGGAAGTGGACGCCGGGGGAGTAGGAGAAACCCCGAGCGAGGGAGATGCGATGTCATGCAACTGCCATGCGTCCAGCGGTGCAGGGCAGAACTACAACCGAGAAACCACCCGTTAGCATCGAGCTTATGTGCCCCCGGTCAGACTCGAACTGACACTGGACGGGTTTTGAATCCGTTGCCTCTGCCAATTGGGCTACGGGGGCCAGTGCACGGGTTTCCCCGCGCCGGGAACCAACTCTAGATGATCGGCCGATGTGCCTGCCAACCGGTACTCTGCGTGCACACAGACGTGGCGTGAGCGACGTGGAGGAGGGGATGGTGACGGTGACCGACAGTGCGACGACAGCAACCGGTGAGACCACGACAACGCATCGGGTGCTGGTCGCCGAGGACGATTCGTTGATCCGGATGGATCTGATCGAAATGCTCCGCGAGGAGGGGTACGACGTTGTCGGAGAAGCGCCGAACGGGCAGGTCGCCGTCGAGCTGACGGAGTCGCTGTCGCCGGACCTGGTCATCATGGACATCAAGATGCCGGTGCGGGACGGGATCGACGCCGCGACGGAGATCGCCGCGAAACGTCTGGCACCGGTCGTGATGCTGACCGCCTTCAGCCAGCGGGACTTCATCGACAAGGCGCGGGACGCCGGCGCCATGGCCTACCTGGTCAAACCGTTCACCAAGGCCGATCTGGTTCCGGCCATCGAGGTGGCGGTGAGCCGCTACCAGGAGCTCAAACAGCTCGAGCGCGAGGTCGCGACGATGAACGAGCGGCTGGAGACCCGCAAGCTCGTGGAACGGGCGAAGGGCCTCCTCATGGAGAAGCAGGCACTGTCCGAGCCCGAGGCGTTCAAATGGATCCAGCGTGCGGCGATGGACCGCAGGACCACAATGAAAGCCGTTGCGCAGGTTGTCGTGGAGACCCTCGGGAGCGACTGACGTCGAGCGCCTCCGTCGGCGTAATGCTCCTGTGCGCAAGTCAGTTTCACTGTCTTTACGCAGCCGCAACAAGATCGCGCTAGCTTTTCTCCAGCGAGGCGCGGTTCGTTGTACTCCGATGCGCCGCCTTCGTGACAAACGCCGAACGCACAGGCCGAACGCCGAACGTGCAGGCCAGACGCAAGGAGAGCATCGATGTCCTTACGCTTGTTGAGGAGCGGGGCAGTGGTCATGACCGCGGCGGCAACGCTGGCGGTGGCCGGTTGCAGCAGCTCTGATTCGGGTTCCGACGGAGATTCCGGGGCGTCGTCGAGCGCCGCCGTCGAGTCCACACCCGCACCTCCGGGCCTCGGCCTCGCGCAGAAATTGGCGTGCAACCCGCCGAAGGCCACCCCCGGTCCGGCCAGCACCGCCGCGCTGAAGATCGGCACCCTGCTCCCGGCGACCGGTTCGCTGGCCTTCCTCGGCCCGCCGATGGAGGCGGGCGTGAACCTCGCGGTCAAGGACATCAATGCAGCCGGCGGAGTCCTCGATCAGCCGGTTGAACTCGTCACCGGTGACTCCGGAGACACCACGACCGACACGGCCAACGCCACCGTCGACCGCGAACTCAGCGCCGGAACCCAGGTCATCATCGGCGCCGCATCGTCGTCGGTCTCGCTGAAGGTCATCGACAAGGTCGCCAACGCGGGGGCGGTCATGTTCTCGCCCGCGAACACCTCCGACGAATTCACCTGCTACCAGGACAAGGGCCAGTACTTCCGTACCGCACCGGCGGATGTCCTGCAGGCGCAGGCACTCTCGCAGACGATGGCCGAGGACGGCGTGCAGCGTGTGTCGATCCTCGCGCTCAACGACCCGTACGGAACGGGCCTGGCCGACAACACCGTTCGCGATCTCGAGGCGGCGGGTGTCCCGGCTGACCAGATCCAGAAGATCATCTACGACCCGAACGCCCAGTCGTTCAACGCCGAGGTCGACCAGGTGAAGAACTTCAACCCGGACGGCATCGCCATCATCGGGTTCGAGGAGAGCGCCAAGATCATCACTCGTATGCACGAGGTCGGCATCGGTCCGAGCGACGGCAAGCTCGTGTACGGCGTCGACGGCAACATGGGCAACGCGCTGGGCGAAGCCGTCGGTCCGGGTCTGCTCGCGGGCATGAAGGGCACCACGCCGCTCACCCAGACCAGCGGTGAGTTCCAGGCGGCGCTGAAGGAGCTCGACAGCGACCTCATCGACTTCAACTACTCCGGTGAGAGCTACGACGCCGCCGTGCTGAGCGCACTTGCCGCCACGGCCGCCAAGTCGACCGACGGTCGGACGATCGCGGCCAACATCATCGGCGTGACCAACGGTGACGAGAACTGCGATTCGTACCAGGCCTGCCTGGAGCTGCTGAACGGCGGCAAGACGATCGCCTATGTCGGCAAGACCGGCAACCTCGCGTTCAACGCCGCAGGCGAGCCGAGCGTCGGCTCCTACGGCGTCCTGGAGTTCGACGACAGCAACAAACTGCTCACCCCGACGCGCAAGTACGTGTCGGTCGCGGCGCAGTAGAACACCGCACACGACGAGACCCCCGGCTCGCGAGCCGGGGGTCTCGTTGTCTGTCGGTCTCGTTGTCTGTCGGTCTCGTTGTCTGTCGGTCTCGTCGTCAGTTGGTCTCAGGTCTTCTTCTCCGAGCTGCCCGCGAGCGTCCCGAGATAGAGCTCGATGATCTTGGGGTCGTTCGCCAGATTGCGGCCGATGTCGGTGTAGGCGTTCCGGCCCTGGTCGAGGACATAGCCGCGATCGCAGATCTGCAGGCAGCGGCGGGCGTTCTGCTCGACCATGATGATCGAGACCCCGGTGGCGTTGATCGCCTTGCAGCGGATGAACACCTCGTCCTGGAACATCGGGGACAGCCCAGCCGACGGTTCGTCGAGCAGCAGGACCGCCGGGTCCATCATCAGGGCGCGTCCCATCGCGACCATCTGCCGTTCGCCGCCGGAGAGTGCGCCCGCTTTCACCTTTCGCCGTTCGGAGAGCAGCGGGAAGAGTTCGGACACGAACTCGAACCGGGTTGCGAAGGTCTTGGGCCGTAGATAAACACCCATCTCGAGATTCTCTTCGATGGTCAACGCGGGGAACACATTCTGCGTCTGTGGCACGTATCCGACGCCCTTGTCGACGAGGACGTGGGCCTTGGCCGACGTGATGTCGCCGCCACGGAGTGTCACCGAACCCTTACGCACCGGGATCAGTCCGAACAGCGTCTTCAACAGCGTCGACTTGCCCGCACCGTTGGGGCCGATGATCCCGACGATCTCCCCGTCGCCGAGGTAGAAGTTGCACTCCTCGAGGATGTTGATGCCGGGAAGGTAGCCCGCGGTGATGTCGTCGGCGCGCAGCAGTGCGTTGCCGGCCAGTTTGCGGTGTTCCTCCGCGGTGGCGGCGAGTTGTGCGGGCGTCAGTTGCCCGTCCGCGGGTTCGGTGCTCATCGTCCGCCCTCCTTGGTGTCCGGAGTCGACGGTGGCAGTTCGGTGACCTCCGAGAGATCCCCGCCTTCCTCCAGTGTGGCCTCGATGGCCGCCTCGACCTTTTCCGCCAGCACCGCGGTGGCGCCGACCGGCCGGCCCTGATCGTCGAACTCGAGTGCCTGGTCGTGGTGGCCGCCGAGGTAAGCATCGACAACGGCGTCGTTGTCGCCCAACCGATCCGGGAGCGACTCGGCGATGACCTGGCCCTGGGCCATCACGACCACCCAGTCGCTGATGTCGCGGATGACGTCCATGTCGTGTTCGACGAAGACGACCGTGACCCCCTCGTCGCGCAGCGATTTGATGTGCTCGAGCAAGCTCTGGGTGAGGGCCGGGTTGACGCCGGCCATGGGCTCGTCGAGCATCACGATCTCGGGGTCGGTCATCAACGCGCGCGCCATCTCGAGCAGCTTGCGCTGGCCGCCCGACAGGGAGCCGGCGAAGTCGTGGGCCTTGGCGTCGAGTTTGAAGCGTCGGAGCAATTCGTATGCGCGTGCCGTGATCTCGGCTTCCTGCTTGCGCCAGACCCAGGGTGCGAGAGCGGCCAGGAAATGCTCGCCGCGCTGCCCGGTGGCACCGAGCCGAACGTTGTCCAGCACAGACAGTTTCGCAAGCGCCTTGGTGAGCTGAAAGGTGCGCACCATGCCACGACGCGCCACCTGGTGGGGAACCATCCGGCCCAGGGAGTCCCCGTTGAGCGACCAGGTGCCGGAGTCGGGCTTGTCGAATCCGGTGATCAGGTTGAAGAACGTGGTCTTGCCTGCGCCGTTGGGCCCGATCAGGCCGGTGATGGCGCCGCGCTGCACCTCGAGATGATCGACCTGAACTGCCTTGATGCCGCCGAAGGTCCGAGAGATGTTGTCCACGACGATGATCGGATCGGGCTTGGGAGAACCGGGTTCGGCGGTGACGCCGGCGAACAGCTGCGACCGATCCGAGGCCGAGAGCGCGGTGAGGTCCCGACGTGTCGCCCGGACGGGAGCCGAACCCGTGGAGTCGTCAGGCATCGAGCTGCACCTCCCTCTTGTTCCCGAGTAGTCCCTGCGGTCTGAACACCATCATCAGGATGATCGCCAGACCGAGCAGCACGTAGCGGAATGCGCCGACCTGCTGCGCCGACAGATGCAGCAGCGGATCGTCGCCGGACGTCGCCTGCCGCAGGAGTGCGTCGGGGACGGCGAGCAGGAACCAGAACAGCATGGCGCCCAGGACCGGGCCGAACACCGTCGCCGCTCCGCCGAGGATCAGTGCGCCGTAGGCGAAGAACGTCTGCGCGGTCGAGTAGAAGTCCGGATTGATCGATTGGGTGGCAAAGGCATTGAAGACGCCGGCGAGTCCGCCGATGCAACCGCCGAGCACCAGTGCCTGCATCTTGTAGAAGTACGCGTTCTTGCCCAGTGACCGTGCGGCGTCCTCGTCCTCGCGGACGGCCTTGAGTACCCGACCCCAGGGACTGCGGACGAGCAGGTAGACCATCAGGCACAACAGGCCGACGACTATCCAGCCCACCACCATCGACCACAGGTCGCCGCCGAGGAACTTGACCCCGAAGAACGAGTATTGCTTGCCGTTGTCGAACGGGCTGATGGAGAAGAAGCTACCCGCGTAGCCGTAGATGCCGTTGGTCGAGCGGGTGAAGTCGTCGGTCGAGGTCGACCGGAAGACCAACCGCAGGATCTCCGACGCCGCGATGGTGACGATGGCCAGATAGTCCGCACGCAGGCGCAGGGTTGGGAGGCCCAACACCACGGCCAGCATCCCGGCGGCGGCGATGCCGATGATGGCACCGAGCCACAACGGCTGGTCGTAGTTCACCGCCATGATGCCGACGCCGTATCCGCCGAGCAGGGCGAACGCGATCTGGCCGAAGTTGAGCAGTCCGGCGTAGCCGAAGTGCAGGTTCAGGCCGATGGCCAACAGGGCGTAGAAGATCGCCGACGGGCCGATCAGCTGCGCGATCGCGATCTGGAGCGCTGAGATGATGTCCATGGGTCAGCCGATCCTCGCTCGAGATCCGAGAATGCCCTGGGGCCTGATGGTCAGGATGATGATCAGGATCAGCAGCCCGCCGATGTACTTCAGGTCGGGACTGAGAATGTAGGTCGTCAGCTGGACGAGCAGACCGACGATGAGGCATCCGAGCAGTGCCCCGTAGGCCGTGCCGAGTCCGCCGAGGGTGATGCCGGCGAACATCAGCAGAAGGAGTTTGAAACCCATCTCCCACTGCACCCGGCCGCCGAGTTCGGAGAGCGCGAACATCACGCCGCCGAGTGTCGCCAGACCGCCGGCCAGTGCCCACACGAACAGGATGACCCGGTCGACGTCGATTCCCGACGACTCGGCGAGGTCCTTGTTGTCGGCGACCGCGCGCATGGCCTTGCCGATCCTGGTGCGCTGCAACAACAGAGCGACGCCGAGCAGGACCACGATGCTGATGATGATGCACGCGAGGTTCACTGGCGTGATGGCGAACGGGCCGGAGCCTATCTGGGTCTGCGCCTGATAATCGTCGAACGGTTCGGCACGATCGGAGAAGAAGATCAGGATCAGGTAGCGGAGCATCAACGACAGGCCGATCGACACGACGAGCATGGCGATCAGCCCGGTTCGTCGTCTTCGCAACGGTCGCCACAGACCGAGCTCGTTGAGGATTCCGATGCCGACCCCCACGACCACCGCCAGGATCGTCGCCGGGATGAGCTGGATACCGAGCTTGACGTTGATGACCCATGCGATCACCGCGCCGAGGGTCACCAGCTCGCCGTGTGCGAAGTTCGTCAGTCCTGTTGTGCCGAAGATGAGACTGAGACCCACACCCGTGATGGCGATGATCAGGCCGAAGCGGATTCCGTCGATGGCCAGCCGGGTCAGTTCGGAGATCGCGGACACCTCGGTGCCGGTACGGACGTCGCCGAAGGAGAAGATGACCGGTCGAGCTGTCCCTCCGCTGACGTCGACGGGCAGCTCCGACTTCTGGACCTCGACTCCGTCGGGGAGCGAGTCGGTGTCGATGACGATCGTGTACTGGCCGGGCGGCACGTTGATCGACCAGGCACCCGTGGCCGAGGACGTGGCCGTGCCGACAACGGCTCCCGAACCGTCCTTCGCCTCGAGCTCGACGCCCTCGACCTTCTCCGGGCCGTTGCGCAGCACACCGAAGACGCGCACCGAGTCCCCTGGAGCGGCCGCGGCGGGCGAGGAGGCGAACAGCCCGCACAGTATCGACGCCGCGACGAGCAGCAGGATCCCGATCGCCGGGCGTCGCATCGGGAGAGGGGAGGCAGACGGATGGCTCTCGCGATCTGGACGGTCCTCGAGAGCACATCGTGGCGGCGTCTGCGCACAGGTGCCGGCGCGTTGCGATGTCATCCTGCGGGACATTAGCCCCAGCGTCGTCACCACGTGGCGACAACGACGTTTCCCGGAGGTAACTTCTCGCCTCGGGTACGGCGACACCCAGAAGTCGCGATGTGGTGTCGGAGACCCGACCGCGTCGTAAGCTGGTCCGATGGTCTCGGTCAGCGTATCCACAACCACAGACGTCGAACTCGCCGCCGGGCTGCTCGCGCAGGCCTTCGCCGACGACCCGGTGACGGTCTGGATGCAGCCGGACACCTCACGGCACCTCATCATGTTCCGCACGCTGCTGAAGTACAGCCACGGCCCGAACTCGACGCTCGACCTCGCGACGCGTGACGGACAGCCGGTCGGGGCGGCCGCGTGGGATCCCCCGGGGCACAAGGTGTCGACCGCGGCGCAGGTTGTGTCGATGGTCGGGTTCTTCCGGTCGATGGGGTCGCGGATGGGTCGCGGGATGAAGCTGGAGGAAGAGTTCGGGAAGCGGCGACCCAAAGAGCCGCACTGGTACCTGGGTCAGATCGGGGCGCCGGTGCACGGGGTCGGGGTGGGCACCTCGCTCCTGGGTCATCGGCTCGAGCAGATCGACGGTCCCGCGTATCTCGAGTGCTCGAACGTCCGCAACGTGCCGCTCTACGAGCGTTTCGGATTCACGGTGACCGAGGAGTTCGAACTGCCGCTCGACGGACCCAAGGTATGGGCCATGTACCGGCCCATGTGAGGAGTCGACCCAGCCGTGTCGGAGGCGATCACTAGACTCGGCGACTGTGAGTCCAGCGCAGAGTTCCCCGGCAACGACCCCCGCCACGGCCCCCGGAGCAACGGGTAAAGCGGCTCCCGGTGCCAAGGGCAAGACCAAGCAGCCGGTGTTGATGCTGCTCGACGGACACTCCCTGGCCTACCGGGCGTTCTTCGCGCTTCCCGCGGAGAACTTCAAGACGCATTCGGGCCAGACGACCAACGCCGTCTACGGATTCACCTCGATGCTCATCAACTTGCTGCGCGACGAGGAGCCGACGCACATCGCCGCCGCGTTCGACGTCTCCCGGAAGACCTTCCGCTCGGAGATGTACCCCGAGTACAAGGCGCAGCGATCGAAGTCCCCCGACGAGTTCAACGGACAGGTCGACCTCACCAAGGAGGTCCTCGACGCGCTGGGGGTCTCCGTACTGGCCATCGAGGGTTACGAGGCCGACGACATCATCGCGACCCTCGCGACCCGGGCTCGTGAGGACGGGTACAAGGTCCTGATCGTCACCGGTGACCGCGACTCGTTGCAGCTCGTCGACTCCTCGACCACCGTGCTCTATCCGCGCAAGGGAGTCTCGGATCTCACGCGTTTCACCCCCGAGGAGGTCGAGAAGAAGTACGGTCTCACCCCCACCCAGTACCCCGACTACGCTGCGCTGCGCGGTGATCCCAGCGACAACCTGCCCGGCATACCCGGCGTGGGGGAGAAGACCGCGTCCAAATGGATTCGAGAGTACGGATCGCTCGCTGCGCTCGTCGACCATGTCGACGAGGTCAAGGGCAAGGTCGGCGACGCGCTGCGCGCGCATCTCGCGTCGGTGCAGACCAATCGGCAGCTCACCGAGCTCGTCCGGGACATGCAACTGCCCAAGTCCCCGGACGACCTGGCCATGGTCGGATGGGATCGCGATCGCATCCATCAGCTGTTCGATGACCTGGAGTTCCGGGTACTGCGTGATCGTCTCTTCTCGACGCTGAGTTCCGTTGAGCCCGAAGCCGAAGCGGGTTTCGACCTCGACGGTGCGGTCCTGGGCGCCGGCGAGGTCGCCGGATGGCTCACCGAGCATGCCCGTACCGGCCGCGTAGGTCTCGCCGTGACCGCGCCACACGTCGTCGTCGGGTCGGACCCGACGGGCGTGGCGATCGCGGCCGCCGACGGGTCGTCGGCCTACGTCGACGTCACCGCGCTCAGCCCGGAAGACGAGGCGGCACTGGGCGATTGGTTTGCCGACCCGTCCGCGTTCAAGGCGGTCCACGAGGCGAAGTGGGCCGTGCATGCGCTCCGCTCGCGCGGCTGGAAGCTCGATGGGGTCACCAGCGACACTTCACTCGCGGCCTACCTCGTCCGGCCCGGACAGCGGACCTTCAACCTCGACGACCTCGCCCTGCGATATCTGCGTCGCGAACTCCGCGCCGACGGCGGTCCGGGCGACGGTCAGATGTCGCTGCTCGACGACGATTCCGACGGCCGCGTCGCCGAGCAGCACATGCTCGAGGCGCGAGCGGTCCAAGAACTCGCCGACACGCTCGACACGGAACTGGACCGGATCGATTCCAAGCCCCTGCTCACCGAGATGGAGCTGCCGCTGTCGTTCGTGCTGGCCGACGCCGAGGCCGCGGGCATCGCGGTCGACGTCGATCACTTCGGTGCCCTCGAGCAGATGTTCGCCGACCGGATCCGCGCCGCGGCCGACGCGGCGTACGAGGTCATCGGTGAGCAGATCAACCTCGGCTCACCCAAGCAGCTGCAGACCGTTCTCTTCGACAAGCTGGACATGCCGAAGACGAAGAAGACCAAGACCGGTTACACCACCGATGCCGACGCGCTGCAGTCCCTCTACGAGAAGACCGAGCACCCCTTCCTCGCACACCTTCTCGAGCACCGCGACGCGACGCGACTGAAGGTCACCGTCGACGGGCTCCTCAAGTCGGTCGCCGACGACGGGCGTATCCACACGACGTTCAACCAGACGATCGCCGCGACCGGACGACTCTCGTCGACCGAACCGAACCTGCAGAACATCCCGGTGCGCACGGAGGCGGGGCGGGAGATCCGGCGCGGCTTCGTCGTCGGGGCCGACGCCGCGGCAGCAGTTCACTACGACTGCCTCATGACCGCCGACTACAGCCAGATCGAGATGCGGATCATGGCGCATCTGTCAGAAGACGCCGGTCTGATCGAGGCGTTCAACACCGGTGAGGATCTCCACAACTTCGTCGGCTCGCGCGCGTTCGGGGTACCGATCGACGAGGTCACGACGGAGATGCGTCACCGGGTGAAGGCCATGTCGTACGGACTTGCGTACGGGCTCAGTGCATTCGGGCTCGCCGCCCAGCTGAAGATCAGCCGCGATGAGGCCAAGGAGCAGATGGAGGCGTACTTCGCGCGTTTCGGTGGGGTGCGCGACTATCTGCACGACGTGGTCGCCGAGGCCCGCCGCAACGAGTACACGGCGACCCTGTTCGGCCGGCGCCGTTACCTGCCCGACCTGAACAGTGACAACTGGCAGCGCCGGCAGTCGGCGGAGCGGATGGCGCTCAACGCGCCCATCCAGGGCACCGCCGCGGACATCATCAAGGTCGCGATGATCAACGTCCACAAGCGTCTCGCAGCCGAAGGGCTCACGTCGCGGACGCTTCTCCAGGTCCACGACGAACTCGTGATCGAGGTCGCTGCCGGCGAGCGCGAGGCCGTCGAAACGGTTGTGCGCGAGGAGATGGGCAATGCCATCACCTTGTCGGTGCCGCTGGAGGTGTCGGTCGGTTTCGGGCGGTCCTGGGACGACGCAGCGCACTGATGGGCGGAACAGAGAGACGGTTCGGCGTCCTCACCGGCGACGGGATCGGTCCGGAGATCGTGCCCGTGACGCTGTCGATCGCGGACGCGGCGGCCCGGGCTGAGTCGATCGAGATCGACTGGCAGGAACTGCCGTTCGGGTCCTCGGCCATCGCCTCCCACGGCGAGCCGGTGCCCGCACAGACACTGTCGGCCCTCGACGGACTCGGATTCTGGATCGTCGGCCCCCACGACTCGGCCGCATACCCACCCGGTCTCGGCGACCGGACACCGGGCGCGATCCTCCGAACCCGCTACGAGCTGTTCGCCAATCTCCGTCCCGCCCGGGCCTTCGCGGGTGTTCCGGCGCTCCGGCCGGACATCGATGTGCTGATCGTTCGGGAGAATTCCGAAGGGTTCTATGCCGATCGCAACATGTCGGCGGGCAGCGGTGAGTTCATGCCGACGCCGGACGTGGCACTCGCGGTCGGGCTGGTGACCCGTGCGGCATCCGAGCGGATCGCGCGGGTCGCATGCATCGCCGCGATCGAGCGAGCGGGTTCGGACAGGCGACCGCGGCTGACGATCGTGCACAAGGCCAACGTCCTGCGCATGACCACCGGCCTGTTCCGCGATGCCTGCCGGGACGTCGCCGCCGAGTTCCCCGAGGTGGAGGTGTCCGAGCAACACGTCGACGCGATGGCCGCACTACTGGTCCGGCGGCCCGCCGACTTCGACGTCCTCGTCACCGAGAACCTCTTCGGGGACGTCCTGTCCGATCTGGCCGGCGAGCTGGCCGGTTCGCTGGGCATCGCGGGTTCGGTCAACAGCTCGGAGTCCCAGGTGATGGCGCAGGCCACGCACGGCGCGGCACCCGACATCGCCGGGCGCGGTGTGGCGAATCCGGTCGCGATGATCGCCTCTGTGGCAATGGGTTTCCGGCGGTACGGCCAGATGACCGACGACGCGGCCCTCGTCGCGACCGGTGCGAGGATGGACGCCGCGGTTGCCGACACGCTCGTGCACACATCGACCCCCGACCTCGGCGGTGACGCGACCACGTCAGAGTTCGCGAGCGCGGTGGAGCGGCGCATCGTCGAGGGGTGACCCTCTGCTCTCTGAGGTGTCGCGACGGGCCGACCCCTCCCTGATCCGAAAGAACCGCATAACCCCTGCTCCCTGAGGTGCGAGGAGCGCAAGCGACGAGCCTCGAAGGGCCTGGTGAGACACGTTGCGAGACCCTTCGTGGCTCGCTTCGCTCGCACCTCAGGGGGCTGGGGAGGACTGCGCGCTTCGCTCGCACCTCAGGGGGCTGGGGAGGACTGCGCGCTTCACTCGCACCTGAGGGAGCGGGGGGACGCGCCCTCCGCAAGCTCCGGGAGCGGGGGGACGCGCCCTCCGCAAGCTCTGGGCGCTCCTCGGGGAGCAGAAGGTCGGGTACGAACACGCGTGAATCGTGGGTGGCGAGCCGGGGTGGAGCGGGCGAACTACAGTGAGCTGATGCGCTCGGCCGGACGAAGGGAAGTGGTGTGACGCGGGTGGCTCGTTGGCTCGGCGTCCTGCTGGCCGTTGTGGTCGTCGTGACCGGTTGCGTGGACAACGAGGCCCGGGAGCGCGCCAGCCAGGTCACCCCGATCGACATCGACGTGGCGAAGGTTCCGGAGATCGCCGCGCTCGTCCCGCCGGAGATCGCTCGCACCGGTCGGCTCGTGGTCGGGGTCAACATTCCGTACCAGCCGAACGAATACAAGGACGCGTCCGGGAAGATCGTGGGCTACGACGTCGACCTGATGAATGCCGTCGGCAAGGTGCTCGGGCTCGTTCCCGACTACAAGGAGTCCCAGTTCGACACGATCATCCCGTCGATACAGGCCGGCACCTACCAGGTCGGTATGTCCTCGTTCACCGACACGCTCGAGCGTGAGAAGCAGGTCGACTTCGTGACCTATTACAGTGCCGGAGTGCAGTGGGCGCAGGCCACCGACAACCCCGACGACATCGATCCCGACAATGCGTGTGGCCTTCGGGTGGCGGTCCAGACCACCACGTACGAGGACACCGACGAGGTCCCCGCCAAGAGTGCAGCCTGCGTCGCAGCGGGGAAGCCCGCGATCGACAAGGTCAGGTTCGACAGCCAGGACGAGGCGGTCAACGCGCTGATCCTGGGACGCGTGGATGCGATGTCGGCCGACTCGCCGGTCACCGCCTACGCGATCAAACGCACGGACGGTCGGTTGAAGCCGGCGGGCGGCATCTTCGACTCCGCGCCCTACGGATGGGCGATACGGAAGGGCTCCCCTCTCGCACTCGCGATGCAGCGGGCAGTGCAGTACCTCATCGACAACGGGCAGTACGAACAGATCGCGGCCAACTGGGGCCTCGAGGAGGGGATGATCGATGTCTCCGTCATCAACGGGGCGGTGAGCTGAGGTGACGTCGCCGCAGCACGGCCCCCCATCGACCGAACCGGAACCGATCACGGCGGTTCCGCTCCGCAGGCCCGGACAGTGGGTCGCCGCGGTGATCATCATCGTGCTCGGCGCGTTGTTCATCTACGGCGCCGCCACCAACGACGCGTACAGCTGGGGCACGTACGGCAACTATCTCTTCGACTCCCGGATCCTGTCGGGTGTCGGCTACACCCTCGCCCTCACCCTGCTGTCGATGGCGATCGCGATCGTGCTCGGCGTCGTTCTCGCGATCATGCGTCTGAGCCCGAACCCGGTGCTGCGCGGGACGTCGTGGGTGTACCTGTGGATCTTCCGCGGCACGCCCGTCTACGTACAGCTCGTGTTCTGGGGCCTGTTCCCGGCGATCTACAAACAGATCGACCTCGGCATTCCGTTCGTCCACCAGTTCGTGTCTCTCGACATCCAGACCCTCAACGCCGCATTCCTGTTCGCGGTGATCGGACTGGGTCTCAACGAGGCCGCATACATGGCCGAGATCGTCCGCGCCGGTGTGTCCTCGGTCGGTGAGGGACAGACCGAGGCGTCGGTGGCACTGGGTATGTCGTGGTCGCAGACGATGCGACGCACGGTGCTGCCCCAGGCCATGCGGGTGATCATCCCGCCCACCGGCAACGAACTGATCAGCATGCTCAAGACCACGAGCCTGGTGGCCGCGGTGCCGCTGACACTCGACCTCTACGGACGCCAGCGGGACATCTCGGGAGTGATCTTCGAGCCGATCCCACTGCTTCTCGTCGCGTCGACCTGGTACCTCGCCATCACCAGCGTCCTCATGGTGGGGCAGTACTACGTGGAGCGCTATTACGCCAAGGGCGCGACCCGCCAGCTCACCGCCCGGCAACTCAAGACGATGGCCGACGGCGCGGCCACGGCGCCCGGCGGCGCCGCCGGGCCGGCGGGGGGAGAGAAAGCATGAGTCCCGGAGAGCGCACGACCGGATCGGCCCGAGCCGACGGATCGCCGCCGCCGATGGTGGTCGCCGACCGTGTCTGTAAGAGCTTCGGCTCGGTGCAGGTCCTCAAGGGGATATCGCTGGAGGTGGCGCGCGGTGAGGTGCTGTGCCTCATCGGTCCGTCGGGGTCGGGGAAGTCCACGTTCCTGCGGTGCGTGAACCACCTGGAAGTCGTCAACGCCGGGCGGCTCTATGTCGACGGTGATCTGATCGGCTATCGCGAACGCAACGGCAAACTCTACGAGATGAGTGCCAAGGACGCGGCGACCCAACGACGCGACATCGGCATGGTGTTCCAGCACTTCAACCTGTTCCCGCACCGTACGGCTCTCGAGAACGTGATCGAGGCGCCGATGCAGGTGAAGAGACAGTCCCGTTCCGAGGCCCTCGAGAAGGCCCGCTACCTGCTGGACCGGGTGGGCCTGTCCGAGCGGGCCGACGCCTACCCGGCCCAGTTGTCCGGCGGCCAGCAGCAGCGGGTGGCGATTGCCCGTGCCCTCGCGATGGACCCCAAGCTGATGCTGTTCGACGAACCCACCTCCGCGCTCGATCCCGAACTCGTCGGCGACGTGCTGAAGGTGATGCGCGAGCTGGCTGCCTCCGGCATGACGATGATGGTCGTCACCCACGAGATGGGTTTCGCGCGGGAGGTCGCCGATCAGCTGGTGTTCATGGACGCCGGCGTCGTGGTGGAGCAGGGTGATCCGCGCGAGGTCCTCTCCGATCCGAAGGAACAGCGCACACGGGAGTTCCTGTCGAAACTCCTGTGAGGATCGCTACGGCGCCTTGTGGCCGCAGAAGATCGCCGTGCCGGGAAAGTAACTGCCGCGCAACGGGCTCCACTGACCCCAGGTGCGGTCGAAACCGTCCGGCCATTCGGGTTCGATGATGTCGTCGAGAATGAACCCGGCCCCGCGGAGTTCGCGGACACGGTCGCCGATCGTGCGGTGGTGCTCGACATAGGTCAGCGTGCCGTCGGCATCGGTCTCGGTGTACGGCGTGCGGTTGAAGTAGGGAATCCGCACGGTCAGACCCTCCGGGCCGGGGTCGTCGAGGAACATCCACCGCATCGGGTGATTGACTGCGAAAACCCAACGGCCGCCCGGTCTCAGGACCCGCGCGACCTCGCTCATCACACCGGCGGAGTCGGCGACGAACGGCACCGCGCCGAACGCGGAGCAGGCGGCGTCGAACGATTCGTCCGCAAAGGGCAGCGTTTCGGCGGTGGCCTGCACGAGCGGTACCCGTACGCCCTCGGCGGCCATCGCGTCGAGCCCGATCCCCAGCATCCGCCGCGACAGATCGACACCGACCGCGTGAGCACCGTGTGCAGCCAGCCAGCGAGCGCAGGGTGCCGAGCCGCAGCCGATCTCGAGGATGTCGCGCCCGTCGATGTCCCCCAGGAGTCGGACATCGGATTCACGCAGGCCTTCCGGACACCAGACGAAGTCCCCGCCCGCGGCGTGTGCGCCGAGAAAATCGCCGTGTTCGACGTGATAGTTCTCCGCGTCGTGATCCCACCACCAGCGGCTGGCACGGTCACTGGTCGTGGAGTCGACGTCGCCGAGGACTCTCGGGGGTCGGTTCTGCGTCGGGCCGCTCGATGTCGTTTGCTCGGATTCCGCCTGGTTGGGGGACATCCTGCGATGATAAGGCCATGGTCAGTCTCACTCTGCTGGGTCCGGTGGACACACCGGGCGAGGCGGGGGTGCCCCGGCCGCAATTCGGCACGCCACGTCTGCGGTGCCTGCTCGCCGCTCTGGCGTTGCGCGCGAATGCGGTCGCCGACGTGGGCTGGCTCACCGAGATCCTCTGGACGGACGCGCCCCCCGCCACCCCGGAGGCGGCGCTGCACAACCTCGTCTTCCGGCTCCGCGCCACCCTGCGGCAACGCCAGGTCGACGGGCGCCTGCGAGTGGTCACGACCTCGCCCGGCTACACGCTCCTCGTGGACCGGGCCGATGTCGACACCTTGCTCTTCGACGACACCGTGGCGCGCGCCTGCGCCGTCGCCGGTGCCGAGCCGCGACTGGCGGTCGACCTTCTCGACTTTGCCGAAAAGCTCTGGCACGGAACTCCTTACGGAGAATTTTCCGACTCGTCCTGGGCGCAGACAGAGGTCGGTGCCCTGATCGAGCGACGCGTGCTGGGCGTGGAGACGGCTGCCGACGCCCTGATCGCCCTCGGTCGCCCGGAAGACGCATATGTGCGGTTGCTGCCGTTCGTCGATGAGCATCCGTATCGCGAGGGACTCCACCTGAGGATCATGAGGGCATTGTGGCGAATGGATCGCGCGGCCGAAGCGCTCGACGCCTACCAGCGTCTGCGTCGACGCCTCGCGGAGGATCTCGGCACCGACCCGGCTCATTCGGTCCGTGAACTCCACGCCCGCATCCTCGACGGAGAGCCCTCGTCCCGGACCGCCCGGGTGTCGCCGGACCCGGACGCGCCGAATCGGGACCGGACGGCCGCGGCATCTGCCGGGGGTGCAGAGGCTCCGCGGAATGTCTCGGCATCCCTGATCGGGCGCGATACAGACCTGGCCGAACTGTCGGCGGCAGTGCGGGCCGGCGGGGTGTTCACCGTCCTCGGCCCCGGGGGTGTCGGTAAGACTGCTCTCGTCCGCCGTCATGCCCGGTCCGTGACCGACCGCCCCGTCTGGTTCGCCGAGTTGGCCGCGGTCGGGAGTTCCGACGGGGTCGTGCCCGTCGTGGCGTCCGCGACGAGGTTGTCGATGCGGCGCGACCTACCGGCCCTGGACGCACTCACCGACGCACTGACCGGCCGGCAGGGATTGCTCGTACTCGACAACTGTGAGCACGTGCTCAGCACCGCGGCCGAAGTCGTTGTCGCGCTACAGGACCGCTGTCCGACCGTCACAGTGCTGACGACCTCTCGTGCGCCGCTCGGACTCGCGGCCGAACAGATCATCTGTCTCGATCCGCTGGCCGTGCCCGACGTGGACGCGACCGCCGATGACATCGAGTCCTCGGATGCGGTGCGGCTGTTCTGTGTACGCGCCCGGGCGCGGGACCCGCGTTTCGAGCTGGACGAGGGGAGCGCGTCGGCGGTCGCGGAGGTCTGCCGGCGACTCGACGGTCTGCCGCTCGGCGTCGAGCTCGCGGCGACGAAGGCGCGCGCGATACCGCCGGCCGAGCTCGTCGACCGGTTGCACTGGCGCTTTCGCATCCTGCGGGGTTCGCGAGGGGTGGAGCCACGGCACCGCAGCCTTCATGCGCTCGTCGACTGGTCCTACGGGCTGCTGAGTGAACCGGCGCGCGGTCTGTTCGACGTTCTCAGCGTCTTCCCCTCCCGGTTCGGACTCGACGACGCGGAGTTCCTGGCGGAGGCCACCGGCGTACTGGCCCGCGAGGCGGTGGCCGATGCCGTGGCCGAACTGGTCGACGCGTCCATGGTGTCCATCGACGCGGGTGGCTACCTCTTGTTGGAGACGTTGCGCGCGTTCGGAACAGACTCGCTGACCGGCCGCAATGCGCTCGCCACCGCACGATGTGCGCACACCGCGTGGGTGGCGGACTGGCTCGGGCCGTTGGGATGTGAGGTCTACGGGCGCGGTCATCTCGACGCGGCGCGCCTGGTCGACGAGCGCATCGACGACGTGCGGCAGGCGATCGACCACGCGTGCGTTCACGACCTCGACCTCGCCGACACGATTCTGCAGGGACTGATCCCTTATCTCGAGCTGACCATGAGCCCGGAGGTCACCGGGTGGGCGCGGATGCTCGTCGACGGTCACGATCCCTCGTCGCTCGGTGCCGCGGTGTGGGCCGTGTCGGCCGGCGGTGCGCGGTTCGACGGCGATCTGCCGACCGCTCGGCGTTGCACGCGTCGGGGCCTCGCCGCCGACCCCGAACCCGCGGTCCGTGTCTACCTCCACATGATGCTGGTGGAGGTCGGGCTGTTCCAGGGGGACCTCGACGCGGCGCTCGGGGATGCACGTACGTTTCGCGAGCTCGCGTTGCGGGCCGCGATGCCGGGCGCGGCGCACATGTCCGACATCTGTGCGCTGCTCATCCGTGCCTACCAGGGTGAGGAATCGCATCCGGCGGCCCGTGCCCTCGAGATCGCTTGTCTCACAGCGGGGGAGGACGTGGTCGCCGCATGGTGCCGATATGTGTCGGGGGAGTGTCTGCTCGACTCGGATCCTGCTCGGGCACAGCAACTTCTCGACGGCGCCATCGAATCGGCGCGCCGTCACGGTGATCGGTACCTCCTCGGGGTGGCGATGGCGTCGCGGGCATCGATCGAGGCCCGCTCCGGCGATACCGAGCGCGCCGCGCGCCTGTACATCGACGTGCTCGAGCATTGGCGACAGACCGGGAACTGGACCAATCAGTGGGTGACCGTGCGTTCGGTGGTCGACGTCCTGGTCGAGCTCGGACGGAGTGAACCGGCCGCCCTGATCCT
>NZ_JBHYNC010000055.1:0-32468 GCF_042743165.1 Gordonia sp. NPDC058843
ACGAAGGAGCGCGTCGAGGTCGACGAGCCTCGAAGGGCTGGCGAGGCACCTCACCATGCCCTTCGTGGCTCGCTTCGCTCGCACCTCAGGGAGCAATGAGGGTCGCGTCTACTCGCACCTCAAGGAGCAGAGGTGGGCCGCAGATACCGAGGTGCGCGTCAGTGCCGAGAGTCGTACGGCAGCAATGCCATTTCGCGTGCGTTGCGGATCGCCGTGGCCACCTGGCGCTGCTCCTGTGGGCTCAGTCCGGTGAGCCGTCGGCTGCGGATGCGGCCCTTGTCGGACAGGAACTGCCGCAGCAGCGCGACATCCTTGTAGTCGACGGGGTTTCGCCCGTCGACACGCACACCTTGGGCGGCGAGCAGGTTGCGTTTGCGCTTGGCCGGCACCTCGTCGCGCTGTCGAATTCGTCTGTTGGCCATCATCGTTCCTGATTCTCTGTGGTCCGGGTCACCAGCTGGACTTCTGAATCCCGGGTAGTTCGCCCCGGTGCGCGAGTTCGCGGAATCGCACGCGCGACAGGCCCGCCTTGCCGATGTAACCGCGGGGTCGACCGTCGACCGCGTCCCGGTTGCGCAGACGCGTCGGACTTGCGTTGCGCGGCAACCGCTGTAGGCGTCGCAGCGCCTCCATCCGCTCCTCGGGCGTCGAATCGGCCGCCACGCTTGCGCGTTTCAGTTCGGCGCGGAGGTCGGCATACCGTGCGACGACCTCACGCCGCTGTTCGTTGCGAACGATCTTGGACTTCTTCGCCATCAGCGGTCCTCCTTGAAATCGACATGGGCGCGGGCGATCGGGTCGTACTTGCGCAGCACCATGCGGTCGGGATCGTTCCGACGGTTCTTCCGGGTCACGTAGGTGTACCCGGTCCCGGCAGTGGAGCGCAGTTTGACGATCGGTCGGATTTCGTTGCGTGCCATCAGACTTTCTCCCCACGTGCGCGGATCTTGCGCAGTACCGATTCGATGCCGTGCTTGTCGATCGTCGAGATCCCCTTCGCACTCACGCGCAGCGTCACATATCGGCCCTCGCTGGGCACGTAGTAGCGCCGACGCTGGATGTTCGGGTCCCACCGGCGCGACGTCCGCTTGTGCGAGTGCGACACCTGCTTGCCGAAGCCCGGTACCCGTCCGGTGACCTGGCACCTCTTGGACATGCTGCCTCCTGTTCTTATCGACAATGATTGGCATTAACTGTCCGGTCACGGTACCGTCGTCGAAGCACAAATGGAAATCATTCTCAATAGATCGGAGTGGAGTCGTGCTCGACGATGAATCCGCGAACCGCCCGGATGACGCCGGCCCGACCGACCATCGAACCCCGGTCGTCCTGGTCACCGGGCTCGATGCGTCGTCGATCCACCGGGTCGGCGACGCGCTGGAGAGCAGGGGCGTCGGTAGCGTCCAGGTGCACCACGACCTGACCCAGGTCGAAGACGGCCGCGTCGTCCGGACCCTCAGCTGGCGGGGACCCGACGGGCACACCCGGCACGACGTCTGCGTCGTCGAGCTGGCCCACGGATGCATCTCGTGCACGCTGCGCGAGGACCTGCTCCCCCTTCTCCGGCGACTTCATCGGCGACCGTTGGTGAACCGGATCGTCCTCACCCTCGACCCCGTCCTGGAACCCGAGCAGGTCGCGTGGTCGATCGAGAACGTCATCGTCGCCGACATGCCCGGGTTCGACGACGCCCCGGCCGCCGCCGACGTCCGCATCGACCTCACGGTCGCCTGTGTGTCCGAGGAGGATTGGCTGACGTCGGCAACCGGCGACCTCTCCCTCGCCGAGGGCGGACATGTCGCTCTCGACGACGACCGCACCCTCGCCCAGGTGGCCGTCGGGCAGGTCGCGTTCGCCGATGCCCTGGTGGTCGCGGCGTGCGATCCGACCTTCCGCGACGCCTGGGCGTCGGCGCGACTCGTGGCCGTCCTCAAGCGGCTCGCGCCGAACGTCCCGATGATGTTCGAGCTGCCCCAGCGCCCGATCACCCCTGTCCTCGCCGAGCAACTGGTCGCTGCCGTGCCGTCCCGCTCACGACGAGGCCGCATCGACGGTCCGCACGACCCGCTCCTCGCCGGGCAACCCCCGCTGGAGTCCGACTGCGGGGTTTCGTGGGTCGAGTTCCACAGCGATCGACCGCTGCACCCCGGTCGCTTCCACGAAGCGATCGACGCCCTGCTCGACGGGGTCGTCTGCGCCCGCGGCCGGCTCTGGGTCGCCACCCAGCCCGACGAGGCGCTCTGGCTCGAGTCGGCCGGCGGTGGGCTGCGCGTCGCACACGGCGGTCCCTGGCTGGCATCGATGACCGACGACGAACTCGCGCAGGTACCCGCCGAACGTCGTGCTCTCGGCGCTCTGCGCTGGGACGAGACCTTCGGTGACCGACACACCTCACTCGTCGTGCTCGTGCATCAGGGAGATCCCACCGAGATCGAGGAAGCCCTTCGCAGCGCCTGCCTCAACGAGGTCGAATTCGCAGCCGGACAACAATTCTGGTCGACCTTCGACGACCCCTTCGGCCAGTTCCATGCCGATCCATGCGACGACCTGGACGTCTCCGAGTCGACGGTCGACGCCGTTCGCGGCGTCGACTCCTCGGATCCCCTGGACAACTGAACCCACGCCGACATACATCCGACTGGAAGGCACCCACATGAAAAAGGGCATCCACCCCGACTACCACCCCGTCGTCATCCGCGACGGATCGACGGGCAAGGAGTTCCTCACCCGCTCGACCGCGACGTCGTCGGCGACCGTCACCTGGTCCGACGGCAACGAGTACCCGCTCATCACCGTCGACGTCACCAGCGACTCGCATCCGTTCTACACCGGGGTGAACACGATCCCCGACGTCGCGGGCCGGGTCGAGAAGTTCCGCCGGCGGTACGCGCACCTGGAGCGCTGACCCGGGTCAGCGGCCCTCCGTGGTTCGAATGCCTTGCCGCGGAACTCAGTTCTTGTCGTCCTTCGGTTTCCCATTGCCACCGTTACCGGAGCCACCGTTACCGGAGCCGCTGTTGCCGTTGCCGCCGTTGCCTCGTCCGGGGTTTCCCCTACCGTTCCGGTCTTCCCCGGTCGCCGTCGGTCCCGTCTGGGGCACCTCGGTCTGGGGCAGCTCCGTCTGGGTCGGTGGCGGCGTCTCGGCGGTGCTCGCCGGGATCGTGGGCGACGGGTCCGTCGAGGGCTCTGCGGCGGGCAGTGAGGCAGGGGCGGGGTTCGTCGGCGACGGTGCGTCCTCGTCCGAGCCCGTCGCCGCGACGGTGACGGCGACCAGGAGCGCCACCAGCAGTGCTGCGGACCCGCCGAGGAGCGCGACCCAGGTTCGCCACCGGGGTCGGGACCTCCCCACGGACGGCGGTGTCGTCGAAGGCGGGGCCATCGAAAGTGGGGCCATCGAAAGCGGGGACGTGAGCCGGCTCGTCGCCGGCCGTGACAGCGGTGCGGCACCGCGGCCGGACAGCGCCGCAAGCATCGCCTCGGCGTCGCCGAACGATGCCGGGTCCCCGGGCCGCATGGCCTGATCGATCGTGTCGCGCAAGGCCGGTGGAACATCTGGCCGCACAACGGCCAACGGCGGCGGGGGCGAGTGCAGGATCGCATGCGCGACTGCAGCGGGATTGTCCTGGTCGTACGCGCGACGGCCCGTCAGCGCTTCGTACGCGACGACGGCGGCGGCATAGAGATCGTCGGCGGGTGTCGCTGCCCGACCCAGCACGCGACCCGGGCTGAGATAGCAGATGGTGCCGACGACTTCACCGGTCGCGGTGTGTGCGGTACCGGCGGTCTTGGCGATGCCGAGATCGGCCACCTTCACCCGAGCACCGGCAATCAGCAGGTTCGCGGGTTTGATGTCGCGATGAAACACACCGGCTGCGTGGGCGGCGTGCAGGGCCGCGAGGACGTCGACGAGGATCGCTGCGACACGGTCGGATGCCAACGGTCCGTCGACCATGAGGTCTCCGACCGTCGTGCCACTCAGCCGTTCCATCACGATGTACGGAGTGCCGTCGTGCTCGCCGAAATCGTGAACGGCGACGATGTTGGGATGGTTGAGGGCGGCGGCCGCCCGCGCCTCGGCGGCGAACCGCTCACGCGCGACAGCCGGGGTCGCTGCCTCCGACCGCAGCAGTTTGACGGCGACCGGTCGGTGGAGCCGCCGGTCCCACCCGTCGTGCACCACCGCCATGCCGCCACGTCCGAGAACTCCCCGGATCTCATAGCGCCCGTCGAGCAGATCGCGGTCCACTTGTCCACGGTAGCGGGTGCCCCGCCGGTCGATCATCGGCCGACGCCGGAGCCGATGACGCGTACTCAGTCGGGCAGCAGCCCGTCGACGAGGGCTTCGACGATGTCGTCGACCGGGACGTCCGGGAGCAGTGGACCGGTCAGCTGGTCGAGCAGCAGGCCGTCGACCGCATAGTGGAACAGGGCGATCTCCCGCGCCGACCCCGGCAGGCCTGCCTGCTCGTTGAAGGCCACATCCCCGGCGAATCCGGTCCGACGCCACTCCGCGATGATCTCCGCGACCTCGGGGCGTCGAATCCCCTCGAGCCGCAGCTCGATGAGTGCGATGGTGACGGTTCGGTTCGCCATCAGGCGCTCGACGATATTGCGGAGATACTCGGCGAACAGGTCCCGGGTAGGTGTGCGACCGGCCCGTTCGGCGATGAAATCGTCACTCGGTGCGAGCCGCTCGTAGATGCGCTCCACCAGACCGGTCAGAAGCGCTGAGCGAGAACGAAAGTAGTTCGTCGTCGTGCCGAGGGGCACGCCGGCGGCACGATCGACCGCGCGGTGGGTGAGCCCCCGCGCGCCGGTGTCGGCGAGCACTTCGAGACCTGCGTCGGCCAACATCCGCCGGCGGTCGTCGTTCCGGACCATGCGAAAACAATAGCGCAACCACTACACGTGCTGTAGTTTCTCAACCACTACATCTGAAGTGATTGGGGACAACATGCGTGAACTCGTGTACTACGTGGCCGTCAGTCTCGACGGGTACATCGCCGGACCGGATGGACAGTTCGACGCCTTTCTGATGGAGGGCGACCACATGGACGGCATCAACGAGCGGTTTGCCGACACCATCCCGACCGACTATGCCGCGGCGCTCGGGATCGACCAGAGTGCAGGGATCTTCGACACCGTCCTCATGGGAGCAGGCACCTACGCCGCTGGGCTACCCGAGGTGACGAGTCCGTATCGACACCTCGACCAGTACGTCTTCACCCATCGTCGGCGCGAGCCCGTGGAGGGCGTGACGTTCACCGATCGCGACCCGGTCGACGTGGTGCGCGAGCTCAGACAGGCCGAGGGCAAGGACATCTGGCTCTGCGGGGGCGGCGACCTCGCGGTGCAGCTGGCGGCGGAGATCGACCGGTTCGTGCTCAAACGCCAGCCGATGCTGTTCGGGAGCGGGATTCCGCTGATGGCTCCGGGTCGGTACGCGCCCAGGCGGTTTCGGCGCGTCAGTGGGCGCGACTTCGACAGCGGGGTGTCGATCGTGGAGTACGCGGTTTCCTAGCTCGTTCGTGCATCGGAAACACGAAAGGCGACAATCAAGCTCGTCGAGCCAGGTCGTCGCCTTCGTACATCTGTGGCCGACCGGTGTCGGCGTCGATGAACTGGTGGAGCCTAGGAGATTCGAACTCCTGACATCTGCCTTGCAAAGGCAGCGCTCTACCAACTGAGCTAAGGCCCCGTGCCGTCCCGGATCGGTTCGGCGGGATGCGAATTCCGATGTCCGAGAACATCCGTCGCAGTGGGCCTAGGAGGACTTGAACCTCCGACCTCTTCGTTATCAGCGAAGCGCTCTAACCGCCTGAGCTATAGGCCCTTGAACCGAGGAGTGAGATTACCCGACCGATGCCCCAACCAACAAAACGGCTGGTCAGGAGCTCACTCAGTCGAGGTCGGCGAGTGTCACCTCGGCACCGCCGACGAGGTCGGCGCAGATGTTGTAGATGTAGCTGCCGATCGTCGCGAGCGCCGTCAGGAGGATGGCGTTGATGGCCCCCAGGAGCGCCGCAGCGCCGAAGACGGTGCCGGCCCCGATGACGTCACCACTCGTGCTCGATTCCTCGGCCATGAGCGTTCCGAAGCTGTTGTTGACCTGATCCCACACGCCCATGCCGTCGAGGATGAGGTACAGCACCGCCACGGAGATCATCCAGATGAAGAAACCGACCACCGACAGAACGGCCGCGACCTTGAACGTGGCCCACGGGTCGATCCGACGCACCTGCACCGACGCGCGCAGCGCTGTCCCGGCGGCGAGCACCTGGCGAGGCGCCGACCGTGGTGACGCCTTGGCGCCCGGCGGCGTCTGTGGCGCCTCGGGTCGCTTCAGGTCGGCTGTGTGGTGAATCTGATCAAGATCGGGCAGGTCGTTCTCCGGGAGGTGCCCGCGGTCGATCGTGCTGGTGGGTGACTCGACGAAACCGGGTTCCTCGGTCGCCGTCGCCGTGCCCGGCCGACGCGGGTTCTCGAGCTTGGTCACCGGCGCCTGCTGGCCGCTCATGCTGGCGGCAGCGGTGCCGCTGTTGGTCACGACGCCACGCGGCGGCGGGCCGCCCGGGTTGTTCTGCGGCGGACCGCCCCGATGCTCGGACGACGGACCGCCCTGGTTGCCGTCCGGTCCCGGTCGGTGCGCGTCGTCACGATTGAACGCCTCGGTCGGCGCGGCGGCCGGATCATCGGCCGGCCCCCGCTGCCACGGCGGCACCAGTCCCCCTGTGGGGGTGCCCGTTCCGGGGCCCGCCGGTCCCCCGGCGGGGCGTCCGTTCTGGTCCTGATGCGGCTCGTTCGGTGTGCTCACAGACATTCCCTCACTCAGGCGTTCCTGACGTTTCTCGCTCGGCGCCGGGTCGAAGCCCACCGCCCTCGACCCGTCGACTGCGGACGGGTCGAGAAACAGTGGTCTTCACCCTAACGCCTAGGAAGAGAGCTCAGTCTCGTCCGGCTCGTCGGCGTTGCGGGCGATCGCGATGACCGTCGTGCCCTCGTCGATGTTCATCAGTCGCACACCCTTGGTCTGACGGCCGGCCTTGCGCACCGACTTCGCCGTCGTCCGGATGACGCCGCCGCCCGAGGTGATGGCATAGAGCTCGGAGTCGTCGTCGACGATGAGGGCGCCGATCAGTTCACCGCGTCGACGATCGTGAGCGATCGTCAGGACGCCCTTGCCACCGCGACCCTGCACGGGGTAATCGTCCATGCCGGTCCGCTTGGCATACCCGCCCGACGTCGCGACCAGGAGGTAGGTGCCGTCCCGGACGACGTTGAGGGACAGCAGCGTGTCGTCGGTGTTGAACCGCATGCCCTGGACGCCGGAGGTCTGCCGTCCCATCGGGCGCAAGGCCTCGTCGTCGGCGTGGAAGCGGATCGACTGACCCTTCTGCGACACCAGGAGCAGATCGTCGTCGGCGCTGCACAGCTGGGCGCCGACCAGCTCGTCCTCACCGCGCAGATTGATCGCGGCGATACCGCCGGAACGGTTGGAGTCGAAGTCGACCAGTCGCGACTTCTTCACCAGACCGTTGCGGGTGGCGAGCACGAGGTATGGCGCGTCCTCGTAGGTCTTGAGCTGGATGACCTGGGCGATGCGCTCCTCCGGCTGGAAGGCCAGGAGGTTGGCCACGTGCTGACCCCGGGCGGTGCGGTTCGCCTCGGGCAGCTCGTAGGCCTTGGCGCGGTAAACCCGACCCCTGGTGGTGAAGAACAGAATCCAGTCGTGGGTCGAGCACACGAAGAAGTGCTTGACGATGTCGTCCTGCTTGAGGCCGGCGCCCTGCACACCCTTGCCGCCGCGACGCTGGCTGCGGTAGAGGTCGGTCTTGGTGCGCTTGGCGTACCCGGTCTCGGTGATCGTGACGACGACGTCCTCACGCGCGATCAGGTCCTCGTCGCTGACGTCACCGTCGGCCGCGATGATCTTGGTCCGACGCTCGTCGCCGTACTTCTCGACGACCTCCTTGAGTTCGTCGCGCACGATCGCGCGCTGACGCTCCGGCTTGTCGAGAATGTCCTTGTAGTCGGCGATCTCGAGTTCGATCTCGGCGAGTTCGTCGACGATCTTCTGACGCTCGAGCGCCGACAGGCGACGCAGCTGCATCGCGAGGATGGCATCGGCCTGGATCTCGTCGATGTCGAGGAGGTCGATCAGGCCGGTGCGCGCGGTCTCGGTGTTGGCCGAGCGGCGGATCAGCGCGATCACTTCGTCGAGGGCGTCCAGTGCTTTGACCAGACCGCGCAGGATGTGCGCGCGCTCCTCGGCCTTGCGCAACCGGTACCGGGTCCGGCGCACGATGACGTCGATCTGGTGCGCCACGTAGTAGCGGATCATCTGGTCGAGTCGCAGGGTGCGGGGCACGCCGTCGACGATCGACAGCATGTTGGCACCGAAACTGGTCTGGAGCTGGCTGTGCTTGTACAGGTTGTTGAGCACGACCTTGGCGACGGCGTCTCGGCGCAGCGTCACCACGATGCGCATGCCGACGCGGTCCGAGGACTGATCCTCGATGCGGCTGATGCCCTTCAGTTTTCCTTCGTTGACCTGCTCGGCGATCGACTGGATCAGGTTGTCCGGGTTGACCTGGTAGGGCAACTCGGTGACCACCAGCGTGGTGGTGCCCTTGTTCTCCTCGATGTCGACGACGCTGCGCATCCGGATGCTTCCGCGTCCGGTCATGTAGGCGTCCTTGATGCCCTGGCTGCCGACGATCAGTCCGGCAGTGGGGAAATCGGGGCCCTTGATGCACTCCATGCACGCAGCGAGGGTGGTCTCGTCGTCGGCGTCGTGGTTCTCCAGCGCCCAGAACACCGCATCCGCAACCTCATTGAGGTTGTGCGGCGGCATGTTCGTCGCCATACCGACCGCGATACCGCCCGAACCGTTGATCAGCAGGTTCGGGATACGCGCAGGCAGAACCGTCGGCTCGTTGGTCTTGCCGTCGTAGTTGGGGACGAAATCGACTGTCTCCTCGCCGATGTCGCGCAACATCTCCATCGCGAGCGGGGTGAGTCGCGCCTCGGTGTAACGCATGGCTGCGGCGCCGTCGTTGCCGCGTGAGCCGAAGTTGCCCTGACCGTCGATGAGTGGATACCGCATCGACCACGGCTGTGCGAGGCGCACCAGCGCGTCGTAGATCGCGGTGTCACCGTGCGGGTGGTAGTTACCCATCGTCTCCGCAACGGGTTTCGCCGACTTCACATAGCTGCGGTCGGGGCGGAAACCCGCGTCGAAGGATGCGTAGAGCAGGCGGCGGTGGACCGGCTTCAGCCCGTCGCGCACCTCGGGGAGCGCACGCCCCACGATCACGCTCATCGCGTAATCGATGTAGCTCTTCTGCATCTCCTGCCCGAGGTCCACGGGCTCGATGCGGTCGCCTTCGCCTCCTGCGGGCGGCAGGGTGGTGTCAGTCATGGTGTGTACTTTCTCCGATCACTGCGAATTCGATCGAGACGTGATCAGACATCGAGGAAGCGAACGTCTTTCGCGTTGCGGGCGATGAAGCTACGGCGAGCGGCGACGTCCTCACCCATGAGGATGGAGAACAGTTCGTCGGCGGCCGCGGCGTCGTCGAGGGTCACCTGGCGCAGAACGCGAACGGCCGGGTCCATGGTGGTCTCCCACAGTTCCTTCGCGTTCATCTCGCCGAGACCCTTGTAACGCTGGATACCGTCGTCGGAGTTGATCTTCTTGCCCGCCGCACGGCCGGCCTCGAGCAATCCGTCGCGCTCACGGTCGGAGTAGGCGAACTCCGGAGCCGACTTCTGCCACTTGAGCTTGTACAGCGGCGGCTGCGCGAGGAACACGTGGCCGTGTTCGATCAGTGGTCGCATGAAGCGGAAGAGCAGCGTGAGCAGCAGCGTCGAGATGTGCTGGCCGTCGACGTCGGCGTCGGCCATCAGCACGATCTTGTGGTAGCGCAGCTTGGCGAGATCGAACTCGTCGTGGATGCCGGTGCCGAAGGCCGTGATGATCGACTGGACCTCGGTGTTCTTCAGCACGCGGTCGATGCGGGCCTTCTCGACGTTGATGATCTTTCCGCGCAGCGGGAGGATCGCCTGATACATCGAGTCGCGACCGGATTTGGCGCTGCCACCGGCCGAGTCGCCCTCGACGATGTAGACCTCGCACTTGGTCGGGTCGTTGCTGCGGCAGTCGGCGAGCTTGCCGGGCAGACCGCCGATGTCGGTGGCGGTCTTGCGCCGCACCATCTCTCGCGCGCGACGCGCGGCCATGCGCGCCTGTGACGAGTCGACTGCCTTCTTGACGATGATCTTGGCCTCGGCCGGGTTCGCCTCGAACCAGTGCCCGAGGTGCTCGTTGCAGGTGCGCTGCACGAAGCCCTTGATCTCGGTGTTGCCCAGCTTGGTCTTGGTCTGACCCTCGAACTGCGGATCGGAGACCTTCACCGAGATGACGGCGGCGAGACCCTCGCGGATGTCGTCGCCGGTGAGCTTGCCGTCCTTCTCCTTGAGGAGCTTCTTGTCGAGCGCGTACTTGTTGACCGTGCTGGTCAGCGCCGCGCGGAAGCCCTCCTCGTGAGTGCCACCCTCGTGGGTGTTGATGGTGTTGGCGAAGGTGTGCACCGACTCGGAGTAACCGGCGTTCCACTGCATCGCGATCTCGACCTCGTGACCCTCGCCCTTGGCGGTGAAGCCGATGACGGTGGTGTGGATCGACTGCTTGGTGCGATTGAGGTGCTTGATGTAGTCGACGAGCCCGTCGGGGTAGTGGTAGGTGCGCGTCTTCGGCTTCGCCGCGGCCGCAGCCTTCTCCTCTTCGGACTTCACCACCTCGGCGGCCTCGGTGGTGCCGGCGTCCTCGTCACCGTCGGCGTCACCCGGAGGCTCGATGGCCTGCGGCCGCTGATCGGTCAGCGTGATGGTGAGGCCCTTGTTCAGGAAGGCCATCTCCTGCAGGCGCCGCGCGACCGTCTCCGCATTGAATCGCGTTGTCTCGGTGAAGATCTCGGGGTCCGGCCAGAACCGAACGGTGGTTCCGGTCTTACGCGTGGGAGTGCCCTTCTCCAGCGCACCCGGCTTCGCGTGACTGTAGGTCTGCTGCCAGTTGAAGCCATCGTTCTGGATGTCCAGCTCGACGGTGGTCGACAGCGCGTTGACCACCGAGATGCCGACGCCGTGCAGACCGCCCGACACCGCGTAGGCGTCGGAGTCGAACTTGCCGCCGGCGTGCAGCTGGGTCATGACGACCTCGACGGTCGGCACACCCGTGCGGTGCATGCCGGTCGGGATGCCACGACCGTCGTCGACGACCTGGACGCCGCCGTCGGGGAGGAGGGTCACGTCGACCCGCGATGCGAAACCGGCCATCGCCTCGTCGACGGAGTTGTCGACGACCTCCCAGATCAGGTGGTGGAGGCCTCGTTCACCGGTGGACCCGATGTACATGCCGGGCCGTTTGCGGACGGCTTCCAGACCTTCGAGGATGTTGATCGAATCGGCGCCATACTCTGACGGCTTCTTCTTGTTCTTCTTCGGTCCGGTGTCGCTGGTGTCGGCCACGAGGTGCGTCCGCTCCTGTTCTGCTCATCGACGGATCAGGTGGTCTCCGGATCCGTCGTCGATCCTTGTCGACGGGGCACACGGCGGTTACGCGCACAGGAGTACCCGGCGGGTACATCCGGGTAGCCTGGAGGCGCTGTCTGTCTGTTGTTGTGCACCCCTGTCGGGACAACTCCCCACAGTGTACTGCCTGACTCGCCCTGGGACGCGCATCCGGGGCCGCTAACAGGCCCTCAGATCGATTTTCTGGCCTCGTTCCCGGGTCGATCGTGGCTTGGGGATCGAAAACGGCCCACGAGGCTCAGCAACTAGTAAAGTGTCGACGACTCTGCTAGCGCTGCCTCAGCCATACGTGTCGCGCGGACCTCGGCCGCGGACGTGCCGCTCACCCTTGCGCCACGACGGACCCTTCGGACCGCTGATCCGCAACGAGGTGACCTGGCCGTTGCCGATGGCAGCGGCGATCTTGGCCAGGAGCTGCGACTGGATGTAGCGCAGTTGCGTCGCCCACGCCGTGGACTCGGCCTGCACGTGAAGTACGTTGTCGCGCAGTGCAATCGGCTTGGCATGCGCGGCGATGTCGGAACCCACGATCTGGTCCCACATGCCGAACAGCGTTCCTTCCCCGATCTTCTCCTGCCAGCCGCGGTCTTTCGCAAGACCGCCGACCAGCCGCCCGAACGGCTGGGGATCCCGCGGATCCGGTCCGGAACCGGACCAGCGTCGGCGCCCCTGGGATCCCCGCGGGACACGACGGACGGGCGAGGCCCGACCCCGGCCGACGGACTTGCCCGCGGCGCGCGCCTGCGCGCGGGCTTCCTCCAATGCCTTGCGGGCACGCTCGTATCCGCCGAGCTCGCCGGGCGGGGTCGGGCGTGGCGCGGGGTCGACGGGATCCGACGACTCGGACGGTTGATCGTCACTCATCGGACTCCCCCTCCTCAGCGACGTCGTCGACGATGTGTGACCGTCGTCCGTCGTCGTCATCGACGACGTCCACCCCGATCCGCCGGCCGCCGATCCGCGCGGGGATGTCCTCCGCAACGGCCGCGGTGATGAGGAGCTGCTCGGCCTCGGCAGTGAACTCGACGAGCTGCGCGCGACGTTTGGCATCGAGTTCGGCGAACACGTCGTCGAGCATGATGACCGGCTCGACACCCTCCGCGCGGGTCAGCTCGACGGATCCGAGACGCAGGGCCAGCGCCAGCGACCAGGATTCCCCATGCGAGGCAAAGCCTTTCGCGACGTCGGTGCCGAGGACGATGTCGATGTCGTCGCGATGCGGTCCGACCAGGCACAGGCCGCGCTCGATCTCCTTGTCGCGCAACTGCGTCAGGCGCAATGCCAGGACGTCGGCGATGGCTTCCGGGGTGCTCTCCTCGATCTCCGCGCCACCCGCGGGGCGATAGCGGAGCACGGCGGGTCGGGAATGCGGCGCGATCGATGCGTACGAACCGGTGAAGTGCGGTTCGAGTTCGGCCAGCACCGACAACCGCGCCGAGATCACCTGACCGCCGAGATCGGCAAGCTGTCCGTCCCATACGTCGAGGGTGCTGATGACCGAATCTGCTTGTTCTCCACCGCGTCTCAGTGCTGCGGCGGCGGTCTTGAGCAGGGCGGACCGCTGGCGGAGGACCCGGTCGTAGTCGGCGCGCGCCGCGGCCAATCGGGGACCTCGTTGAGCGACGAGTTCGTCGATGAAGCGTCGCCGGTCGCTCGGATCCCCGCGCACCAGGGACAAGTCCTCCGGCGCGAACAACACCGTGCGCAGGATCCCGAGGAGATCCCGGGGGCGTCGTGCCGGGCTGCGGTTGATCGACGCCTTGTTGGCCCCCTCGGCGTTGATCCGCAGATCGGCGGTCAGCTCGCGGCCGTCGTTCTCGACTGTCGCGATCACCGACGCCGACGCAGATCCCGCGTGCACGAGTGGCGCGTCGGAACTCACCCGATGCGACCGAAGGGTCGACAGGTAGAAGAGTGCCTCGAGCAGATTGGTCTTACCGAAACCGTTGCGGCCGGTGAAAACTGTCGGCCCGGGTGCCAGATCGAGGTCGACGGCCCGCCACGATCGGAAGTCCCTCAGATGCAGTTCACGGACGTACACGGGTCGGCGTCGATCCTGATGACGGGGAGACTTGGCCGGAGCCGGCCGTCAGCCCGGCAGGCGGACGGGCATCAGCAGGTAGCTGAAGGCGCTCTCGGGGGCGACGAAGGCGCCGGATTCGTCCGCGACCGGATCCTCACCGCTGGCCGGCCGGAGCACAGCGGGCCGGCTCGGGGTCGTGAACCCGAAGTCGACCGCGTCGGCGTTGATCGCCGACAAGCCGTCCTGCAGGTATCCGGGGTTGAACGCGATCGTGAGCGGCTCGCCCTGGAACGAGACAGGCAGCTCTTCCTCGGCCTTGCCCGCCTCGTCGCCGCCCGCGGTGAGCAGCACGGATCCCTCGGCGAATTCCATCCGGACCTGCGCACCACGCTCGGCGACCAGGGCCACACGACGGATCGCCTCGATCAGCGGGCCACTGTCGATGGTGGCGACGGCGGTGTGGCTGGCCGGGAGCAGCTGACGGAACTTCGGGAACTCCGCGTCGAGCAGACGCGTGGTGGTCTTCTTGGTCTCACCGAGGATGCCGAGAATGCCGTCGGATCCGATGGCCGCGCCCCCGCCGAAGGCCAGCGAGACGACGCCGGTGCCCTCGGCACCCGCGGTCTTGGCGCTCTCCGAGAGAGTCTTCGCCGGGACGAGGACGGCGCCCTTGGTATCGGGATCAGAAGGCTCCCACTGCAATTCGCGTACTGCCAGGCGAAAGCGGTCGGTCGCGGCGAGGACGACGGAGTTGCCCTCGATCTCCACGCGCACGCCGGTCAGCATGGGCAGGGTGTCGTCCTTGCCCGCGGCCACGGCCACCTGGGAGATCGCCTCGGCGAACAGCTGCGACGGGATCGTGCCGGTGATGGAGGGGACGTCCGGCAACTGCGGGTAGTCCTCGACCGGCATCGTCGGGAGCGAGAACTTCGCGCTGCCGCACGTGATCGAGACACGAGAGCCATCGAGGGTCACGTCGACGGGCTTGTTCGGGAGTGCCTTGGTGATGTCGGCCAGGAGTCGGCCGGAGACCAGCACCTGTCCGGGCTCCGCGACCTCCGCGCCGAGGTTCTCCTGTGCCGAGACCTCGTAGTCGAAACCCGAGACGGTCAGGCCGGTCTCACCGACGTTGAGCACGACACAGCCGAGAACCGGAACGGGCGGGCGAGACGGGAGACTGCGGGCGACCCAGGCGACGGAATCAGCGAACTCGTCACGCGCGACACGAAACTTCATGCTGGGAGGTTGCCCTTCTCTCGTTCTCGTTCCCGCCTGGATCACCGGGTCGGCGCCGCTGTGGGTCGGCCGGCCTGGACTGGGATCCCGCATCCGGGAATCCCACTGTAGAACGCCGCTGCCCGAGCCGGAGTGGTTGGGGGCAACTCCGACCCTCGTCGGAGCGGTGTCCGAGCGGCCGGGTCGGTGAGTGTCTGTGCACAGACCTTCTTACAAAAGAATCTCTTTAGATAGGGATCCATCTCAGTAATAGGAGCTGTGGAAGTTGTGGACAACCATGGCATCGCGCCAGTCCGGGCGGGTGCGGGCGTGTGCATGACCGGTGGAGCAATGTCGAGCGGATCCAGTCGCAGGTGTGGAGTTCTCATGTTGTTCGCGCGGCGTCCACCGTCGGTGCACATGCGGACCCGGGTTATCCCAAGGTTGATCCACAGTTGGTGATCGTTGGTGACCAGGGCCGACGTCGGCCGGATCCGACGGTCGCACGACGCCGAATGGGCCCGGAGAGTCTCGACCCGAGGACCAGACTTCGTATTCCGGGGCGTCGTTGATGCACGCCGCCGACGCGCACGACACACCCTCAGACGACCGCACCCCCGAGCCGTTGCGGGCTCGGGGGTGCAGGGGCTGGAGACGGGGTACAGGACGGACCCAGAGTGGGACCGAGAGTGGGACCGAGAGTGGGACTCAGCCGACGGCACGCTGCTTGATGCGGGCGGTGAGCTCCTGGACGTGGTCGTACACCCGACGACGCTCGGCCATCTCCTTGCGGATCTTGCGTTCGGCGTACATGACCGTCGTGTGGTCGCGATCGAAGGTCTCCCCGATCTTCGGGAGGGAGAGGTCTGTCAGCTCCCGACACAGGTACATCGAGATCTGGCGCGCCTGGGCGATCGACCGTGTCTTGCCGGGACCACGCAGCTCTTCGATCGAGATGTCGAAGTACTCGGCCGTGATGGCGAGGATGCTGGCCGCACTGACCTCGAGCGTGCCCGAGTTGGGCAGGAGGGCCTGCAGGACGACGTCGGCCAGTGACTTGTCGAGTGCGGCGTCGTTGAGCGAGGCGAAGGCCGTCACTCGGATCAGGGCACCTTCGAGCTCACGGATGTTGCGCTCGATCTTCGACGCGATCAGCTCGAGGACGTCGTCGGGGACCGCGATGTTGTCCATCTGCGCCTTCTTGCGCAGGATGGCGATCCTGGTCTCGAGATCGGGTGGCTGAACATCGGTGATCAGCCCCCACTCGAACCGCGTGCGCAGCCGATCTTCCAGCGTGGCAAGTTGTTTCGGCGGCCGGTCGGAGGAGATGACGATCTGCTTGCTCGCATTGTGGAGGGTGTTGAAAGTGTGGAAGAACTCTTCCTGGATACCTTCTTTGCCCACCAGGAACTGGATGTCGTCGACGAGCAGGACGTCGACATCGCGATACCGGCGCTTGAACGCGACCCGGCGATCGTCGCGCAGCGAGTTGATGAAGTCGTTGGTGAATTCCTCGGTGGAGACGTACTTCACCCGCATACCCGGAAAGAGGCGTTGGGCGTAGTGCCCGGCGGCGTGCAGTAGATGCGTCTTACCCAGTCCGGATTCACCCCAGATGAACAACGGGTTGTAGGCGCGTGCCGGCGCCTCGGACACCGCCACTGCCGAGGCATGCGCGAAGCGATTCGACGCGCCGATGACGAAAGTGTCAAAGGTGTACTTGGGGTTGAGGTTTGCGCCGGTTGCCGGTGGCGTCGACGTGGGCCGCTCGGCGAAGTACGACGCCCAGTCGCCGGACGGGCGCGGGGACTCGGCTGCCGGGGACGACGCCAGACCTGCGCCCACGGGGGCAGCGGAGTAGTCGACTGCGGCGGCCGCGCCGGCGATGGGTCGAGTATCAGGGGCCGGCGTCTCGGTCATCGGCTCGTCGTTGCGCGGCGTCGCGATCCGCACGCCGAGGTCGACCGGTTCGTCGAGGTGACGGCTCAGCGCCGAGCGAATGGTCTCTCGGAGATTGCGTTCGATCTGCTCCTGGACCAATGCCGTCGGCACGGTCAGCAGGGCAAAACCCTCGGTGAGGGTGAGGGGTCGAACCAGTGACAGCCACGCCTTCTGCTGGCGTGTCAGTGGTTCGTGGTCGCGTGCGGCGTCGTCGTCGTTGAGTTCGGCGACGACCTGCTGCCACACCTCGCCGAATGTGTCTCGGTCTGAAGTCACGGGGCTGGCCTCCTGATCCGGAAAACTACCAGCGTTGACGTGAGTGGTGGCATCTGCGCCGGAGACCACATCTCTCCACAGGGTTATCCACACCTGTGTACAAAGGTGACGACGAACTGGGGACTTCGGTCTGAGCCAGGTCCTCGAGGAGCTTCCTCGTCGGGACGGGTGGTCGACGCTGTGAGAGAACGTAACAGAGGTCGTAGAGGGTCACAAAGCGATCGGGACGTTTGACTCGATTCTGCTGACAATCTTGCTTTCGTGGCACAGAACACACTGGTGAGGGACGGTGCCGGTGGAGCGAAGTCGCCGTTTGATTTGAACGCTCGGTGTCAGTAGTCTCGACTGGTCATCCAGGTTGCGGATTTGCGCGGCGATCATCCATGTTCGCCGAGTCATCACCGACACCAGCTCGGCACCGTCCTGGATCAACCGACCAACGACAACATGTGGGTCATGCCCGGATAGCCGGCGTGCCCACAGGGAGCACAAGGAGTCACCGTGGCCAAGGGCAAGCGTACTTTCCAGCCGAACAACCGTCGTCGCGCACGCGTGCACGGTTTCCGTCTGCGCATGCGGACCCGCGCCGGGCGTGCCATCGTCAGCGGCCGTCGTACCAAGGGCCGCGCGAAGCTCACCGCCTGATCGTCGGCTCTCACCGGATCCCGTTCGGGATCCGGTCGGCTGTTCGATGACTGCGCCCACTCATCGGATCTCACGGGGATCCGACTTCTCACGCACCCTCAAGTCCGGTGCGCGGGTGAACGGTCGTGACTTCGTCGTCCACCTCGCGATGGTCGGTCGTCAGTGGCCGGATCCCCGCACCCTGCGTCGAGACGTGGCCATGACCGGTGGCCCGTGGCTCGGTCTGGTCGTCAGCAAATCCGTCGGCAATGCGGTGACCCGGCATCTCGTGGCCCGTCGCCTCCGTGCTGCATTCGGTGTCGCGGCCGGCCTTCTCCCGGAAGAGACCTACGTCGTCGTCCGCGCTCGACGCAGTGCGGCGGAACGATCCAGTACGGAGCTCGCCGACCAGCTGAGCGCGGCGTTCACCAGTCGCCGGGCAAGGGAGCTCGCCGAGTCCATCGCGGTCCCGATGGACGGGTCGGGGTCGCTGTGATGCCCGGCGCCGGATTCGACGACACGTCGGCGGACGGCACCGCCGACACCGCGTCGTCGTCCGGCCTGCACGATCATCCGACGGCCGTGGGTTCGGGTTCCACGATCGGACGCGGAGCGCGAGTTCTGCGTTTTCTGCGACTACTCCCCCGCCGCACCGTCATCTTCCTCATCGAGCTGTATCGCACCTGGGTGTCGCCGATGCGGCTGCCGTCGTGCCGGTTCGAACCCACCTGCTCGGGATACGCGGTCGAAGCGCTCGACCGACACGGATTCCTCTACGGTTCGCTGCTCTCGGTCGTCCGGCTCGTGAAGTGCGGACCCTGGCACCGACCCGGCTACGACCCGGTCCCCGAACGCGGCTTCGGCGAACTGATCCTTGACCTGTGGAGCGGTCTCGCCGGGACACATCGACCTCGAAACCATCAGCACACGTCCGGCGAGACGTCGTGCTCTGTCAGTACAACAAGTGAGGGGTAACTGACCCGTGCTCGACTTCATCTATTACCCGGTCTCCGGGATCATGTGGGTCTGGCATTGGCTCTTCAGCCATGTCACACCTGATTCCCCCGGTGGAAACGGGATCGCCTGGGCACTGTCGGTGGTGTTCCTCGTGTTCACCCTGCGTGCCATCCTCTACAAGCCCTTCGTGAAGCAGATCCGTACCACGAAGAAGATGCAGGAGATCAACCCGCAGCTCCAGGCGATTCGCAAGAAGTACGCCAAGGACCGGGTCAAGATGACCGAGGAGATGCAGAAGCTCCAGAAGGAGCACGGGTTCAACCCGATGCTCGGCTGCCTGCCGATGCTGTTGCAGATCCCCGTCTTCATCGGTCTGTTCCACGTCCTACGGTCGTTCAACCGTATGGGTACCGGCTTCGGACAGCTCGGGATGAGTGCCGCGGAGACCCGTGCCCAAGGCAACTATGTGTTCAGCGCCGATCAGGTACAGAACTTCCTGGACGCCCGCCTCTTCGGTGTTCCGCTGTCGTCGTATCTCGTGGAGCCGGCGACCGAGTTCCAGGCGTTCGTCGAGCCCGGCTCCCCCATCGACTTCACACGTCCGCAGATCGCGTTCGTCGTGGTGCCGATGATGATCGTCGCCTCCATCGCGACCCACCTGAACTCCCGGGCGTCGGTCGCCCGTCAGCCGGAGGCGGCGCTGGAGAACCCGCAGACCCGGATGATGAACAATCTGGCGCTGTACATCTTCCCGATCGGCATCCTCATCACCGGTCCGTTCTTCCCCGTCGCCATCCTCCTGTACTGGATGAGCAACAACATCTGGACCTACGGTCAGCAGCACATCGTGTTCGGCCACATCGCCAAGGAAGAAGAAGAGGCCAAGCTCCTCAAGCAGGAGAAGCTGAAGGCGAATGCGCCGAAGCCGGGTGTGCGACCCGACCGCAAGAAGCGGGCGACGAACACCAACGGTGCGGTGTCGGAGCCGGTGTCCCTCTCGAAGGACGATGGATCCGAGGGCAAGGCGGAGACCGATGCGGTCGATCCCGAGCTGTCCACGTCCGACGAGTCCGCGGCAACTGCACCGGACAGCGGAGCGGGCGCCAAGCCCAAGCCGGGCCAGAAGCCTTCCCGGCCCGGAGCGGGCGCCGCACCGGGAAAGAAACAGAACCACAACCGTGGAAGTCGCTCGACGGCCAAACGCGGCAACAAACGCGGCGGCAAACGGTGAGCGCCCCAGACTTGTTCGATGAAGCACAGAAGTTAGGTGAATGAGATGACAGCAGAGACTGCAACTCAAGCCGGTACAGATGCCGAGGCACCGGCCGGGACCCAGACCGAGGATCAGGTCGACACTGCCTCACAGACCGTTGCCGACGACGGTGCCGTGGTGGAGAACGTCGCCACCGGAGCGGACGCCGACGGCGCCGTTGACGAGGCGTCGGAAGAGGCCGACGATCTCGAGGGCTCCGACGATGACGACGTCGATGAGGATGATGAAGACGATGAGGACGATGAAGACGATGAGGATCGTCTGGTCGAAGAAGGCGAGATCGCCGGCGACTACCTCGAGCAGTTGCTCGACGTTCTCGACTTCGACGGTGACATCGACCTCGACGTGGATGGCGACCGTGCGGTCGTCAGCATCGACGGCGGTGACGACCTGACGAAGCTCGTCGGTCGTAAGGGCGAGGTCCTCGACGCGCTCCAGGAACTGACCCGCCTCGCGGTCCAGCAGGCGACCGGTGAGCGCAGTCGCCTGATGCTCGACATCTCCCGCTGGCGAGCTGATCGTCGCGACCGGCTCGCGCGCCTTGGCCGTGAGGTGGCCGAGCGGGTGCTGTCGTCGGGCGAGCGTGAGGCGCTGGATCCGATGACCCCGTTCGAGCGGAAGATCGTGCACGACGCCGTGGCCGTCGTGGATGGCGTTGTCAGTGAGAGCGAGGGCGCCGAGCCCAAGCGCCGCGTGGTCGTGCTCCCCGCATAGTCAGCTCTCCCCTCCCCCGCGGAGGTGATCAGGCCCCGACCGTTTCGGTCGGGGCCTGATCTGTTCCTGCGGCATGTCCGCGAACTCGGTGTGTCTGCGGGTTGCGCCTGCTGTGGGTTGCCCTGCGTGTGCATCGTGACTACTTACATCGTTGTTGTTTCACGTGAAACCGAGTTGTGGACGGGTTGGTCGCAGGTTGCGGTGTCGTCAACGTCCGAGCGTTCCGTGTGGCGGTCGGGACCCACTTCGACGGCGAGACCTTCAGTCGGCTGCGCGGGCTGCCTCGTCGGCCTCCGTGTCGAGGGTCGCGTGTCCTGACCCCGCCGCAGTTCGCGGGCCAGCCCCCGCAGTGGGTCCCGCCTACCCTCGTCTCTGAATCCGGAGTGGATGACGCGTGCACTGTGACTGACACTGCACTGCGATCGAGACTGCCTCGGGGGCCGGTACCCCGCCCTTGTCGGGCGGCTGGAGTACCCGCGGATTGGGCTCGTCCAAGCCGACGTACCTGGATCGCGGCGAATGCGCGATTGTGTCGTGGGGTGGCGATCGTGGTCGCGCGGCGCTGTCTATGACGACGGTTGCTGACTGAGGCCGCGGCGATACTTCGGAGTGCTGCTCGTCCGGGGGCGGGTGAGCGGGTACTACCGACTCAGCCAACTCCCGCATTCGGCAGGGCATGGTCGCGGTGTCGCCCTGGGCGATCGTGTGACATCGAAGTGGCTTGTTCTAGGAGCGGTCGCGATGCTGGAACCGTGGCGGCCACGCACGCTGAGCCCCGCGTGGAGTAGGCGTGCCGAACTGGTGTCGGACCTCGTCGTACGAATGACATCGATGTGTTTCACGTGAAACACCGGCCGCTGGTCGCAATGTGCACCGACCCGAAAGCGCCCCAGGTTTCACGTGAAACACTGTCTAGGAAGTCCACCCGAACGGAGGCGCAGTGCCGTCTGACGCAGAACCCGAGCACGATCATGACCTGGATGCGTTGGCGGTCCCGCCGGCCGCCGCCGCGGACGTCTTCGGAGAACGGCTAAGTCTGGCTGAAGACTACTGGCGCATTCTCGCCACAGACGGGATCGACCACGGTTTGATGGGCCCACGCGAGGTACCTCGACTATGGGACCGGCACATCCTGAATTGCGGGGTGCTTGGTGAACTGATCTCGAACGGCCAGCGCGTCATCGACATCGGTAGTGGCGCGGGACTCCCGGGAGTCCCGCTCGCGGTTGCGCGACCAGACCTGGTGATCACTCTTGTCGAGCCACTGCTCCGGCGAAGCACGTTCCTCGAACGGACGATCTCTGCACTCGCACTCGACAACGTGACCGTAGTCCGTGGGCGAGCCGAGGAGAAGTCTGTCCGCACCGAGGTCGGTCCGGCAGATGTGGTCACTTCTCGTGCAGTCGCACCGTTGGAGAGGTTGGCCAAGTGGTCCGCTCCCCTGGTTCGGCCGGGCGGCCGCATGATTGCAATCAAGGGGTCATCGGCGGCGGAGGAGATCGAGCGAGACCGGGCGGTCGTCGGTCGGTCCGGAATCGCCGAACTGTCGGTGCAGACCTGTGGAGACCGATATCTCGAGACGCCGACGACGGTGATCGTGGGTACGAAGAACGAGCGCGCCCGAAGTGGCCGCTCCGGACGGCGCTGAGGAGGCGATCGAATTGGTGTGGAGTCCACGGAGGGCGCAGAATAGAAAGCGTTCTGTCGGCGCCTCTGAAGGTGCTGCAATCGACGCTTCCGCGGCAGTTGAACCGGTGGCTCCTGCCGCCGGTGTCACTGGAGCGAGTCCTTACGAGGTCGGTCAAAGGAGTCCACGCGTGGTCGATCAAGACCCGAATGTTTCACGTGAAACCCCGGTCGGGGGTCACCCTGTTGACGGGCAACCGTTCGCCGACACCCCAATCGCCATGGCTGCTGAACGCGCAAGCCAGGTCCTGACGCCTGGAGGCGCCGGGCAGCTGCCGAAACCCCCGCAGACGCGGATCATGACTGTCGCCAACCAGAAGGGTGGCGTCGGCAAGACCACCACCACGGTGAACCTGGCGGCAGGGCTGGCTCTGCGTGGGCTACGTGTTCTCGTCATCGACCTCGATCCCCAGGGCAATGCGAGTACCGCGCTCGGCATCGATCATCGTGCGCAAGACATCGCCTCGGTGTACGAGTTGCTGCTCGGTGAGGTGACACTGAAAGAAGCGATTCAGGAATCGCCGAGCCAACAAGGTCTGTTCTGCGTTCCGGCGACACTGGATCTGGCCGGCGCGGAGATCGAACTCGTCTCCCTCGTCGCGCGCGAGAATCGACTCCGCAACGCGCTGGCGGACGATGTGCTCGCTGAGTTCCAGATCGACTACGTGTTCATCGACTGTCCCCCATCGCTGGGCTTGCTGACTGTGAACGCGATGGTGGCAGCTCGCGAGGTCCTGATCCCGATCCAGTGTGAGTACTACGCACTCGAAGGTGTCGGACAGTTGCTGCGCAACATCGAACTCGTGCAGGCACATCTGAATCGCGATCTCCACGTCTCGACGATCCTGTTGACGATGTACGACGGTCGAACCAAACTGGCCGACCAGGTGGCCGAAGAAGTACGACGCCATTTCGGCGATAAGGTGCTGAGCACCATCATCCCGCGCAGCGTCAAGGTCTCCGAGGCCCCCGGATACGGGATGACGATCATCGAGTACGACCCCGGGTCTCGTGGCGCGATGAGTTACCTCGACGCCGCGCGCGAGTTGGCCCTCCGCGCCTCCGAGGGAGCTCCGGCGTGAGGCGGTGCATCATCGATTCACGTGAAGCGCTGACCGAGGATCACCACCGCGAAAGGGACCACCAATGAGTCAACGGGACGCCGCTCAGCGCCGGGGCGGACTGGGCCGCGGGTTGGCCGCGCTGATTCCCACCGGACCGGCCGACGATCAGTCCGACGCACCCCGGCTCGGCAACGCTGCTGCCGACGTCGTCATCGGTAAGGGACCGACAACGTCCGCCGGAAGTGGCGTCCAGCGCGCGTCGACCGGTGCCGCGCCGGAGACGGGTACGCAGACCCTGAGTCCCGAAGAGGCGGGCGCGGTGTATCGCGAGCTGCCACCCAGAGAGATTCAGCCCAATCCAAGTCAGCCCCGGACGGTCTTCGACGACGGCGCGATGGCCGAACTCGTGCACTCGATCCGAGAGTTCGGCCTCATGCAACCGATCGTGGTGCGGCGCCTGAAGGAGCCGACCGCGGACGGGGTCGGATATCAGATCGTCATGGGTGAGCGCCGCTGGCGGGCCAGTCAGGAGGCCGGGCTCGATGCGATCCCCGCGATCGTTCGCGAGACCCCCGACGGTGACATGCTGCGGGATGCGCTACTCGAGAACATCCACCGGGCACAGCTCAACCCCCTCGAAGAAGCGGCGGCGTATCAGCAGCTGCTCGAAGAATTCGGGGTCACACATGAGGAGCTCGCCTCCCGCCTTGGCCGTTCCCGACCGCTGATCAGCAACATGATCCGGCTCCTGAAACTGCCGATTCCGGTGCAGCGTCGCGTGGCTGCTGGTGTCCTGTCCGCCGGTCACGCCCGTGCCCTCCTCTCTCTCGAGACGGGTAGCGACGCCCAGGAGGCACTCGCCGCGCGAATCGTCGCCGAAGGTCTGTCTGTTCGGGCGACGGAGGAAGCGGTCACGCTCGCCAATCGTGGAGACGGACCCGAAGCGAAGTCCCCGAACGCGCCGAAACGACGCCCGATGCAGATGCCGGGTCTGCAAGATCTCGCAGAGAGACTGTCCGACAGTCTGGACACCAGGGTTACAGTCAGTCTAGGAAAAAGAAAAGGCAAGATCGTGGTGGAGTTCGGCTCGGTCGATGATCTTGAACGCATCGTTCAGTTCATCGATCCGAAGAAGTGAATTCGGCGCGAGATTTCCGGTACCACCTAGACGCGGAAGTAATGTCACTGTGACGATAGAGGAAGCCGACGGCCGTATTGTCAGCGAAAGGCGTTGTCAGTCAGAGCCTTTCGTGGTTTCTGGCACGCTCGTCCGGAGTGCGCTGACATGAGTGTGTCCGTTTCTCGGCTGGAGTTGGGATCCTTCGCGTCGCTCCCCCAGCACACCCGCAAATGTGTCTTCTGGGAAGTCGAGCCCGCGAGCGCGACAAGCCCGACCGCAGGAACCAAGTCGCCGAGCTTCGGTGAGTTCGAATCCTATGAGAGTGAGTTCGACAAAGAGGCATGGATCTCCGGCTTGCTCCTCGAGTGGGGGGCGTGCGGTCAGGTCGCGATCGAATCCGGCACGAACAACGTCATCGGCACGGCCTTCTACGCTCCGCCGAACCGCGTCCCTCGGTCGCAGCACTTCCCCACCTCACCGGTCAGTCACGACGCGGTGCTGCTCACCAGCATTCGGACCGAGCCGGGGTACGACGAGGTCGCCACTGTTCTGCTGGACGCCGTGCTGGGAGATCTGATCCGGCGCGGCGTCCGGGCGGTCGAGTCGTTCGGTTTGGTGCGCAACGGGGTCGGGATGGATCCCTCCGCCTTCGGCGGCAGTGCAGGCGGGCCGGCCGATGATCTCGAGTTCTGGTCGGATGAGGCCATCGTCGAAGTCGCGCGTGAGATCCTCGATGATCCTCAGTCTGATCTCTGCACGAACTGTATGAACGACGCCTCGTTCCTGAAAGACTCCGGGTTCGACGTCGTGTCGTCGCACCAACGGTTCCCGCGCTTCCGTCTGGAACTCGACGAAGGTCTCGGCTGGAAGTTCGAGGTCGAGAGTGCTCTGCAGAAACTGGTGGTGATGGCGCAGATGGATCTCGCCGGCCGGCAGCAGACGGCGGTCCCGGTAGGAACCGGGCCGCACCGCCTCAGCGAGAGATGTTCTCCGCTGCCAGCAGATCCGCGAACGTGTAAGTGCCCGTAGGCCGATCGTCCTGATCCAGCAGGTACAGCCGTTTGACGGCAACCACGATGGCATCGGCGATCACGTTGCGCCAGTCCGAATCCGCGAGAACCGCGGCGTCGTCGGGGTTCGTGATGTATCCGACGTCGATGAGGGCCACGGGCATCTTCGTGAGTCGCAGGACATCCCAGGTGCGCTCGTGCGTTCGGCAGTCCGACAACGGTGTGCGCGCGGCGATCTCGCGCTGAATGAAGCCGGCGAGGTTCCGACCGATCGTCGAATACGAGCTACTGCTGCCGAAATAGAACGACGCGACGCCGTTCGCGTGTGAGTTCCGATAATGCCCGCAACGCAGCGAAATCATCAGGTCGGCGTCCATCAGGTTGGCGACCCGAGCGCGTTCATCATCGCCGGGACGTCCACGCCCGTCGTGCGACAGGAAGGTCTGCATTCCCGCGGCAGCCATCCGCCCCTCGAGACGAGCACCCAGATCCCACAGCAGTTCCGACTCACGGTCGGCGACCTCACCCGTCGACAGCGAGTGGAGTCCCCCGGAACCCGGGTCGATGAGGATTCGCTTGCCGGACAACTGCGGGCCGGAGCGACGGACGTGCTCTTCTTCGCGGATGGCGTACGGCGAGCCGCCGGTCACCCGCGTGCCGAGGCGTTCGAGCGAGCGCAGGGTGGCCGGGCCGCAGATCCCGTCAGAGGCGAGACCGTACTCACTCTGGTACAGGCATACCGCGTTGTGCGTGGTCAGACCGAAGATGCCGTCGACCAGCGAGGTGAAATAGCCGAGATTCTGTAGGCGGCTCTGCAGTGTCGCGACGTCGTCACCCACCATGGGCGCCGACAGTTGGTACGAGAGCACCCGTGCCCCGAGACGGTAGGACGCCTCGCGCAGGACGCGGTAGGTCGCGGGACCGACGATGCCGTCGACGATCAGGCCGCGTTCCTGCTGGAACGCGCGGACGGCCCGATCGCAGGCCTCGTCGAACACGGCTTCGGGCGGGTTCCACCCGTTCGTCGCACCACCGTCTGCGGTGCTCGAGGATCCGTCCTCGGGCAGTAGTCCGCGTCCGACCAGGATGGCGCGGATCTCGGCCACCGCCGAGCCGTGATCACCAAGTCGGAACAATGGCATCTCGTCACCCCTCGTACGAATCGCGGCAGGTGCGGCTCTGCGCGATGTGCGATGTACGCCAAGCGGTACACCGGTCAAACGTCAGCCTGCATTCTCGCAGCTGGACTTCACTACACCAAACTGCTCGCGGTCGAATCGCTCCGACCCAGCGCACAGGGGTCTCCGGTCGAGACCACGGCCGACACTACCAACGCAAACAGTCCGCGGGTGGAACGGCAGCGTCGTTCACCCGTCGGACTGTTGCGACGATATGGAGAAAACAGCAGGCTGTCAGGCCGACTGGCCGACGACCGAGTCCAGCTCACGAAGCAGGGCGGCCTTGCCCTTGGCTCCGACGATCGTCTTCACCGGCTGTCCCTTGTCGAACAGGATCATGGTCGGTATCGACATGATCTGGAAGTCGCGCGCGGTCGACGGACTCTCGTCCACGTCGAGCTTGGCGACGGTCAGCTTGTCGCCGTGGTCGCGTGCGATCTCCTCGAGTACCGGGGCGACCATCCGGCAGGGACCGCACCAGGTGGCCCAGAAGTCCACCAGAACCGGCTTGTCGGCGCCCAGAACGGCGTCCTTGAACGTGGTGTCGGTGACGGCAACAGTGTGTGCACCCATGATGTGACCTCCTTGGTCGGACCGGGCGCGACGGCCCGGGTGGTGAGTGGTGACGGCTCAGGCGGGTGCCTGAACAGCGTCGATCTCCGAAACGGTAGCGGCCTCGGCACCGTCGACGGTGAGGTCGGCCGCCTCGCCCTGCTCCGCGAGCCAGCGCTCGGCGTCGATGGCAGCCGAACATCCACTTCCGGCGGCGGTGATGGCCTGCCGGTAGGTGTGGTCGACGAGGTCGCCGGCGGCGAACACGCCGGGAAGAGAGGTGAGCGTGGTGCGTCCCTGAACCACGACATAACCCTCGGAATCGAGGTCGACCTGGCCGCGAACCAGCTCGCTGCGCGGATCGTGGCCGATCGCGACGAACATGCCGGTCACGTCGAGAGTGCTGACCTCACCGGTCCGCGTGTCCTCGACCTTCAGACCCGATACCGAACCGTCGCCGACGACCGACTGTACGGCGGCGTTGGTGACGAATCGGATCTTGTCGTTGGCGCGTGCGCGCTCGAGCATGATCTTCGACGCCCGGAACTCGTTGCGGCGATGGACGAGGGTGACGCTGCGTGCGAACTTCGTGAGGAATGTCGCCTCCTCCATGGCCGAATCGCCACCGCCGATCACCGCGATGTCCTGGTCCTTGAAGAAGAACCCGTCACAGGTGGCACACGCCGACACTCCGCGTCCGAGGAGCTGCTGCTCCCCCTCGACTCCGAGGTAGCGTGCCGCGGCACCCATGGCGAGGATGACCGCGCGGGCCCGGAAGATCTCTCCGCCGACCTCGACCTCCTTGATCCGGCCGGACAGCCGGACGGTGTCGACGTCCTCCATGCGCAGGTCGGCGCCGAAACGGATCGCCTGCTCGCGCATCTCGTCCATCAACGCGGGACCCTGGATACCGGTCTGGAATCCGGGGAAGTTCTCCACCTCGGTGGTCGTCATAAGGGCGCCACCGAATTGGGTGCCCTCGAAGACGATGGGAGATAGCTCGGCGCGCGCGGCGTAGATCGCTGCGGTGTACCCGGCAGGACCAGATCCGATGATGATCAATTCGTGGATCTGCTGGGTCTCTGGCTGGCTCACTTGTCCTCCGTGCTGTGGGTTGAGCGAGACCCGCCCATGTCCAGGCGGGTCACGGCTGCTTCAACACCAGGGTAAGCGGAGATGTTCCCGCGGACGCGACGCGTGCCTCGGCCGGTCGGGGCCTCCGAATACGGACACGCCGGTCACCCGCCGATGATGCCTCGCGAGATCAGTGCCGGGTTCCCCAGGTCACAGTCGAGCCCGACGACGAGAGCGTCGAAACGTCCGGCCACCCCGGTCGACAGCAGGATCGCCGCGGCCCCGGAGCCGTCGACGAGGATGCGACCAGAGCCGACGATCATGACGTCGGCGGACACCAGGTGCGCGGCCGTGCAGCGACGCAGCGCCTCGATCGAGCCGAACGGTGCCCCATCGGTACGGCCGAGAACCGAGAGGGCGGCGACGCCGCCGACGCCGGTCGGACCCGGGGCCGACGACGACTGCGCACGAGGCGCCTGCCCGGGGCCCGCCGTGTCGGAGGCCGAGAGCAGACGCAACACACCGACGGATCCCGCGGCCACGATGAGGACTGCGGCCGCGGCGAGCAGCAGGCGCGTGGTCTGTCGACGGGTGCCGCGCCCACCCGGGTCGGCGGACCTGCGCCCTCGGCGTGCGGTGGTCAGGTCGACCGGTGGTCGTCCCCGGCCCTCGGGAGGGTGTTCGGAAGGGGCCGAGCCGGGATGCGCGATCGACGCGTCGGCGGCATCCGGGTGCTCCCGGCCGAGCGCGGCGAGCGTGGCCGCGACGTCCGCGCGAATGTGATCGGGAGCGGTCACCGGCGACGGCCCGGCGGTACGCAGATCGTCCGACGTGCGATCCAGCGCGGCCAGGATCGTCTGTGCGGCAGGGTCATCGACGATCTGCGAGCGAATGTGCGCGGCCACCGGACCGGGCAGCGCACCGGCGTGCAACTCGGCGAGGATGTCCGCCGAATACGGCGGACCGGGTAGATCACCGGTCTCGTAGTCATCTGGTCCCCGAGGGGTCATGGTGTCAGTCTTCCATTCCGGCGGGTCTCGGGCGTCTGTGGTGGTCGTGGCGGGGTCGGCGTCGAAGTCGGTGAGGAGTGAGCCCGGCTTCGTCGGATACTTGGACGCGCGCCGGCCCGATTCGGTTCCCTGTGATCGCGAACGGTCGGGAGCGCGTGTTCACGCCGGACGTCAATCGCTGCGTAGATGTCCGAGGACCTGGGCGAGCTTGAGACGTCCTCGCGCACAGCGACTCTTGATCGTGCCCTCGGCGACGCCCAGGATCGTCGCCGCCTCGGCGACCGTGTAGCCCTCGATGTCGACGGCGACGATGGCCGCTCGCTGTCCTTCGGGCAGGACGTGCAGGGCTCGCCCGATCGACACCGACAGGTCCACCGCGGCGATGTCGTCGGCGGTGTCGGCGATGGACGCCACATCCCACTCCGGCAGCGGCACCGTCCTGCGCACCTTGTTGCGCCGGATGCGATCGAGGCCGGCGTTCACCACGATCCGGTGCAGCCAGCTGGTCACCTTGGCATCGGACCGGAAATCCCGCGCGGTCCGATGCGCGGCGAACAGCGCGTCCTGCAGGGCGTCGGCGGCGTCCTCCGGATTCTGGCTCGTCCGCAGCGCCACCGACCACAGGTAGTCGAGATGACGGCTGATCAGATCGGAGAACGCATGTGGGTCGCCGGCGAGGTGGGCGCGCAGGAGTTGCTCGTCGGTACGCGTGTCGGTCGCGTCGTTCCCCCCGGGCATGGGCTGAGACTAATGGAGCCGACGCCGGGTCATCCGTTGGAGCGACGCCTGTGCACAGGTGTTGCCGGACGGCGGGATTCCTCCTCAGGCCGGGTCGGTCAGGACTGCAGGCGTGCGCGCACCGCCGCCATCCGCGTCCGCAACTCGCTCTCGTCGATGACGCCGCGATCGAGCAGGGTGTGGGCGAGCGCGACCAGCTGGTTCTCTGGGTAGGGCAGGTCGGCGTAGATCGTCGACGACAACCGATCCTCGTCGTCCCGTCGTTCGACGACGCCGGGGGCAACGGCGGACCCGGTCGTGGAGCCGGCACCCCGGTCGAGCGCGTCGCAGAATCCGTCGAGACTGGTCTTCCATGGCGGAACCGGGTTCTCCACACCGTATTTCGACGCCATGCGGTGCCATACCTGGTTCCGCTCGACGATCTCGTCGAGCGGTCGATGGGATCCGGTGCGTCCGTCGTCGGCCATCGGCTACTCCCCGGCCGGGTGGACGGCCGGCCGGATGGCAGAGATGACGTTGGTGGTGACGCCCGGCCTGGGCAGCGCGACGCCGATGAGGCAGTCGCGGGTGATGATCTCCGACAACTGTTGCTCGGTCCATCCGTCGGTGCCTGCGGGGCGCTGTGGCATCACCATGAACCGGTGCTTCTGATTGGAGTCCTGCACGCGCACAGAGACCCCGTCCGGGAGTTGAAGCCCGAACTCGGACAACACTTGTCGAGGCCACCGCACCATCCGGCGGCGGTAGTTCGGGGTCCGGTACCACTCGGGCGAGTTCCCCAGGATGGGGCGCGGGTAGCACGAGCACAGCGCGCACACGATCACGTGGTGCACGGTGGGGGTGTCGGCCAGGATCTCGAAAGCCGTGAAGTCACTGGGTGTTCCGAAGCCGGTCGGTTCGAGCCAGTCGACGCCGACCTCTTTACTGGCCGCCATCGGGTCGTCGAGTGCCAGCTTCTCGAACTCGGGATCGAGCCAGGCCCGGGCGACGAGCGTCGCCGCGGGCGTCGGCCCGATCTGCTCGGCGAACTCGGTGAAGCGGCGGTGCTCCTCGGCGGTGAAGAGTCCCTTCTCGATGCATAGCTCGCGGAGCGCGATCTCGAGGACCTCGAAGTCGGTGATCTCGTCGACCATCGGTTTGACCGTGCGGTCGTGGTCGTGGTCGTGGTCGTGGTCGTGGGAGGCGTGGTCGTCGCTCATGGGCGGTCGTCCTCACCGCCGGCCGATTCGAGCCAGCGTTCGGGGATCTCGGTCTGCAGGGTGTCGTCGGCCGGCCCGGTATACCCGTGCCACAGGTCGCCCATCGCGAACCGGATCACGTAGAACCACTCGGCCTGCGCGTCGGAGAGCCCCCAGGTCTCGTCCTCGGGCGCGGGGCTCTCGTAGGCCACGGCCGCCACCTCGCCGACCGCACCTCGAACGTATTCCGGTGTCCGCGTGTACAACAGAACGGGAAGCTCGCGAACCCGGACGCGGTCGCCGATCCCGAAGGCGGCGTCGCCCGCCTGTCCGGCATAGATCTGCGGATCGCCGATGCCGATCGCGTGTCGGTGATGGGTGTTCCGGGGAACATCGGTGCCGTCTCCGACGCTGTGGGGCCGCGCCTCGAGACGGCGGCCGTCCAGTCCGTCGGCATAGCGTTGTCGGACCTCGAGCATCCGCTCACTCAGTTCACCGAGCGCGATGTGGTGTTTCTCGACGAGGATTCTGGCCACGGCCAGCAACCAGCGTCCGTAGTAGGGGAATCCGAGGTACACCGCGCGGCCGACGTCGACGTTGCCGATTCGGCGACGTTCCTCGGACAGCCAGATCCCGCGCCAGGCAAGCACTTCACACATGACGTAGGTCATGTGCTCCCACTCCTCGTAGGCTTTGTCCTCGTAGGTGATCGGTGCGTCCGGCTCCCCGCCGACGTCGTGCACGGGCTTCATGTAGGCGACGAAGCGGGCGTGATCGAGGAGGTCGGGCGTCGGCGCATCCGGCAACTCGGGGTACGAGGAGTGAAGCCGCGCAACAAGATCGAGTTGCCTTGCACGTTCTTCGGCAGTGCTCACCGGACACCTCCCGGACCCGACGTCCGACGGTTGAAGCGCAGTTGCAGGGGAATCTACACGCCGGCATCCGGGCGTGCGGCGTTTTCGTCACGCCCGGAGCTTGCGGAAGCACCACCCTGCTGCTCCCTGCGGAGGGGGCGTCGCGAGGGGTCCGGTGACGGGGTTGCGAGTCCCTTCGTGACGCTCGCAAGCTCGCTCCTCAGGGAGCAGGGGGACGCTCGCAAGCTCGCTTCTCAGGGAGCAGGGGGACGCTCGCAAGCTCGCGCCTCAGTACTGCGGCCTGGCGGCCGTCGTGGACCACGAAAGAACACTCGTGAGTGTCCGAAATCCATGCTCCCTGAGGTGCGAGCGAAGCGAGCCACGAAGGG
>NZ_JBHYNC010000056.1:0-20200 GCF_042743165.1 Gordonia sp. NPDC058843
CGTAGTCGGTGCGTGTCATGGCGATGGTGAAGCGGCGCTGGTCGATCCGCCCGCAGGCGAGGGTGTTGCCGGTGAGCATGAGTCGGTAGCGCAGGGCATCGCCGGTGCGGATGAGGTCACGGGCTTCGGCGGCGGTGATCATCAGTGCCGCGCCGAGTTCGGCGGTGGCTTGGTCGAAGCCGTCGGGCCCGTATTCGGCATACGGGTCGATCCCGGCGGCGGCGTCGGCGGCGCGTCGGTGCAGTTCTGCTTCCGAGGAGGCTTGGCCGTCGCGGTGTTCGGTGCGGCGCAGGTGGTAGTCGAGTTCGCGTTCCTCATGCAGCAGGCCCGCCGCGGTGAGGAGTCGGTAGGAGGCCGCGGAGGTGATCGATGCGCAGTGGGTGATGACGTCGACCAGCTCGGTTGCGGACAGTTCGACGTCGGAAAGCGCTGGGGTCAGCGAGGATTCGCCGACAGGCTCCCCGCCCGCAACAGGTGTGTCACCGCCCCCGAACTGCATGACACCAATGTACGACCCACCACCGACAAGAACCTGCGCAGCTCGTTCAGCAGCAGGCAGTACGTGCCTCGGCGGGGTTGGTGGCGCTTCCTCCGCAACACGCCGAACCCTGGTCTGCATCGCCGAGTGTGTTCTCCGCCAGCAGTTTCGGACTGGAGCCGAACGTCTCGGAGTCGGCGAGGACGGTGTAGACCTCCCACTTCTCGCCGGCGGGGCCGGTGACCCACACCTTGTCCTGGGTCGCGAAGCAACACGTCGAGTTGATCTCCGCCTGCGTGAACAGACCCTCGTCCGACAATCGGGCGATCTCGGCGTGCACCTTCTCGCTCGACTCGACTTCGACGCCGAGATGGTTGATCGTGCCGCCCTCGCCTGGATTCTCCAGGAGCACCAGTTTCAGCGGAGGTTCGACGATCGCGAAGTTCGCATACCCGGGCTTCCGTTTGGCCGGGGCGGTGTCGAACAGCTTGGAGTAGAACTCGATCGCGGCGCCGAGATCATCGACATTGAGTGCGAGCTGCATACGGGACATGGCGAACCACCTTTACCTGTGAGACATATGTCGAAAAACAGTGCGTCCTTGCAGGATGCCACCTTTTCGACATATGTCAAGAACGGCGGTAGGGTGTGGCCATGCCGAAGACCTTGCCGATGGTCGACATCAGTGCGCCGATCTGCTGCGCGCCGGTGTCGGCAGCCCCACTCGACGACGCGACCGCTCTCGAGATCGCGTTGCGGCTCAAAGCACTTGCCGACCCGGCGCGGATCAAACTCGTCTCGATCCTCCTCGCCGACAACGGCGACGGGATCTGCACGTGCGACCTCGCGACGGCGGTCGGGCTCACCGAAGCCACGACGAGCCATCACCTGGGCCAACTACGAAAGGCCGGGATGGTCTTGCCCGAGCGTCGCGGAATGAACGTCTACTACCGATCGAGGCCGGAGTCGCTGGAGGCGCTGCGCAATGTCCTCAGCGTGACGCCCGGCTGCTGCTGACCGGCCTGGCTGCTGACCACGGGACCGCGCGTCACGGTGCGATCCCGGTCCGGGTCACTCCCCGGCGTGGGGCCGGACGTATGTGGGATCGGCCATCACGTCGGTGCCGCCGAGTGCTTTGTTCGCGCGGCGTTCCACGAGCAGGGGAACGAAGTCGCGGACCTCGGTCCCGTCGAAATGCTGGTAGGCCTTCTCGACCGCGGCGGCGACATCTTCGGGCGGCCGGTGCGTGTAGAGGCCGATCAACCGGTCCTGGACCTCGCTGATCTGACGACGTTCGTCATTCGCATCCATGCACACAATTTAGTTCGAATGTGACAACGTGGACCGTCACGACGGATGGATTCACCGAGCGTTCATCTCGCCGCTATCGACGCTCAACCTCGTCGATGTGGTGATGGTCGGCGGTCAACGGTCGGAGAACCTACGATGACACCCATGGTTCCGTCACGGCGACCGATCGATCCCGCCGCCCAGGCGCAGGCGCGAGTGCTGGTCGACGAGCTGGAACGCGTCGCGGACTCGCTGGTCGACCGGCTGCAGAGCGGCGCCGGTGGCGAGAAGGTGCAGCGGGCAGCGCGTCGGGAACTGTACGAGGTCCGCGAGTACGTGCGTCGGCTCCAGAGCACCTACGCCCTCTCTGCTCTGTAGCGGAATGGCCGCGCTTCGATGAATTCGGACGCCCGCGTGGGTCTGAACCGGTGAACTGTTCACATCACCGGACGAAGGGCATCGACATGCGAGAGGCATTGTCATGAGTGCGGCGCTCCCACCCGTAGCCGACCACGAGACCTGGGCGGCGGCGCTGGCCGATCTCCGACGCCGCGAGAAGGCGGCCACCCGTGAGCTAGACGCCGTCGCCGCACAGCGCCGTCGACTCCCCATGGTCGAGATGGACGACTACGTCCTCAGTGGGCCAGACGGGCCGATTCGGCTCGTCGAGGTCTTCGACGGACGTGCACAACTGATCGTCTACAACCACATGTGGACCGAGGGCGCCCGGTTCCAGTGCCCGGGTTGCACCGGGTTCACCACCCAGTTCAGCCGACTCGACTACCTCGCCGACTACGACGCGCGGTTCGTCATCATCACGCCCGGACCGATCGACGAGGCGCTGGCGTACAAACGGCGTGTCGGTAATCGGATGGACTGGTACTCGTCGGCGGGAACGACCTTCTCGGCCGACGTCGACGCCGCGCCGGGCGAAGGATTCGCCCTGAACGTCTTTCTCCGGGACGGCGACACCGTGTATCGCACCTGGCACTCCACCGGGCGCGGCACCGAGCAGCTCGGCTTCGTGTTCGGGCTCCTCGACGTATTGCCCTACGGGCGGCAGGAGGAGTGGCAGGATTCGCCGGACGGCTGGCCCCAGAGCCCGACCTTTTCACGCTGGCGCGGCTCCGAGGAGATGGCAGCGGCGTATGGTGACCCCGACGAGTGAGCTCCCGGTCTGCGGAGAACTCGCTGGTCGGCGTTCACAGCAACCTCCCAGGGTTCCTACAGTGAGGTGCCAGGGCCTGCTGGGAGTCTGGTCGTGTGAGTGAATCGGGCAGACAGAACAGCACGCGTGGCGCGAAGGTCCTCGTAGTCGACGACGAGGAGAACATCCGCCAGCTGTTGTCGGTGTCGCTCAAGTTCCAGGGCTACGAGGTCGAGACCGCTGCCGACGGCCCGGCGGCCCTCGACCGATGCCGTGCCGGCAAGCCCGACGTCCTCATCCTCGATGTGATGATGCCGGGGATGGACGGGTTCGGGCTCTTGCGCCGGTTGCGGGCCGACGGGGTCGAGGCCCCCGCATTGTTCCTGTCCGCGCGGGACACGGTGGAGGACAAGATCAACGGTCTCACGATCGGCGGCGACGACTATGTGACCAAACCGTTCAGCCTCGAGGAGGTCGTCGCCCGACTGCAGGTGCTGTTGCGTCGCAGCGGATTCGACGACCAGCGGCGCGCGTCGTCGAAGATCGCCTTTGCCGACATCGAGCTCGACGACGAGACCCACGAGGTGTTCAAGGCCGGCGAGCTGGTCGCGCTCTCGCCGACGGAGTTCACCCTGTTGCGTTACTTCATGGTCAATGCGGGCACGGTGTTGTCGAAACCGCGCATCCTCGACCATGTCTGGAACTACGACTTCGGCGGCGAGGTGAACGTCGTCGAGTCCTATGTGTCCTACCTCCGCCGCAAACTGGACACCGGGGACAAGCGGCTCATCCACACCCTTCGCGGAGTCGGGTACGTGATGCGTGAGCCCCGTGACTGACGCGGCGGTGACGAGCGATGATCGCGGGAGGCGCACACGCGGTGTCCCGCTACGGATCTCGCTGGTGGCCGTGACAGTACTGCTCGTCGTCATCGGCTTGCTCGCCTCCGGTGTGGCGGTGACCTCGTCGATGCGCCAGGATCTGATCTCCCGCGCCGACGACGGGCTGGAGAACGCCGTACGCACGTGGGCCGAACCCCGTGGGTTTCTGGGCGACGGCCCGGGCCCGCCCGGGCCGCGCAGGCCCCCGTCGCCCTACTACGTCGAGTCTGTCGTCTACGGGCCCGGAGGGGTGTCCGCGGACAACGTCTACAACCAGTTCGACGACGCCCCCGACCTCGACGGGCTGACCGGCGACAATGCCGGACCAGTGACCGTCCCGTCCGTCGACGGCGACGGACCGCAGTGGCGGGTTATCAAGCGCAGCAACACTTTCGGCAGGTCGATCGTGGCCACGCCGATGTCCGACATCGACGACACGGTGAACAGACTGATCTGGCTGCAGATCGCGATCGGCGCCCTGGTCGTCCTGCTCATCGGGGTGCTGAGCTACGTCCTGGTGCGCACGAGCCTGCGTCCGCTGCGCCGGGTCGAGGAGACGGCGCACGAGATCGCCGAGGGGAACCTGACACGGCGCGTGCCACCCGCACCACCCAACACCGAGGTCGGCAGCCTGTCGGACTCGCTGAATCGGATGCTCGGTCAGATCCAACACGCCTTCGCCTCGACCGCAGCGTCGGAACAGCAGGCGCGCGCCTCCGAGGAGCGGATGCGCCGTTTCGTCGCCGACGCCAGTCACGAATTGCGGACTCCGCTCACGTCCATCAAGGGCTTCGCCGAACTCTATTCGCAGGGCGGCGTTCCCGATGTCACCGACGCGATGCGACGCATCGACGACGAGGCCGGCCGGATGAACCTGATGGTGGAGGATCTGCTGATGCTCGCGCGACTCGATGCCGCGCGTCCTATGGATTCTGCACCCGTGGACCTCCTCGGTCTGGCCGCCGACGCCGTGCAGAGCGCGCGTGTCGCGGCGCCCGAGCGCGAGATCCGGCTCGACGTCGTCCCGGGTGACCGGCCCCCGGTCGTCCTCGGCGACGGACCACGTCTGGTGCAGGTGCTACGCAACCTCATCGGCAACGCGGTGAATCACACGCCGCCGGACGCCTCGATCACGGTCAGGGTGGCCATCGACGACAACATCGACGACAGCACCGACGACGGTTCGTCCGCCGGTGAGGCGGTGCTGACTGTCGCCGACACGGGCCCGGGACTCACGGCGGAGGATGCCGACCACGTCTTCGAGCGCTTCTACCGCGGCGACTCCTCGCGGCACCGCGGCTCCGGCGGTGGCAGCGGTCTCGGCCTGTCGATCGTCGCCGCCCTGGTGGCCGCACATGGTGGGCAGGTCGGTGTCGACACGAGTCCCGGTGCAGGGGCCACATTCTGGGTTCGATTGCCACTCGCGAACGCCGACTAGATCAACCGGCGCAACTTCGCGAAGTCGGTGACGTCGTCGCGGAATCGGTCGAGCCCGACGAGTGTGTACATGCCGTCGATCTGACGTGTGACCCAGAGCTGGTGGATGCGTCGCAGGTCGGATTGCCTCGACTTCCAGCCGATTCCGTCGATGACGGCGAGAACCAGCTGGGTTGGCAACCGCACCTCGGCCATCTCCTCGATCTCGCGGACCGCGTCGGTGAGTTTCGAGCCGGTCGAGTCGAAACCCTTGGCCGCCACCACGATGTCGGCCGACGACGGGTCGCCCACGATCAGGTCGGCAGGCGCGGTGCGCCCGTTGCGCCCCGCGAACCGGGAGCGGGTGACGTAGTCGAGACCGATGTCGCGGGCGATGTCCTCGATCTCGTCCTCGATGCGACGTCCCGACGCACCCGCGCGCGTGGCGGTGGCCCGTGTGCCTGCGCGGGCCACGAGGATGTCGGCGAAGGTGAAGGTCCGGGACAGCTGGGTGCGCAACATGCGGACGAGGTCGAATTCGGTGTCGAGCCAGGTCACCAGCTCGACCGGTTTCGCCCGGGCCAATGCGTGCCAGCCGCTGGTGTCGAACCGATCGCGCAGGGCGTTCTTCAGCTTCTCCTGCGACAGCCCGACTGCGAGTCCGAGAACAGGGACGTCGGTGGGGTTGTCGCGCACCCAGGCCGCGAGTCCGGCGATGTCGGTGTCGAGGAGCTCGCCGAGGCGGGTCGTGGCCTGGGTGATCCGCTCGGCCTCCGGCGTCGACGCGGTCGGGTCGACGTGAGAGGTCAACCGTCCCAACGATGTCAGGTAGTCGTCGAAGTCGCCCGCGGTGCTCATTGTTCGTCGTGTCCCTGGTTCGTCGGGTCTGCCGGTCAGTCCCGGCCGATGAACAGGTACTCGCTGACGTCGCGGCGCGTCGCGGCCGCGTGGGTGCCGAAGCTGTACTTGTGGTCGATAGCGATGACCTCGACGGACGGCTTGACCTTGCCGAGCAGGTCGACGATGCGGTCCTTGCCCGGCAACGCATTCGACGAGTACGACAGCACGATCGCGCCGGCGTCCTCGAAATGCTCGAAGGTGCGCAGCAGCGCGTCCTCGATGGTCCGCTTGTAGGCGAATGGCGTGAATCGCTTCGGCAGCTTCTTGGTCTTCGTGTTCTCCATGATGCTCATGCCGCGCCAGTAGGCCGACAATCCCTCGAGGAAGTGATAGCGCTTGATGTAGTCGTTGTCGTCGGTCGGCGGGGCATACGGGGGATCGAGGTAGACCAGATCCGGCGGTGCGGACCACGGCAGTTCGAGGTCGAAGATGTCGCCCTGCACACTTCGGCTTTTGCGCGCGTTGCTGAACACGGTGGCGTTGTAGTCCGCGGCAGCCCGCAGACGGAAGTGGTCGCGCAGGGTCATCGTCAGATCGCGCCGGCCGTCGGCGTAGCGCGTCGAGTCGGTGAAGGTGAACACGCCGCGCGGTTGTTTGCGAGCGGCCGAGAGCACCAGGGCGGCGATCGCGAGGTCGCGCCGGTACCCGCGCAAGGCGTCGACGTGCGACCACGCCGAGTCCAGGAATGCGCGGTCCTCGGTGGTGAAGTACAGGCCGTCGAAGGTCCGTGAGATGTAGTCGCGGTCGTCGGCGGGGGGACCGCAGATCGCCTCGATCAGTTCCGGCTCGAGCCGGACACTCGAATTGGCGACCGACGCGCGGGTGATGATGTGCGGGAAGTTGAGGAAGTCGTTGCTGACGACCTCGAAGCCCTGCGCCTTCAGCAGATAGGACACCACTCCGGAACCGGAGAACGCGTCGACCGCGGTGGACCCACCGATCTCGGCGAAGGTGCGTTCGAGGTGGGGCAGGAGACGGTACTTCGACCCCATGTACCGAAGACGTGGGAAGCGTTGGGCGCGGGCCAGGACGTCGCTGGATCCGACGACGGGTCGGGAGGTGCGTCCCGCCGGGGATGATTCTGGCCCACTCACACCGAAAAGGATGTCATGGACCCCCGACAGTCGGCCGCAGACAGTCCGGCCCCGACACTTCTGGGACAACACCCGTTGTTGCCGCCGGCGTCACCGCCGCGATGGGCGCAGCACCTAGACTCGGGCCCATGGCATCGGTCTTCAGCATGATCATCAACGGCGATCTCCCCGGTCGGTTCGTCTGGAAGGACGGCGAAGCGGTCGCGTTCCTCACCATCGAGCCCGTCACCCCCGGTCACGTCCTGGTGGTTCCCCGTGCCGAGGTCGATCACTGGGAGCAGATGGACACCGCGGCGTTCGCCCACCTCAGCGCGGTCGCGCAGAACGTGGGCCGCGCGGTGAAGGACGCCTTCGACGCCCCTCGGATGGGTCTGCTCATCGCCGGCCTCGAAGTCCCGCACGTGCATGTCCATGTGTTCCCGGCGCTGTCGCTCGAGACCTTCGACCTCGCCAACGCGAACAAGAACGTCCGTCCCGAGGACCTCGACGCCGCGGCCGAGAAGATCCGCGCGAGCCTGCGTTCCCTCGGCTACGGCGAGTACGTCGCCGACTGACCCCCTGCAAACCCACCCTTTTTCGGCAAACCCACCCCCTCGCACGGTGGTGGGTTTGCCGAATAGGGGTGGGTTTGCGGAGGGTTCACACCGTCCGGTGGATCAGGAGCGGTAGCACCGCGGTCGCTCCGGCTTCGCGGAGTGCGGCGGCGGCCAGGGTGATCGGCCAGCCGGAGCTGTTGGCGTCGACGACGAGCATCACGTTGCGGCCGGCGACGTCGGGCGGGTCGCCGAGGTGATCCCGCCAGTAGGTGGCCTCGACGGCGCCCGTCGCGTCGGTCGGTGGATCGCCCATGCGCACGGGAAAACTCCCGCCGTCACGTTTCCCGACCTTCCGCAGGTGCTCGGCCAATGTCTCGGCGAGCGTGGTGCCGGTCAAGCGCAGCGACACGATGAGGTCGGCGCGTACGCCGGTGTCGCGTACCCAGGCGGCCAGGGTCGCGACCGCGGCATCGCCCAATTCGGCCACCGCGCGCTCGTCCCCGTTGCGCGCGGCGGCGAGCACCTCCACCCACTCCGGGGCGTCGGCATGGGCCAATACGCGCCCCGGAGCAGCGAGTAGGTCGGCGGGAATCCTTCCGCGACGGCCGAATTCGCCACCCGGCCACATCTTGCGCGGGTCCAGGGTCTGGGCCTTGCGGCGCAGCGTCGAGGTCACGGTGCGTACGGTCTCGTCGTCGACGGAGTCGGTGAGTCCGTCGCTCAGGGCGCCTCGGCAGACCGAACAGCGCCCGCAGTCCGCGGCCTGCGGGTCGTCGAGTGACTCGGTCAGCAGCCGCATCAAGCAGGTGCGTCCCGCGATGTAGGCCCGCATGATGTCGGCCTCGCGGCGACGCACGGCGAGGATGCCCTCGTAGTGCGCCGCATCGTAGGTCCAGGGCTTGCCCGTGACGACCCACCCGTCGGGCGTCCGGTCGGTGACACCGTCGACCGCCAGTTGCTTGAGCATCAATTCGATACGGGTACGGCGGAATCGGGTCGCGGCCTCGAGTTGGATCACCGATTGCGGTTCGTCCGCGGACTCGAGCGCGGCGAGCAGATCACGCATCTTGTCCGGGTCGGGGATCGTCGCGGTCGCGAAGTGGTCCCAGATCCGGTCGTCGGTCTGCGACGCCAAGAGCATCACGACGGCGTCGTCGAGGGCGCGACCGGCACGGCCGACCTGCTGGTAGTAGGAGACCGGTGACGGTGGCGACCCGACGTGAACCACGAATCCGAGATCGGGTTTGTCGTAGCCCATCCCGAGCGCCGACGTCGCGACCAGCGCCTTGACCTCGTTGCGTAGCAACGCGTCTTCGAGTTCGTGGCGGCGGTCGGCGTCGAGCTGACCGGTGTAGGCGGCAACTCCGACGGCGTCGCCGTGCACCGCGCGGATCGCCTCGACCAGACGGTCGGCGTCGGCGACCGTCAGCACGTACACGATGCCCGACCCCGGGAGGGCGGACAGCGACTGCGCCACCCAGCCGTAGCGCTCGACCGGGGTGAGTCCGTCGAGCACGTTGAGGTGCAGGGACTTTCGCGCAAGCGGCCCGCGCAGGACGAGGGTCGGATCACCCGCTGTGCCGGCGTCGAGTTGAGCGGCCACGTCCTCGGTGACACGGGCGTTGGCGGTGGCGGTGGTGGCCAGGACCGGCGTCGTCGGGTTGACGGTGCGCAGGACGTCGGCGACTCGGCGGTAGTCGGGACGGAAGTCGTGACCCCAGTCGGAGACCGCGTGCGCCTCGTCGATGACGAGCAGACCCAGGTTGCCGGCGAGGGCGTCGAGGACCCGGCGACCGAAGCCGGGGTTGGCGAGACGTTCCGGCGACACGAGCAGGACGTCGAGGTCACCGGCTCGCAGCTGTGCCTCGATCGTCGACCACTCGTCGACGTTCGACGAGTTGAGTGTGGCCGCCGACAAGCCGCCGCGGGCAGCGGCCGAGACCTGGTCGCGCATGAGGGACAACAACGGCGACACGATGAGCGTCGGCCCACCGCCACCGGCCCGGATGATCGCCGTCGCCGACCAGTACACGGCCGATTTGCCCCATCCGGTGGCCTGGACGACCAGCACTCGCGCGCCGCGCTCGGCGGGATCGGCGGGACGGCCGGCGAGCGCGGTCACGGCCCGGAGCTGGTCATCGCGCAGCGCGGCGCCCTCACCGGCCAGGCTGGTGATGACGCGGTTGGCGGCGGTCAGCTGGTCCGGGGCGAGGGTTGCGGGCATGTGCCCAATGTAGATGCGCTCTCGGACACGCCCACGATGTCCGTCCACACCGTGCCGGTCGTGCCGGCAAGCGTTCACAGGAACCTGGCAGCTCACGCGCAGAGTGAGCCGAGGCTGGGAACCGACAGTGGTCCCCATGATCCCAGAAGCACCGCCGGGCCGGACGGCGCAGATGTACACACTCGCCGACACGTCCACGCCGAATCCGGTAGTCGACATCGTGGTCCCCGTCTACAACGAGCAGGCCGACATCGCGTCGTCGGTGCGTCGCCTCGCCGACCACCTGCGCCTGCACGTGCCCTATGCCTCGCGGATCACCGTCGCCGACAACGCCAGCACCGACGACACCCTCGCGATCGCCGTCGCACTGGCGGGCGAGATCGACGGCGTGCGCGTCGTCCATCTGGAGCAGAAGGGACGCGGTCGCGCGCTGAGCTCGGTGTGGCAGCACAGTGACGCCGAGATCGTCGCCTACTGCGACGTCGACCTCTCGACCGATCTCAATGCCCTGATGCCACTCATCGCCCCGCTCGTCTCGCGTCACTCCGACATCGCGATCGGCACGCGTCTCAGTCGCTCCGCGCGGGTCGTCCGCGGCCCCAAGCGCGAGTTCATCTCCCGCTCGTACAACCTGATGCTGCGGACCGCGATGGGTGCCAGGTTCTCCGACGCGCAGTGCGGTTTCAAGGCGATGCGCACCGACATCGCGCGGGAGCTGTTGCCGTTCGTCGCCGACACCGGCTGGTTCTTCGACACCGAGCTCTTGGTCCTCGCCGAGCAGATCGGTCTGCGCATCGCCGAGGTGCCGGTGGACTGGGTCGACGACCCCGACAGCACCGTCGACATCATGCCGACCGCGATCGCAGACCTCAGAGGCTGTGCGCGCGTGGGTCTCGCGCTGGCGATGGGCCGGTTGCCGATCGCGCAGCTGCGTGCGTCCATCGGCCGGAACCGAGCCGCTGGACCGCAGCTCGACGGGGTGCCGACGGGGATGGTCGGCCAGTTGGCACGTTTCTGCGTGGTGGGCGTGGCCTCCACGCTCGCCTACGCGATGCTGTTCCTGGCGCTCCACTCGTTCCTCGGCGCCCAGATCTCGAACGTGGTCGCCCTCGGGATCACCGCCGTCCTCAACACCGCCGCCAACCGGCGGTTCAGCTTCGGCATCCGCGGTCGCGACAACGCCTTGCGCCATCAGCTCTTCGGGCTGGGGGTGTTCCTGTTCGGCTGGCTGGTGACCTCCGGTGCGCTGCTCGTGCTCCACACCGCCGCACCCGACACGACCAAACACATCGAGCTGATGATCCTGGTGATCGCGAACCTGGTGGCGACCCTCACCCGGTTCATCGGTCTCCGCTGGGTGTTCCGCAAGGCGCCCGTTCACCACACGGAGGTTTCCGCATGAGCACCACCCTCGTCCACGCGACGAATCCCGTCGCGCCCCCCGATCCCTCGGGCGTGACGTGTTCGTTGTCGAAAAAAACGCGCGGGGAACGCCTCTCGGTGATCGCGCTCCTGGTCGGCACCGCCGTCGCCTACCTGTGGAACCTGTCGATCAACGGATGGGCCAACTCCTTCTACTCGGCGGCCATCCAGGCCGGTTCTCAGTCATGGAAGGCGTGGTTCTTCGGGTCGTCGGACATGGCGAACTCCATCACCGTCGACAAACCGCCTGCCTCACTGTGGATTCCGGGACTCAGTGCGCGGATCTTCGGGGTCAACCCGTGGTCGATCCTGGTACCCGAGGCGCTGATGGGCGTCGCCTCGGTGGCTCTGCTCTACCTGATCACCCGGAGGTACCTCGGTCACTGGGCCGGGATTTTCGCGGGTGCGACCCTCGCGGTGACACCGGTCGCGGCGATGATGTTCCGCTTCGACAACCCCGAGGCGCTCCTCATCCTGCTGATGATCGCGGCCGTCTGGTCGATGATGAAGGGCCTGGAGGACGGTCGATGGCGATGGCTGGTCCTCACCGGGGTGTTCGTCGGGTTCGGCTTCCTCACCAAGCAGCTGCAGGTCATGCTGATCGTCCCGCCTTTGGCCGTCACCTACCTGGCCTTCGGTCCACGCGGGTGGTTGCGCAGGCTGGGCCAGTTGGTCGCGGCGCTCGGCGCGATGATCGTGAGCGCAGGCTGGTGGATTCTCGCCGTCGAGCTGTGGCCGGCCTCGTCACGGCCGTACATCGGTGGCTCGCAGAGCAATTCGATTCTCGAACTGACTCTCGGTTACAACGGCCTCGGCCGGCTCAACGGCAACGAGATCGGCGCCGTCGTCCCCGGTGGTGGTGGAAATGCGATGGAGGGCATGGGTCGTGGCCCGGGCGGTGCCGGTGGCGGTGGCGGCGCGTGGGGTGAAACCGGCTGGCTGCGGATGTTCGAACCCGCGCAGGGTGGTCAGATCGCCTGGCTCATCCCGACCGGACTGCTCCTCGTCGTCGTGGCGCTCGTGCTCGTCGGGAAGGCCCGACGGACCGACCCGCGTCGCGCCTTTCTGGTCGTCTGGTCACTCTGGCTGCTGGTCACGATGGGTGTCTTCAGCTTCATGGCCGGGATCTTCCACCAGTACTACACGGCGGCACTGGCTCCCGCGGTCGCCGCGGTCGTCGCCGGCGGCGCGGCGGTGTGCTGGTCGCACCGGGACCGGTTGTGGGTGCGGATCGCGCTGGGGATCTCCATCGCGATCGCCGCGATCTGGGGCCACGTCCTGCTCGACCGCACGCCCGACTTCGTGCCGTGGCTCCGGTTCACCGTGCTCGTCGTCGGGCTCGCCGCGGCGGTGGCCATGGTCGTCGCCCGGCGTCGGGGCATCGCGGCCGCGGCCCTCATCGGGGCCGTCATGGCCGGTCTGGCCGGCCCGGTCGCCTACACCGTCGACACCATCGCGACCGAGAAGAGCGGATCCATCATCACCGCGGGACCGCGCGTCGCGGGCGAGTTCGGTCCCGGTGGCGGTGGACCGGGTGGACGAGGTGGCCCGGGCGGTCCCGGCGGACGAGGCATGCCTGGCATGCCACCGCAGGGATTGGGAGCACCCGGGCAGGGGATGCCCGGTATGGGTCAACAGGATGGGGGCGGTCGCGGTGGCGACGGCGCCGGAGGACTGCTCCGTGGTTCGACGCCGTCGGCGGCGCTCGTGGACAGGCTCACCGCCGACGCCGACGACTACACCTGGGTGGCCGCTGCGGTGGGATCGATGTCGGCCTCCGGCTACCAGCTCGAGACCGGCCACTCGGTGATGCCGATCGGCGGGTTCAACGGAAGCGACCCGTCGCCGACCCTGGCGGAGTTCCAGGAGCTCGTCGCCGCGAAGAAGATCCACTACTTCATCGGCGGTGGTTCTGGTCCCGGTATGGGGGGCGCCATGGGCGGCAACTCGGCGCGACCGTCGTCGCAGATCAGCACCTGGGTGCAGGAGAATTTCACCGCCGTCACCGTCGACGGCGTGACCCTGTACGACCTCACCCAGCCCACGAGCTGACCGGCGCCGACACCGTTTGGGCGGTCACGGGTACCGGCGTTTAGAGTCATGGACGTGCGCGTACTCGTGATCGGCTCGGGCGGCCGCGAACATGCCCTCCTCATCGGTCTGGCAAGTGATCCGGCGGTCACCGACCTACACGTCGCCCCGGGCAACGCCGGCACCTCGTCGATCGCCACGAACCACCCCGTCGACGCCGTCTCGGGCGACGCGGTCGTGGCGCTGGCGCGCGAGATCGACGCCGACCTCGTGGTCATCGGTCCCGAGGTGCCCCTGGTCCTCGGGGTCGCCGACGCCCTGCGCGCCGCCGGGATCGCCACGTTCGGTCCGAGTGCGCAGGCCGCGCAGATCGAGGGGTCCAAGGCGTTCGCCAAAGACGTCATGAAGGCCGCGGGGGTCACGACCGCCCACGCCGAGATCGTCGACAATCCCGCCCGGCTCGACGCCGCGCTCGACCGCTTCGGCCCCACCTGGGTGGTCAAGGACGACGGTCTGGCAGCGGGCAAGGGCGTGGTGGTCACCGCCGACCGCGAGGTCGCCCGCGACCACGCCGCCGAGTGCCTCGAGAGCGGGCACCCGGTCCTGCTGGAGAGCTTCCTCGACGGGCCAGAGGTGTCGCTGTTCTGTCTCGTCGACGGCGAGACCGTGGTGCCGCTGCTGCCCGCGCAGGACCACAAGCGCGTCGGCGACGACGATGCCGGACCCAACACCGGCGGCATGGGTGCCTACACCCCGCTGCCCTGGCTGCCAGCTGAGATGACCGCGCGCATCGTCGACGAGGTCGTCACACCCGTTGCCGCCGAGATGGTTCGACGCGGCATCCCGTTCTCCGGCCTGCTGTACGCGGGTCTGGCGATCGGCGCCGACGGCCCCGCAGTCGTCGAATTCAATTGTCGCTTCGGCGATCCGGAGACGCAGGCGGTGCTGGCCCTGCTCGAATCGCCACTCGGACAGGCGTTGCACGCGACTGCCACGGGCACCCTCGCCGACCTGCCACCGCTGCAGTGGCGTGACGGTGCCGCGGTCACCGTGGTCGTCGCGGCGGAGAACTACCCCGGCAAGCCGCGCACCGGCGACGCCATCACCGGCGCCGACATCGACGGGGTGCTGCACGCCGGCACCGCGCGCAACGCCGACGGCGCGGTTGTCTCCTCCGGTGGGCGGGTGCTCGCGGTGGTGGGTACCGGTGCCGACCTCGCCGAGGCCCGCGAGCAGGCCTACGCGCGCATCGCGAACATCAGACTCCCCGGTTCCCACTTCCGCACGGACATCGGCCGCAACGCCCTCGAGGGCCGGATCAGCATTTAGAGCTCGCGCACATCATCCGTTCCCGCTCACCGAAATCGTGTGAGCGCGAACGGAATCCGTGAGCGGAACCCGACTCAGATCGCCAGGTTCCGTCCGAGGAACTCGACCTGCTCAGGCAGGACGCTGCGCCAGTACCGGTTGGTGTGACCACCCGCCGCCGTGCCGAACGCGGCGGGCGGGCGGAGTCCGGCGGCCCACTGGCGCGTGTAGGTGTAGAACTGGTCGCTCGAGCCGATGTTGATCAGCAGCGGGATCTTCGCGAACTTCGGCTGAGCGCCGAACAGCGAATTGGCCTGGTAGTCGGCGATGCCGTCGAAGGCGCGCGGCGGGAAGTTGCGCGGGTCGGCCCACATCGCGGGGGAGCTGACCGCCACCGCGGCCACGCGCGGCGAGCCCAGCATCGCGGCCAGGCGCAGCGCGCCGTAACCGCCCATCGACCAGCCGAACAGACCGATGCGCTCGGTCGACAGATCCAGATCGGGATTGCTCGCCAGCATCGGCAGGAACTCGTCGAGGACCATCGCGCCGCCGTCGGTCCCGTCGGTACGGCGGTGATAGTAGTTGCGCCCGATGTCGGCGGCCGCCAGAGCGAACGGCGCGTTTCCGGCATCGACATACTGCTGCATCACGGTCTGCATCTCGAGCCGCGGCGAGAAGATCGACTTCTCGTTGGTGTTCAGCGCGTGGAGCACGACGACGACGGGCAGGGTGCCGGTCACGCCGTTGGGGCGGGCGACGGCCCAGCGTGTGTCGCGGCCACCCATGCGCGCCGAGCGGAAGCTGCCGGTGATCAGCGGCGGACCACCGGTGACCGGCGGTGGCGACGCCTCGACCGGGAGTTCGTCGTCGGCCTGGCCCTCCAGCTTGCGCGGCTGCACGGACGTCGGCGGCGTCGAACCAGAGCATGCGGCCACACCCAGCGCGGCGGCGCCGAAACCGGCGGCCAGGACAGCACGACGACCGACGAGAGCACTGTTGCGCTCGTCGGGATCACGGGGGAGGGGCGGTACTCGGGTCATCGAGTCAACAGGGTAATAGGCGACCCCCGCCTTGCCGCAACGGATCGGCGCGCAACGCGCACCGATGTGAGGAATCTGTCTCACACCCGGCGTGTTCAGCGGTCGATCGGAGGACAAGCGGCCGATCTGAGCGTCAACTGTGTTGCCAGAAACCGGCATGGACCTCGCGTGCGGAGTCGAGGGTGTGCGGACCGCGCACGACGATCGGCCGGCTACCCGCGTCGAAGACCCGGCGGCACGGCATCGCCAGCGTCGGATTCGCGGGGTCGTCACCGGTCATCGCCCGCAGGTCGTCCTCACCGAGCGCGTAGACGACCGCACCGATCCCGGCCCAGTAGATCGCCCCGGCGCACATGGCGCACGGTTCGGTACTGGTGTACAGCGTCAGCTCGGCCCTGGCGGCGAGATCGAGGTGCCCGACCGCACGCACGACGTTGGTCTCGGCGTGCCCGGTCGGATCTCGCTCCGTGTCGACGGTGTTCATCCCCTCCGCCACCACGGTGCCGTCCGGTGCCACCAGGAGTGAGCCGAACGGGTGGTCGCCGCGGTCGCGGGCCGCAGCGGCGAGTTCGATGGCCCGCCGGAGATGGGTGTCGTCGTGGTCGGGAGACATGTCCCGATGGTCCCACGGTTCGCGGTGTCACCGAGGCGAAGGGCGTGGGTTCAGGCCGGTCCGACGAGTTCACAGCTGAAGTCGACGGGCCGCGCGCGCCGGTCGAACTCGACGTGTGCGACGGACTCGCCATCGGTGACGTCGCAGATCGGCGACCGGCCGCCGTCGGAGCCGGTGCGCCAGCTGATGTGCCAGCCGCGCCGCGCGGCCATCCCGTGGATCGCCACCCGATGGTCGTTCACCGCAAGAGATCTCATCACCGTCGGCATCATGGTGGCGAAGTCGGCGAAGCTCGGCTCGGGCAGCGCGACGTCGGCGAGGAGGTACACCGCGAGATCCCCGTCCTCGAGCCGCGCCGTCCAATACGGACTGATACCGGTGCTCTCGACCGCGGCCGCGGCCACGATGTCGATCGCCTGCGTCCGGTAGTCGGCGACCTGATCGCGAGACAGACTGTGCGGCAATGGCACCCGGGGAACGGCGAAGTCGTCGACGCCGAACCTGGCACCGACGTCCCGCAGCGCGGCGGCGGGACCGGCCGGCTCACCGCAGGGATGAGCCCAGCCCCACACGATGGCGTCCGACTCGATCACCGCGATCAGGGTGGCCCGCGAACGGACAAGCTCGTGCTGACCGCTTTGTCCGGGTGAGGATGTCGAGGTGAAGACGACGGTCCGCTCCGCCGGGTCGCAGCGCGCCTCGAAATTCCCCAACCGCTCGCGGAGGAGATCGGCGAACGCGACCTGCCGGAGGCAGGTGTAGAGCGCCGCGTAATCGGCGACAGCATGAAGGCCGTCGAACTGCATGCGCTCACGGTAACCGCGGGTGCGCTCGTCGTACCCCGGTGTCCGACGTCCGACTGACGAGGCCCCCGGATCGCGCCGGGGGTGCGGTGAGCGAGGGGACAACGGAACGGGCGTTGCCAGAGGTCAGCGGACTTATACGGGAATCCGACTGGGCGTGTGTCGCTTTGGTGAAAGCGATACGACGGTACCGGCCCTTTGGCAGCATGAACAACCATGATGACCTCGGCGGCGACACCGAAGGGTGCGCGGCGGCGGTCTCGATTGATCGAGGCTGCCGGCGAGCTGTTGCTCGAAGGCGGCTTCGACGCCGTGCGTCATCGCGCGGTGGCCGAGCGTGCGAAGCTCCCGCTGGCATCGACCACCTACTACTTCGGCTCGCTCGATGACCTGATGGCCGAGGCTGCCGCCAACCTGTGCGCGCACGACGAGGCCGCAGTCGTCGCCCGCTGCAACGCCCTTCCGCGTCGGCACCGCGGCAGCGCCGCGACGGCGGGCGCCCTCGCCGACGTCTTCGTCGGCCCCGACACCACGGTCCAGCAACTGTCCGCGCGATACGAGATGATCGCTCTCGCAGCGCGCTACCCGCTTCTGCGTACCGTCGTCGCCGCCCGTGGACAGTCGCTCGCGTTCCACCACTGCGAGCTCCTGGTGAAGTCGCATCGTGTCGCCGACCCGGCTCACATCGCGCAGCTGATCGGCATCGAGGACGGCGCCATCGTCGGCGCGTTGGGGCAGACCGCCGTCCGGCCGGTCGACGCGGTGCGCGACGCATTGCTCGACGTCGTCGACGTCCTCGCGCCGAGGGAGTGACCGGACAGCGAACCTCGTGAATAGGCCGCGCGGGCCGCGCGGCGATGACACGATGGGGCCTCAGGTCACCAACGGGTAGGGGGATCGTGTGTCGGCACGACGGTTGATGGTGGGGATCGGAGCCGCGCTCGGCGCGGCGGTGATGGGTGCGACGGCATTCGCCGCCCCGGCTGCGCAGGCGGCGCCGGCCGGACGGGTCGATGCATCGGTCCCGTTCTCCTCGGCGGTCTACGGCACAGGTTGCACCTATCCGCTGACCGTGGCGGTCGACTCATCCGGCTGGGTTGAGTTCTTCGAGGTCAGGGCCGGTCTACCGCCACGCTTGGTGGGACGCGACCTGGCCCAGGGTGCTCTCGCCTCGACCACCTGGGTTCCGCACCGTATCGGCGACAAGTACCTGTATGCGGTCCAGAACGGGAAGGTCTCGCCACCGACATTCGTCCGCGTGCGGCAGGGTTACGGCTCCAACGGAGCGTGCATCGCCTTCTGAGGGAACACACCCCTCGCCCCTGGTGTGCGCCCGCGAGGCGCTTTTTGAGGATCTGATCGGCGGCAACCTACACTGGGCGGGTGTCGAAGCCCGTCATCGCCAACGTCCTGGCCAGCCGCTATGCCTCCGCCGATCTCGCCGAGCTGTGGTCGGCGAGCACCAAGATCGAACTCGAACGGCGACTGTGGATCGCGGTCCTCAAGGCCCAGCGTGACCTCGGCATCGACGTACCGGCCGACGCCATCGCCGACTACGAGCGCGTCGTCGACCAGGTCGATCTCGCGTCGATCGCCGAACGTGAACGGGTCACCCGCCACGATGTGAAGGCCCGGATCGAGGAGTTCAACGCCCTCGCCGGTCACGAGCAGATCCACAAGGGCATGACCAGCCGCGACCTGACCGAGAACGTCGAGCAGCTGCAGATCCTGCGTTCCCTCGAGCACGTCCACGCCCACGGGGTCGCGGTGCTGGCGCGAATCGTCGCCCTCGCGGCCGACTATTCGTCGACGGTGATGGCCGGACGCAGCCACAACGTCGCCGCCCAGGCCACCACGCTCGGCAAGCGATTCGCCTCCGCCGCCGACGAACTCATGATCGCGCTGACCCGCTTGCGCGAGCTGATCGACCGTTATCCGCTGCGCGGCATCAAGGGGCCGATGGGCACCTCGCAGGACATGCTCGACCTCCTCGGTGGAGATGCGGTCAAGCTCGCCGACCTCGAGGGCCGCGTCGCCGATCACCTCGGTTTCGCTCGCTCGTTCACCTCGGTCGGCCAGATCTACCCCCGTTCGCTCGACCACGACGTGGTGTCGGCTCTCGTGCAGATGGCCGCGGCGCCGTCGTCGCTGGCCCACACCATCCGTCTGATGGCCGGCCACGAGCTCGTGACCGAGGGCTTCCAGCCCGGACAGGTCGGCAGCTCGGCGATGCCGCACAAGATGAACACCCGCAGCTGCGAGCGCGTCAACGGGCTCGCGGTCGTGCTCCGGGGCTACGGCTCGATGGCCGCGGAACTGGCGGGCGCGCAATGGAACGAGGGCGACGTGTTCTGCTCGGTCGTCCGCCGCGTCGCGCTGCCCGACGCGTTCTTCGCGATCGACGGTCTGATGGAGACCTTCCTGACCGTGCTCGCCGAATTCGGCGCCTACCCGGCGGTGATCGCCAACGAACTCGACCGCTACCTGCCGTTCCTCGCGACTACCAAGGTCCTGATGGCCGCGGTGCGTGCGGGTGTCGGACGCGAGACCGCCCACGAGGCGATCAAGGAGAATGCCGTCTCCGTGGCCCTCGCCATGCGGGAGGAGGGACGCGAACCCGATCTCCTCGACCGGCTCGCCGCCGACGACCGCATCCCGCTCGACCGCACGCAGCTCGACGCGTTGCTCGCCGACAAGACCGCCTTCGTGGGTGCCGCCGAGCAGCAGGTCGCCGACGTGATCGCGGCCGCGGAGAAGATCATCGGCCAGTACCCCGACGCCGCCGGTTACGCCCCGGCGCCGATTCTGTAGCGCGCCTGCGCACCTGAATCCGGCCCGCTGACGTCCCCCGCTCCCTGATCCGAAAAGCCACAGACCCACTGGTCCCTGAGGTGCGAGGAGCGCAAGCGACGAGCCACGAAGGGCCTGGTGAGACACGTTGCTACACCCTTCGTGGGGGGGGGGGCGCGCCCCACGCGGGGCCCTAGGTGGGGGCGGGGGGTGGGGGGGGGGGGAGA
>NZ_JBHYNC010000056.1:20210-32147 GCF_042743165.1 Gordonia sp. NPDC058843
TCGCACCTCAGGGAGCAGAAGGTCGGCACTGCTATTCGGGGGTCGAGACGTCGCCGTGCCCCAGGTTCCAGTCCGGGAACGCGACATCGCGGACGAGTCGCTTGAGTTCGGGAGCGCCGGGGAAGCCGCCGTCGCGCTTGCGTTCCCAGATCTGCGTGCCGTCGACGTCGATGACGAACACCCCGCCGGTGCCGGGGACGAGAGTCACCGACCCGACCTCGGTGCCGAAGGTGTTCAGCAGTTCCGAGGCCATCCACGACGCCCGCAGCAGCCAGTTGCACTGCGTGCAGTAGGTGATGGTGATGTGCGGCTCGCTCATCGGTCCAGGATCGCAGACCCCGGGGCCCGGTGGCGGACGGGAGGTCCCTGCCGCCTCACGAGGTCACCTCACCCTCTAGGGTCGAGTCCATGCGTCCTGAACTGCAGTCCTACCGACATCTGGCGTCGGGGAAGGTCCGCGAGATCTACGAGATCGACGCCGACACCCTGCTGCTGGTGGCGTCCGACCGGATCTCGGCCTACGACCACATCCTCAGTCCCGCGATCCCCGACAAGGGACGCATCCTGACGGCGATGAGTTTCTACTGGTTCGACGAGCTCGGGGTGCCCAACCATCTCGCAGGCGGGCCGACCGACGAACGCATCCCGGCTCATGTGGTGGGCCGCTCGATGGTGGTCCGACGACTGCCGATGGTGCAGGTCGAGTGCGTTGCACGCGGCTACCTGACCGGTTCGGGTCTGCTCGACTACCAGGCGACCGGATCGGTGTGCGGCGTCGCACTGCCGGCAGGTCTGTCGGAGGCGAGCGAGCTCCCCGAGCCGATCTTCACCCCGGCCACCAAGGCCGAGCAGGGCGAGCACGACGAGAACATCAGTTTCGAGCGGGTCGTCGAGACGCAGGGTGCCGAACTCGCCGAGGCGCTGCGTTCGGCCACGCTCGACATCTACGCGCGCGGTGCAGCGGTCGCGGCCGAGCGCGGAATCATCCTCGCCGACACCAAATTCGAGTTCGGCCGCGGAGTCGACGGGGAGCTCGTCCTCGCCGACGAGGTGCTCACCCCCGACTCGTCGCGGTACTGGGAAGCAGCCACCTACGAGGCCGGCAAGGTGCAGCCGAGCTTCGACAAGCAGATCGTGCGGAACTGGCTGACGAGTGCCGAATCCGGATGGGACCGAGCTTCCGACGTCGCGCCGCCCTCGTTGCCCGATGACATCGTCGAACGTACACGCCAACGGTATGTCGATGCGTACGAATGGATTTCGCAGAAGTCCTTTGCCGATTGGCCCGATGCGGAGGTGATCTGATGAGCAACGAGGAATTCGATCCGACCGTGCACAGCGCGACCCCACCGGTCGCCAAGAAGGTGCCCACCGAGCGCACCCATCACGGCGACACCTTTGTCGACGACTACGAGTGGTTGCGCGACAAGGACGACCCGGAGGTGATCGCCTATCTCGAGGGTCAGAATGCCTACACCGAGTCGCACACCGGCCATCTGGCCGACCTCCGCGCGCAGATCTTCGGCGAGATCAAGAGCCGCACGAAGGAAACCGACATGTCGGTGCCCAACCGGCGCGGACAGTACTGGTATTACGGACGCACCCACGAGGGCAAGCAGTACGCGACGTCCTGCCGGTGCCCGATCCGCTCCGCCGACGACTGGACCCCGCCGGAGGTCGGCGATGACCCGCTTCCCGGCGAGGAGATCCTGCTCGACGCCAATGTCGAGGCGGAGGGACACGACTTCTTCAGCCTCGGCGCCCTGACCGTCAGCGACGACGGGGACTGGCTCGCCTACAGCACCGACGTCGTCGGAGACGAGCGGTACACGCTGCGCATCAAGGATCTTCGCAGTGGGGAGCTTCTTCCCGACGAGGTCCGCGATACATCGGGGAGCGCGGTGTGGTCGGCGGATGCCCGCCACGTCTTCTACACGACCGTCGACGCCGCATGGCGTCCGGACACGGTGTGGCGCCACGACATCGGCGCCGGTTCCGACGACGTCAAGGTGTTCTCCGAGCCCGACGAGCGATTCTGGGTCGGGATGGGCACTACACGCAGCGACAAGTACCTGGTCATCGGCGTCGGCTCCAAGATCACCTCGGAGAGCTATCTGCTCGCCGCCGACGATCCGACGGGTGAATTCCGCAGTGTCGCACCGCGGGTCGACGGAGTCGAGTACAGCGTGGAGCATGCGGTCATCGGCGGCGAGGATTACCTCGTCGTGGTGCACAACGACGTCCGTGACGGGCAGAAGGCGGAGAACTTCGCCATCGACCTCGCTCCGGTCGCAGACCCGTCGGACCGTCGTCCCCTCATCGCGCACGATCCGCAGCGCCGGATCGAGGACCTCGACGCCTTCGCGGATTACCTGGTCCTGTCCTATCGGCGAGATGCCCTGCCGCGAATCGCGATCGCCGACCTGCGGCAGATCGACGGCGTCCCCGCCGAGTCGGACTTCCGCGAGATCACCTTCGAGGAGGAGCTCAGTTCGGCGGGGCTCGCGGCGAACCCGGAGTGGAACGCCCCCAAGCTGCGCATCGGATACGGCAGTTTCATCGAACCGGTGGAACTGCTCGAACTCGATGTCGCCTCCGGCGAGCGGATCCTGCTCAAGCGGCAGCCCGTCCTCGGCGGTTACGACCCGACCGACTACGTGCAGTCCCGTGAGTGGGCCGTCGCCGAGGACGGCACCCGGATCCCGCTGTCGGTGGTGCGGCGCAAGGAGACCGATGCCGCCAGGCCCGCGCCGCTGTTGCTGTACGGCTACGGCTCCTATGAGGCGAGCATCGATCCCTACTTCTCGGTGGCGCGACTGTCGATGCTCGACCGCGGCATGGTCTTCGTCCTGGCCCACATCCGTGGCGGCGGCGAGATGGGCCGCTACTGGTACGAGAACGGCAAGGAGCTCAGCAAGCGCAACACCTTCACCGACTTCGTCGCGGCCGGACGGCATCTCGTCGACACCGGGTGGACCACACCGCAACAGATGGTCGCCGAGGGTGGGTCCGCTGGTGGACTGCTGGTCGGTGCGGTCGCCAACCTGGCGCCCGAACTGTTCAACGGGATTCTGGCGTCGGTGCCGTTCGTCGACGCGCTGAACTCGATCCTCGATCCGTCTCTGCCGCTCACGGTCATCGAGTGGGACGAGTGGGGCGATCCGCTCCACGACCCGAAGGTCTACGAGTACATGAAGACCTACACGCCCTACGAGAACGTCGACGCGAAGCCGTATCCGCCCATCCTCGCTCTGACGTCACTGAACGACACCCGGGTGTTGTTCACCGAAGCGGCGAAATGGGTTGCGCGGCTTCAGGAGAAGACCACCTCGGACAATCCGGTCCTGCTCAAGACCGAGATGTCGGCCGGCCACGGCGGCGTCAGTGGACGCTACAAGCAGTGGGAAGAGGTCGCCTTCGAGCTGGCGTGGATTCTCCAGCAGTCGGGTGCGCTCGAGAACTGATCGGACCCCGCTGGTTGAGCTGCGCTCAACCAGCGGGGACAGGGGGGATCAGTGCATCATGATCGGACCGCGGTCGAGGTCCTCTTCGGTGAGCGACGACGCGATCTTCTTGCGGGGCAGGAAGAATGCCGGGATCAGCGTGAGCACGATCAGGACGACCGAGATCGTGAACGTGTTGGAGAACACGTCCGCCGCGGTCTCGAAGAACGACTCCGGCAGCGGGTCCGGCACTCCCGGCGGCAACGGTGCGTCGGAGGTGTTCGCCAGGATCGCCAGTCCTGCTTCGGGCTTGCTCGCCAGGCTGCTGGCGAGGATCACCGAGATCACGGCGGTACCGATCGAGGTCGCCGACTGCTGGATCACGTTGAGCAGCGTCGAGCCGTCGGGCACCTGCGGGTTGCTGAGCGTCGCGAGGGCCGCGGACATGATCGGCATCATCGTCATGCCCATACCGAGACCCTGCACGAACAGTGAGCCGCAGATCAACCAGTACGAGGTCTCCGCGCCCAGGAACATGAACGTCCCGAGGCCGAGCACGATCAGGACGATGCCGCCGAGCACGAACTTGCCCGGACCCATCTTGTCGGTGAGGCGGCCGGCGATCGGCATGGTGAGCATGGCGCCGATTCCCTGCGGGGCAAGCAGCAGGCCCGCGGTCAGCGTGGACTCACCGCGCACACCGATGAAGTACTGCGGGAACAGCAGTGCCGCACCGAAGAACGCGACCATGAACAGCACCATCGTGATGACCGAGATGCTCAGCGTGCGGTTGGCGAACAGACGCAGGTCGAGCAGCGGGTTCTTCTTGCGCAGGGCGTGGAAGATGAACGCGACGATGAGGATTGCGCCGATGATGGTCGGCACCAGGACCGACGCGGAGACGAAGGTCCGGTGTTCGGCGCTCGAGGAGATGCCGAACAGGAAGAGCGCGAGGCCCGGCGACAGCAGGAGCAGACCGACGACGTCGATCGAGGTCCGGGTGGTCTCTGCGTCGTCGCGCAGGACGATCCAGGAGAAGATCAGGGCGCCGATGCCGATCGGGACGTTGATCAGGAAGATCCAGTGCCAGCTCAGCTGCTCGATCAGGACACCGCCGAGGATCGGACCCGAGATCGGGCCGAGCAGCATCGGGATACCGAGAACGGCCATGACCGAGCCGACCCGCTCGGGTCCGGCGGCCTTGGTCAGCATCATCATGCCGATGGGCATCAGCATGCCGCCGCCGAGTCCCTGGATCACGCGGAACGCCACGAGCATCCCGATGTTCGGCGCGAGCGCACACAGCACCGATCCCAGAGTGAACAGGACCAGGGAGACGAGGTAGACCTTCTTGGTACCGAAACGTGAAGCGGCCCAGCTCGACAGTGGGATCACCGCCGCCAGCGCCAGGGTGTAGCCGGTCGCCGTCCAGGCGGCGCCCGCGGCATCGGTGCCGAACTCCTGCTGGAAGGTGTTCTGCGCGACGGCCACCACGGTGACGTCGAGGATCGACATGATCGCACCGAGCACGACCACGCCGGCGACCATCAGGACATGGCGGTCCAGCTTGGTGTCCGGTGGGCCCTCGTGCACGTGGCCACCTGTGGATGAAGTCATTCGGGTGTTCCTATCGGTCGGACGAGAAATGAGCGTGCCTCGGTCACCCGCGGCAGATTGTCTGTCGGGCTCGATCGACCCGAGCGGGTCGAATGAGGCGGTCAGGGGATCAGGGGCAATAGGTGTCGAGGCGAGATGTCATGAGGCCTGCCGTCCGTCGGAGGGCAGACAGAAATGGTCGACGGCGTCGTCGACGATCGGACGCAACGCCGCACACAGATTGTCCCGCATGTCCACCGGCAGGTTCGCGACGAAATGCCGAACGGTCCCGCGCTTCACGGCCAGGTGGGTCTCCAGGTAGCGCCGCCCCGCGTCGGTGAGAGAGATGCGCTTGACCCGCCGGTCGGACGGGTCCTCACGGCGGTCGACGAAACCGCCGCTCACCAGCTTGTCCACGGTGCGGCCCGCGGCCGCGAGGGACAGCTGCACCTGATCGGCGATGGCGTTCACCGACATCGGGCCGTTCTGGCAACCGAGCGCGGAGAGAATGCGCAGCTGGGAGAACGTGATCTCGGTGGAGGCCAAACTCTCCAGTGCGTCGGGCCGGCTCAGATCGATGAGCCGGTCCAGAAATGCGTTGAGTGCCGACGACGCGGCGTTCACCGACTCGTCGGCACCGCTGCTCAGCCTGCATTCTCCGGACACCCGAAGATGCTAACTCGAATGCAACTATTGCAGAAACGCAATTAACGGTGACCTTGCGCATACGCTGAGTGGGCCTGTGACCCACGTCTCGTGGTCACCCGCCGGACGCCGTCTAATCTGGCGTCCATGACCAACATCAAGGACATCCCGGTTTCTGCCCTCGACGGCTCCGACGTCTCGCTGAAGGATTTCGGCGGACCGCTTCTCGTGGTGAACGTCGCCAGCAAGTGCGGTCTCACGCCGCAGTACGCCGGTCTGGAGGAACTGGCCAAGACGTATGGGGACGAGGGACTCACCGTCGTCGGAGTGCCCTGCAACCAGTTCATGGGACAGGAGCCGGGTACCGCCGAGGAGATCGCGACCTTCTGCTCGGCGACCTACGGTGTGACATTCCCGCTGCTGGAGAAGACCGACGTCAACGGCGAGGGGCGCCACCCGCTGTATGCCGAACTCACCCGGCATGCCGACGCCGACGGCGAGGCGGGCGACATCCAGTGGAACTTCGAGAAGTTTCTCGTCAACGCCGACGGCGAGGTCGTCAACCGCTTCCGTCCGCGCACCGAGCCCACCGACCCGACGGTCGTCGCCGCCATCGAATCCGTGCTCTGAGCTGATTTGGCGCACCCGGTAAGCTGACCGGCGTGATCTGATCGGGCAGGTACCGATCAGGCGACAACCGACCAGCAGACATTTTGAGGAGCGGTCCATGGCGCGAGTGGTGGTCGACGTGATGCCCAAAGCCGAGATTCTCGATCCGCAGGGCCAGGCCATCGTCGGCGCCCTGGGCCGGCTCGGGTTCAGCGGAATCGGCGACGTCCGTCAGGGCAAGCGTTTCGAGCTCGAGGTCGACGACACGGTCGACGACACGACCCTCGAGCGCATCGCCGAAGAACTGCTGACGAACACCGTCATCGAGAACTTCAACGTCTCGCGCGTCGCGGAGTAGAGGAAACACATGACCGCACGTATCGGCGTCATCACCTTCCCCGGCACCCTCGACGACGTCGACGCCGCTCGTGCCGTCCGGCTGGCCGGCGCCGAGCCGGTCGCCCTGTGGCACGGCGACGCCGACCTCAAGGGTGTCGACGCGATCATCGTCCCCGGCGGGTTCTCCTACGGCGACTACCTACGCGCCGGTGCCATCGCCCGGTTCGCGCCGGTGATGGGATCGGTCGTCGAGGCCGCTGGCAAGGGCATGCCGATCCTCGGCATCTGCAACGGTTTTCAGGTCCTCTGTGAGGCCGGGCTGCTCCCGGGCGCGCTGACCCGCAACGAGGGCCTGCACTTCATCTGCCGGGACGAGTGGCTGCGCGTCGAGTCGAACACCACGGCCTGGACGAGCCGCTTCGAGCAGGGCGCCGAGATCCTCATCCCGCTCAAGTCCGGCGAAGGGCGTTACGTGGCGTCGGAGCGCAAGCTCGAGGAGCTCGAGGGTGAGGGGCTCGTCGTGTTCCGCTTCCCCGAGCGGAATCCCAACGGATCGTCCCTCGACATCGCCGGGATCTCCAGTCCCGACGGGCGGATCGTCGGCCTGATGCCGCATCCCGAGCACGCCACGGAGCCGCTGACCGGTCCCAGCGACGACGGTCTGGGGCTGTTCTACTCGGCGATCGACTCGGTCCTCGCCTCGGCGTGAGCGCACGTTCGCCGATGAGTGCGTCCGCCAGGATCCCGACCAGCGCGACCGCGCGTGGGCTCGGCGATTTCATCGACGCATCGCCGTCGCCGTTCCACGTCTGTGCGACGGTGGCCCGCGAGCTCGAGAGTGCCGGCTATACGCGGCTTTTCGAGGATCAGCAGTGGGCGGGCGCCGATCTGGACGCACCGTCGGCGCGGCACTACGTCATCCGGGGCGGCTCGATCATCGCGTGGGAGAGCGGGCCGAGCGGCGCTTTCCGCATCGTCGGCGGGCACACCGACAGTCCCAACCTGCGGGTCAAGCAGCATCCGAACCGCTCGTCGGCCGGAGTCCCGATGATCGCGCTCGAACCCTATGGCGGGGCCTGGCTGAACTCCTGGCTCGATCGCGATCTCGGTCTCTCCGGACGCCTTGCGTACCGGTCAGGAAACGCGGTGTCGCACACGCTGGTCCACGTGACCGAACCGATCGTGCGGGTACCCCAGCTCGCGATCCATCTGTCCGAGGAACGCAAGGGTGTCACCCTCGATCCGCAGCGGCACGTCAATGCCGTCTGGGGGATCGGCGACGAGGTCCCCGACGTCCTGAGCTGGGTGTCGGAGTATGCGGGGATCGATCCGGACGCGCTCCTCGGCTGGGAGCTCATGACCCACGACATCGCACCGTCGGCGATCATCGGCGCTGACGAGAACCTGCTCAGCGCACCCCGATTGGACAACCAGGGCACCTGCTACACCGGCCTGCGGGCGCTCCTCGACGCCGGGGCGTCGAACCACACGAAGATGCTGGTCCTGTTCGACCACGAAGAGGTCGGCAGCGGGTCCGAGCGCGGGGCCGCGTCGGACTTCCTTGGCTCGATCTGCGAACGAATCGTGCTGGCGCGAGGCGGATCACGCGCGGACTTCCTGCAGACGATGGCCGCCAGCGTCTGTCTGTCGGGCGACATGGCCCACGCGACCCATCCGAACTATCCCGAACGGCACGAACCCGGCCACCGGATCTCGATCGGCGGCGGCCCGGTACTCAAGGTGAACCAGAACCTGCGCTACGCGTCAGATGCGGTGGGGGAGGCCATCTTCGCGCTCGCGTGCGATGCCGCGGGCGTGCCCATGCAGCGATACGTCCATCGGGCGGATCTGCCGTGTGGGTCGACGATCGGTCCGATCACGGCCTCGCGAACGGGCCTCACGACGATCGACGTCGGCGCGCCGCAGCTCGCGATGCACTCGGCACGCGAACTCATGGGCGCCGACGACGTGCCGATGTATTCGGCTGCGCTACAAGCATTTCTAACACAGGACTGACGGGTCGAACGCTGCTCCCTGGGGTGCGAGCTTGCGAGCGTCACGAAGGGTTCGCTGGCTCGGTCGCCGGACCCTTCGTGGCTCGTCGCTTGCGCTCCTCGCACCTCAGGGGGCGGGGGTTGGTCGTTGCTTGCGCTCCTCGCACCTCAGGGACCAGTGGGGTGTGCGTTTCGGGCGTGAGCTCTGGGGGGCAGTGGGGCGTGCGTTTCGGGCCTCAGTACTCGCGAGCGAAACCGAGGACCTTGTTCACGTAGTCCATCGAGTTGTTGTACCGCAGCACCGCTGTCACCAGCGAGGACGAGTCCCGCAGATCGAGATCCTCGTCGCACAGGTAGTTCGCGGTGGTCAGGGCGGCATCGAAGATGTTCTGCGGATCGGACTTGCCGTCGCCGTTGCCGTCGGCGGCGTACATCTTCCAGGTCGACGGCAGGAATTGCATCGGGCCGACCGCGCGGTCGTAGACCGGGTCGCCGTCGAGTGCGCCGCCGTCGGTGTCACCGATGACCTGGTTGCCTGCGAGAGACCCGTCGAGACGTGGCCCGAAGATCGCGCTGCGCAGCACGCCGTCGGGGTTCACGTTGCCCTGATCGGCGTGGTGGGACTCGACCCGGCCGATCCCGGCGATGACCTTCCAGTCGACCCCGCACCGCGGGTGGGTGCTCGTGACGGACTTGGCGGCCGACTCGTAGGCGTCGTAGTTGGTCACCGGGACCGCGCCGGTCGTCACGCTCGCGGGGCGGACCGGCGGCGGCGGAGGAGTGGGTGCGAGGGGATGGGCCCGAACGGCCGGTGTCACCGACGGGGGCGTGGTCGTGGCGGCCTCGGACACGGACTGGGGCGCCGAGACGGGCGTCGGAGCCAACGTGTGACCGGAGAGCTCGGCTCCGGCGGTGGCCGCGCCGGCCAGAACGCCCACCGGTAGGAGTGCGGTGGCCCACAACGGTGTGCGGGACCTCTTCCGTGGCTTGGAGTGCTTACCCAAAACTGATCGACCTCGCGTGTACATCTGATGGTTCGTGCTTTCGGAACCGAGCCGACCGTACACGCGGCCGTGAGCAAAGCGTTATCTTGTCGTAACCAATTCGGGTGTAGACGGAGAGACGATTCTGTGTCGCCGCAGGTGAGGACCGAAGCCTGGTCACACCTGTGAAACGGCCCACAAGGGCGATTGAAGACGCAACTATCGGGGCAACGCGCCGTTCAGTTCGGCCGCAGCATGGACAGCGTGCTGCCCTCGCTGACGACGATGTATCCGTCGACCACCCGGACCAGACCCGGAGAGGACAGACCGCGTTCCCAGGCTGCCGTGTTCGCCGGGGTGACACCGGTCAGAAGCCCCTGGTTGACGACGACCATGGTGGTGCCGGTCGACCCGACACACCGTGGGTTGGCGAGAATCGGCTGCTGCGGACCGGGCGCGGGGCCGCTGCCGATGTGCGTGCCGTCGGCGAGCGCATAGGTGGTCCGCGAACCGTCGAGGCGGCCGAAATTGACGAGAGACCCGCACGCGATGGCATTGGCCTTGGACAGCTCGCCGTCGCGGATCTGCCACAGCGCCCCCGGGCGCGCCGGATCGCGGATCTCGTACTGCCCCTCCGAGGCGAACACCTGATTCGCCGCGTTCAGGACCGGTAGCGTCGACGGCCCCGGCAGCACGCGCAGACCGTCGGCCTCCGCAACCGGATCGGCGTCGACCCGACCGTTGACGGTGGCGTAGGTGACCACCTTCTCCTCGCCGTGACCCTGATGGTCGACGGTCACCCCGGTCGGATACAGCTTGATGGCGCACTGATCGCAACCGATCCGATCCTCCCCGGTCGTCGGGTTGACCAGATGCTGGCTGGCATCGGCGGTCTTGATGATCACGGTGTCACCGTTGACGTCGATGCCGACAACCGGTGCGGCGAACGTCCGCGCCCAGATGTTGTTGCCGGTCGGCGTGTTCAGGGTGACCTGATGCCCGACCTGGTTGACGCGCAGGAAGTTGGTACCCAGGCCCTCGACCGCCTTGGTGTCCAGGTACTCCGAGGTGCGAGTCGGGATTCCGGCGTCGTCGACGAGATAGAAACCGTCCTCGAGCGGGGTACCCAGCTGAACGGCGCAGCCGACCTGGCCGGCCTCGTTGACCGCGCAGTCGCCCTGCCCCGCGTTGACGGGACTGTCCCACAGCAGGTTTCCGGTACGCCGGTCCACCATCACGAACGACCGTCCCAATCCCGACGGATACGTGATGAGCCACCCCTCGTCGGAGGTGTCGGCGATCTCGATGGTGACCTCGCCGGAGTAGTCGGGCAGGTCTTCCTGACCGACGATCGTCCAGGCCGTACCCGGTTCGCGTTCGTATCCGCGCAGCTCGCCGTAGGCGTACTCGCCGTCGTCGGTTCGGGTGTCGCCGCTCGCGAGCACCACGCCACCGGTGACGACCAGCGCGGCGCAGAGGACGAAGACAATGGTCCCGATGCCGAACGGCAGACGCGCGGACAGGGCCCGGACGCGAGAGCGAGAGGACATGGGTAAGAGTCAACCATGACGGTGTCGGCCGCTCCGGAGTCGGGAGCCGGACGGCCGAGCGGGAATTCCGCCGGTCCGGTCATGGATTTCCGACGCGCGAGGCGTTGGACTGTTCCCATGGATCTGTTGCGCGATGTGCTGGTGACCTTGACGATCGTGACCACCGGACTCAGCGCCGGTGTACTGGCGGGATTCGGCTACGCCGTGATCCCGGGTCTGAGCCGGGTCGGTGCCGACGTCGCGGTCGCGGCGATGCAGAGGATGAACAGCGCCATCCTCAATCCGCTCTTCGCGGTGATCTTCGCCGGCGGTGTGGTGTTCGGTGCCCTGACCGTCTGGGCCACGTGGAACTCGGGCCTGCGGTGGTGGGCGCTCGCCGCGACCGTCCTCACCGCCCTCGGCGTCGTCATCACGATGGTCGTCAACGTGCCGGCCAACGATCGACTCGACGCCGCCGGGGACGTCCGTGGCGAGGCGGCAGTGAAGGTGTGGTCGCAGTTCACCGCCGTCTGGGTGCCGTGGAACATCGTGCGTTCGGTGCTGACCGCCGCGGCGGTGGCGGTGCTGGTCGTCGGGTTGCTCGTGGGGTGAGGGTTCGCTGGGTGAGCCGACCCCTTGCTCCCTGATCCGAAACCGCATAACCCCTGCTCCCTAATCCGAAAGAACCGCATAACCCCTGGTCCCTACTCTGAAAGCACCGCATAACCCCTGCTCCCTGAGGTGCGAGGAGCGCAAGCCGCCGGGCCGAGCAAGCGACGAAGGAGCGCGTCGAGGTCGA
>NZ_JBHYNC010000057.1:0-31460 GCF_042743165.1 Gordonia sp. NPDC058843
GCTTGCGCTCCTCGCACCTCAGGGAGCAGGGGTTATGCGGTTCTTTCGGATTAGGAGCAAGAGGTCGCGCCTCGCACCTCAGGGAGCAAGAGGTCGCGCCTCGCACCTCAGGGAGCGGTGGGGTCGCGCCTCGCACCTCAGGGAGCAGTGGGGCTAGCGTCGGGGCATGCGGCCCTGGATGTGTGTCTTCTGCGCCAACGAGTTCCCTCCCGGCGAGACGCCGCCCGCGGTGTGCCCGATCTGCGACGACGACCGACAGTGGCTACCGGTCAGCGGCCCGAGCTGGACCCGGCTCGACGAGACCGCCGACAACGTGCTGACCGCCCGGGAACTGGAACCCGGGCTCATCGCGCTGTCGCTGCACCCCTCTGTCGGGATCGGTCAGCGCGGCCTGCTCGTGACCACCTCCGAAGGAAATATCCTCTGGGAGCCACCGGGTTTCGTCGGGCCGTCGCTGGTGGACTGGCTCGACGCCCACGGAGGCGTCGCCGCCATCGCGTCGAGCCATCCCCACCTCGTCGGCGCGAGTGTCTCGCTCAGTCACCGTTACGGTCGAGTCCCGGTGTTCTACAACGACTCCGACCGGAGGTGGGTGACCCGCCCCGACCCGGTCGTGCACTTCTGGTCGGACACCACAGACGTTCTCGGAGGAGTGCGACTCGTCCAGTGCGGCGGGCACTTTCCGGGCAGCGCCGTGTTGCATCTGCCCGCCGCCGCGGACGGTCGGGGTGCCCTGCTGACCGGCGACACCGTCAAGGGCGTCATGCAGCCGGGCATGGTGACCTTCATGCGCAGCTATCCGAACATGATCCCGCTGTCGCCGCGACTCGTCTGCCAGATCGTCGACCGGCTCGGCGACCTCCGATTCGACCGGCTCTACGACGCGTTCGGCGTCGTCGTGCGGGAAGGTGCGCGCGAGGTCGTCGAGTCCTCCGCCGAGCGCTACATCGGCTGGGTCACCGACGAGATCGTCGACCCCGACGATCCGCACGCGCCCTCCTGAGTGGAGGCCGGGGAGCGCTTCAGGCGTCCGGATACCCCTTCGGGTTGCCCGACTGCCAGCGCCAGGTGTCGGCGCACATGTCGTCGATGGTCTTGGTCGCATGCCAGTTCAGGTCGTCATTCGCGCGAGTCGGATCGGCGTAGGACGCGGCGATGTCGCCGGCTCGGCGCGGGGCCACCTCGTAGGGGACCGGCCGTCCACTGGCCTCCTCGAAGGCGTGCACGACCTGCAAGACCGAGACACCCTGTCCGGTACCGAGATTCCACGTCGACATGCCGGTGTCGCCGGTGCTGATCCGGTCGAGCGCCGCGACGTGACCCGCGGCCAGATCGTCGACGTGGATGTAGTCGCGTACCCCGGTGCCGTCCGGGGTGTCGTAGTCGTCGCCGAACACCGACAGTTTCTCGCGCCTGCCGACCGCGACCTGCGCGACGAACGGCATCAGGTTGTTCGGGATGCCCGACGGGTCCTCGCCGATCTGTCCGCTCGGGTGCGCACCCACGGGATTGAAGTACCGCAGCGCCGCGATACGCCACGCGTCCGAGCTGGCGGCGACATCGCGCAGGATCTGCTCGATCATCACCTTGGTCCAGCCATACGGGTTGGTCGCCGACGTGGGCAGGTCCTCGGTCATCGGCAGCTCGGGTTCGGCACCGTAGACCGTCGCGGAGGACGAGAACACGAGCGTGTACACGTCATGGCGCTCCATCGCGCGGAGCAGCGCGAAGGTCGTGCCGAGGTTGTTCTGGTAGTAGTCGAGCGGCTTGGCCACCGACTCCCCGACCGCTTTGTACCCCGCGAAGTGGATGACCGCATCGATGTCTTCGTGGGCGAAGAAGTGTTCGGTCTTGTCGACGTCGGCGAGGTTGAAGGCGTGCACGGGAATGGAGCGCCCGGTCAACGCCTCGAGCCGACCGACGACCGCCGGTTTGGCATTGCTGAAATCGTCGACGATGACAACGTCGTGTCCGGCCGAGACCAATTGGATGACGGTGTGCGAGCCGATGTAGCCCGCGCCTCCGCTCACGAGTACGCGCATGATGACCACCGTAAACGGCGATCCTGGGAACGGGCCAAGTGCCGCGGTCAGCCGGTGACGCGTTCGGTGGTGGCGTATTTCTGTTCGACGGCTTCTTTGGTGGGCTGCCACCAGGCGGGGTGCTCGCGGTACCAGTCGATGGTGGCGGCCAGGCCGGCGCGGAAGTCGAGGTAGGCCGGTGTCCAGCCGAGTTCGGTGCGCAGGCGGGTGGAGTCGATGGCGTAGCGGCGGTCGTGGCCGGGCCGGTCGGTGACGAAGTCGAAGGCGTCGGCCGGTTGGTCGAGGAGTTCGAGGATGGTTTCCACGACGGTGCGATTGTCGACTTCGCCGTCGGCGCCGATGAGGTAGGTCTCGCCGATCCGGCCGCGGTCGATGATGGTCCACACGGCGTCGTTGTGGTCGTCGACGTGGATCCAGTCACGGATGTTGCGGCCGTCGCCGTAGAGCTTGGGGCGCACGCCGCTGAGCACGTTGGTGATCTGGCGGGGGATGAACTTCTCGATGTGCTGGTAGGGGCCGTAGTTGTTGGAGCAGTTGGAGATGGTCGCGGCCACGCCGAAGGAGCGCACCCAGGCGCGTACGAGCAGGTCGCTGCCGGCTTTGGTCGAGGAGTAGGGGCTCGACGGGTTGTAGGCGGTGGTCTCGGTGAAGCGGGCGGGGTCGTCGAGGTCGAGATCGCCGTAGACCTCGTCGGTGCTGATGTGGTGATAGCGCACCTGGTGGGCGCGGACGGCTTCGAGAAGGGTGTAGGTGCCCACGAGGTTGGTGGAGACGAAGGCCGACGGGTCGGCGAGGGAGTTGTCGTTGTGGGATTCGGCGGCGAAGTGCACGACGAGGTCTGACTCGGCGACCAGACGGTCGACAAGGGTGGCGTCGGTGATGTCGCCTTCGACGAGTTCGACGCGGTCGGCGACCGGAGCGAGGGTGTCGGGATTGGCGGCGTAGGTGAGTTTGTCCAGGACCCGGATCGAGGCGTCGGGGCGGGTGGCCAGCGTGCGCAGCACGAAGTTGGCGCCGATGAACCCGGCACCCCCGGTCACGAGAACTCGCACGTGCGACGCCTTTCGTCGAGGTCGGTGAACGCAGCCACTGTACCGAGGAACCGAGGTCGCCGTCTCGGGTGAACACCTGGCGGTACCACTCTCCTGGCATCGCGGAGGGCGTCGGGCATTACCCTGATCGCCATGAGAGGGATCATCCTGGCCGGCGGCACGGGCACGCGGCTGCACCCCATCACGCAGGGGGTGAGCAAGCAGCTCGTCCCGGTCTACGACAAGCCGATGATCTATTACCCGCTCTCGACGCTGATGCTGGCCGGGATCCGCGACATCCTGATCATCACCACCCCGCACGACGCCCCGGCATTCGAGAACCTGCTCGGCAACGGCGACCAGTTCGGCATCAACCTGACCTACAAGACTCAGCCCTCCCCGGACGGCCTCGCCCAGGCCTTCGTGCTCGGTGCCGACCACATCGGTAGCGAGTCGGTCGCACTCGTCCTCGGCGACAACATCTTCTACGGCCCGGGACTGGGCAGCCGGTTGCAGGGTTTCGAGAACGTCGACGGTGGCGCGGTGTTCGCCTACTGGGTGGCCAACCCCGAGGCCTACGGCGTCGTCGATTTCGATGCCGACGGAACCGCCATCTCCTTGGAAGAGAAGCCGGCACAACCGAAGTCGAACTTCGCGGTGCCGGGCCTGTACTTCTACGACAACGACGTCGTCGACATCGCCCGGAATCTGAAACCCAGCGCGCGCGGCGAGTACGAGATCACCGACGTCAACGCGCACTACCTCGAACGCGGCAAACTGTCGGTCACCGTCCTGCCGCGCGGTACGGCCTGGCTCGACACCGGGACCTTCGACAGCCTCCTCGACGCCGGTAACTTCGTGCGCACCGTCGAACAACGCCAGGGGCTGAAAATCGCTGTCCCCGAGGAGATCGCGTGGCGACAGGGTTATCTGGACGACGACGAGCTGCGGGCCAGGGCCGACACACTGCGCAAGTCCGGTTATGGTGACTATCTGCTGGAGCTCCTTCAGCGTGGCAAGGGTTTCTGACGCGAAAGGCTTCTCATGAAGGTCCGCCCACTCACCATCGAGGGCGCCTGGGAGTTCACCCCGGTCCAACACGGTGATGCCCGCGGGTTGTTCGCAGAGGCCTTCAAAGCCGACGTACTCGCGGAGGTCATCGGTCACCGCTTCGATCTCGCGCAGGTGAATCTGTCGGTGTCCGCGGCCGGTGTGCTCCGCGGTGTCCATTTCGCCGATGTCCCGCCCGGGCAGGCGAAATACGTCACCTGCCCCACCGGCGCGATCCTCGACGTCATCGTCGACATCCGGGTCGGGTCACCCACTTTCGGCGCGTACGACACCGTTCTGCTCGACGACGTGGACCGTCGGGCGGTCTACCTGTCCGAGGGGTTGGGCCATGCATTCTGTGCGCTCGCCGACAACTCGACCGTGACCTACCTCTGCTCCACCGGCTACAACCCGACGGGCGAACACGGCATCAATCCGCTCGATCCCGAACTCGGCATCGAGTGGCCGACAGAGGCTCGCGACGGTTCGCCCCTGGAATACGAGCTCTCCCCGAAGGACACCGCGGCGCCCGGCCTCGCCGAGGCGCGCGACTCGGGTCTGCTCCCGAATCACGACGACGTGGCGAACTTCGTGCGTTCGCTACGGGACTGACGGCCCGAACGCCGAGACGTGCACGGCGCAGCCGTGCACGTGGCGGGGCGGGCGGAGGTCAGCGGTTGGTCGACCGCCGGAACGCGGAGACCGCCCAGAAGTAGCCGCCGACCAGGAACACCACGCACCAGCCCAGGGCCCACGGCCAGCGATCGCTGATGTCGAGACCCATGAGGAGTCCGCGCAGCGTGTCGGCGATGGGACTGAACGGTTGGTATTCGGCGAACTGGCGGACGCCGTCCGGCATGCTGTCGGTCGGAACCAGCCCACTGCCCAGGTAGGGCAGGAAGAGCAGGGGCAGGGGCATGTTGCTCGCGCTCTCCGGATTCGGCGCGACAACTCCGATCGCGACCGCGATCCACACGAGGCCCGCGGTCAGCAACAGGAGCAGACCGCCGGCCGCAATCCAGTCGAGAAGGCTCGCGTCGGCGCGGAATCCGAGCGCGAGAGCTACTGCGAGCAGGAAGAACACCGCGACGACCCCCTGGATCAAGGCGCCGACGAAGTGGCCGGCGAGGATCGCTGTCGGCGGGGTGGCCAGCGACCGCAGCCGGTTGATGATTCCCTCGGTGACGTCCTGGTTGACCGAGACGGCCACGGCCACTGTCAGGAACGACGGCACGAAGAGCAGCAGCCCGGGCAACAGATAGTTGATGTACTTGCCGTCGAGTGGTCCGTCCGCGGAAAGTGCGCTCTCGATCGCGCCGCCGAAGAAGAAGGTCATCATCAGCAGGATCACGACCGGCATGGCGATGGTCGAGAACATCATGGTGGGGTAGCGCCGCAACCGGATCAGGTTGCGACGCACCATCACAGCGGAGTCGGACAGTGTGTGGTCGAGAGTGGTGGTCATGACTTCTCCTTGCTAGTGGTGGTGGTGGTGGTGGTGGTGGTGGCGGTGCGGCCGGTGATGGTGAGGAAGACGTCGTCGAGATCTGGTGTGTGTACCGAGATCCCGGCGGCGTCGATGCGTGCGGTGTCGAGTGTGGCGAGTACATCGCGGACCGCGCCGATCCCGGCGCCGCCGGGTACGGCGAGGGTGTTCTCGCCCGGAGTGTCGACAGCCGAAGGAAACTGTGCGCGCGCTCGTTCGAGGTCGTCTGCGTCGGCGAAGTCGATCCGGATGTACCCGCCGGGGACGAGTCGTTTCAGCTCGGCGGCCGTGCCCTCCGCCACGATCCTGCCCCGATCGAGCACGGCGATCCGGTCTGCGAGCTGATCGGCCTCCTCGAGGTATTGCGTGGTGAGGAAGATGGTGGTGCCACCGGAGACAAGGCCCCGCACGGTGTCCCAGACGGTCCGGCGGGACCGCGGATCGAGTCCGGTGGTCGGCTCGTCGAGAAAGATGATCGACGGCTCGCCCACCAAAGTCATGGCGAGATCGATGCGTCTCGTCATGCCGCCGGAGTACTCGGCGACCCGGCGGTCCGCGGCTTCGGTGAGATCGAAGTCGTCGAGAAGTCTCTCGACCCGCTCGCGGGTTGCCGTCGTGGAGAGGTGCCGCAGACGCGCGACCATGGTGAGGTTCTCGCGGCCGGTCAGCAGTGTGTCGACGGCGGCGAACTGCCCGGTCAGGCCGATCTGGGCGCAGATCGCCTCGCGGTCGGTGCGGGGATCGAGGCCGGCGATCTCAACGTGTCCGGCGTCCGGCTGCGACAACGTGGACAGGATCTTGACCGTGGTCGTCTTCCCCGATCCGTTGGGGCCGAGTAGGGCGAACACACTGCCGGCAGGCACTTCGAGGTCGATGCCGTCGAGGACGGTGTGGTCGCCGAAGGATTTCTTGAGTCCGATTGCGCTGATGGCCGTCGGTGTCATGGTCGGTGCTCCTTGTGATCGATGGGGACGTGATGGGGCCACATACATAGAGGCATGCGCATATATGCATGTGTTGGTAAGCGACCGTCCCTGGTGGACGTCGCCGGAAGTGCTCGGTTCTTCTAGGAGGGCTGGTGGCCGGAGGTCACACGTCCAGGTCTTCGACCTCGGGCCGTAGGGCCGCCGTGGTGCGCGCGTAGAACCGTTCGGGCACAAGAGGTTTGAGCTGTTCGGCGGTATCCACGATGTCGACGCGGTAGTCGCCCCAATCGGGCAGGTCGGCGGTGAACAGGCTGCGGACGCTCGGGAGGCCGGTCAGGTCCTTGAGCCAGTTGCCGGTCTTCTGCCGATGCGTCACCCCGCAATTCATCCAGTCGACGTGATGGATGCCGAGGACGATCTTGCCCGTGCGGCCTTCGTAGGCGCTCAACTTGGTTGCGTTACCGGTGGTTTCGTCATACTCGGTCTCCTCGGCGAGGAGTCTGCCGAAGAACCGCTTACGACGGACGCCGTCAGGGCCGTCCCGCAGAACCACCTCCTCGAAGCCTGCATCGCGGTAGTCGGCTGCCCGTACGTAGGCACGCAGGGCCTCCACGACCGCGCCCGACAGATTCCCCCCGGACACCTGTTGAGCGCGTTCGAGGACCTTGACGTCCTCATCGGAGACGTAGATGGTCTTGTTGGGCATGCACTGACTATATGTAGATGTATACGTAGACGCAAGGGGTGGTGAGAACTCGGCGCTCGGCAATCCTCTGAGGCCCGGACTCCGAATCGTTCAGTAGGCTGAGCGATGGGAGGTGCGGGCGGATGCTCACTGGACTGATGGGAAACTCGGCGATCATGGCCGCGATAGGGCTGGCGATGATCGCCCTGACGGCATACGCGCTTTACCTGAGGCGGGCATGCGGGGGTGTGACCTGGCTGGTGGTTCTTCTGGGCGTGGCACTGACGTTCGACAACGTCGCGGTCGCAGCGGGGCGATGGATCGGTTTCGGCGACGTCCTCTACGCGATCAACCTGCCGCGCTTCTGGGTTCACGGATTGATGACCCCGCTGATCGTGGTGGTCGCGGCGATGCTGGCATGGCGTCTGGGTGTGCGGTGGAGCCGTCCGGTCCTCGTGGTCGGGACGCTCCTGGTCATCGCGCTCGTGGTCGTCGGCATCGTCGAACTCTTCGTGGCCCTCGAGCTTGCGCCGGCGACCAACGGTGACGCGCTGCGGTACGCCAATGCGGCGGCCGCCGGACCACCGATACCCGCGCTGGGCACGGTGCTGATGCTCGTGGCGATCGGGGTGTCCGCGTGGCGTCAGGTGCGATCGTTCTGGCTGACCGTCGGCTCGGTCACGATGCTCGTCACCGCGGCTGCCGGAATGTCGGTCCTCTGGCTCGGCAACTTTGGTGAACTGGTGCTGTACGCCTCCATCGTCGCCACGATGTACCAGGTGGCAGCGAATCAGGATCGGCCCGCCGCCTCCGACGGTGCGGACACTCGGACGGCCACGAAGAGCTCACCGGCGCAACAACTACCGGTCACGCGCTGAGCCGCTACGACTGGTCGTCGCGCGTTTGGCGCTGATCCTGCCTCTCGGCGTCCTGCAGCGCGATCGCGCGGGCCAGTCGCGCGTACTTGACCTCCAGGTCACGGAACCGTAGATACGTCGACACGGTCGTGAACGCGAACGCGATGACCAGCAGGAACAGCACCAGGTCGAGGCCGCGCTGGATGCCGATCTTGTTGGCGACCCATGTGACGTCGTCCTGACGAAGCATCGCGTAGAGGCCGAATCCGATGAAGGCGACGAACAGCAGTTTCACACCTGCCGACGCGCGCGCCGTGCCGCGGTTCACGACGAAGAACCCGACGAGCGCGACCAGGCCGAGGATCGCGAGGATCTGGAACCAGATCATCGTGGCATCACTTCCTCATCCGCGTGTGGAACAACCCGTCGGCGACGATGTTGACCCCGTTGATCAGTGACTGCCCCTTCGCGCGCGAGTAGTCGGTGTAGAGGATCGTCACCGGTTGCTCGGTCACCCGCCACCGGTGATGATCGATGAGCGCGATGAACTCCGACGCGTGGCTCATCCCGCTCATGAGGAGATCGAGTTGATCTGCCACTGTCTTGTTGAAGGCCCGAAGTCCGTTGTGCGCGTCGGACAATCCGAGACGACGCGTTCGTGGGCTCAGGAACACGATGGTGCGCAACGCCATTCGCCGCAGGAGCGGAACCGACTCGCTGCGCCCGTCGGCGAAACGCGTTCCGACGATGATGTCGACCGGTTCGCGTCGCAGCCGCTCGATCATCGCCGACACGTCGTCGACCTGGTGTTGTCCGTCGGCATCGAAGGTCACGAAGAACCGCGCACCGGGACGGCGACGCGCGTACTCGACACCGGTCTGGATCGCGGCGCCCTGCCCGAGATTCACGGGGTGCCGGACCAGGTGAACTCCGGCGGCCCTGATCTCCTCGACCGAGTTGTCCGAACTGCCGTCGTCGACGCAGACGATGTTGGGGAACGTCTCGCGGGCCTTGGTCGCCACCTCGCGGATCACCTGGCCCTCGTTGAAAACGGGTACCACCAGCCACACGTCGGCGTTGGTGCTGGGGTCGGCCATGGTCAACAACCCTAACCCGCTCCGGCGTCGTACCCTCCGCCCGGCACGCCTCATGCGCGGCAGGGGGTTCGGGCCCGGTTAGTCTGGTCCGGTGACGATCGACGTGATGATGCCGTTCTACGGCGACGTCGCCCAGTTCCAGCAGGCCGTGACCAGTGTTCTCGAGCAGAGCGACCCGGACCTGCGCCTGGTTGTCGTCGACGACTGTCATCCGGATCCGAGGCCGCGGCAGTGGCTGGATTCGCTCACCGACGCCCGGGTCCACTACCTACGCAACGAGACCAACCTCGGCGTGAACGGGAACTTCCGGCGCTGCGTCGACCTGGTGACCGCGGACTGGTTCGTGGTCATGGGATGCGACGACCTGATGCACCCCGACTACCTGGCGACCGTTCGGACCCTGACCCGACACCACTCCGACGCCGCGGTCATCGCGCCGGGCGTCGACGTCATCGACGAGAACGGACAGGCGGTCACCCCGCTGGGCGATCGGATCAAGGCAGTTCTCGCACCGCCACGGGCAACCGTGCTGGCGGGCGAGCGGCTCGCGACGACGCTGTATCACGGCAACTGGACCTACTTCCCGTCCCTGCTGTGGCGGACCGCCGCGGTCCGCGAGGTCGGGTTCCGCCCGGGACTCGAGATCGTCCTCGACCTGGCACTCCTCGTCGACCTCGCGAGCGCCGACGGGTCACTCGTCTACGACCCCGAGGTGGTCTTCTCCTACCGCAGGCACAGCGCCTCGGTCAGCTCGGTGCAGGCGGTCGACGGCCGGCGGTTCGCCGAGGAGAACCGCTTCTTCGCCGAGGAGGCTCAACGCTGCGCCGCGCGTGGTTGGCCGAAGGCGGCGCGCGCCGCGAGGTGGCATGCGACATCGAGACTCAACCACCTCTCGGCCCGCGTCGGCGCGGGGCTCGGCCGGTTACGGGGATCGTCGACGGCCTAGGAGCGAGCCGGCGGTTCTGTGGTTCGTCCGGATGGGGGTCAGGGGTCCGCGAGTCAGGCCCGCAGCACTCCGACGAGGTGCACGCCGAGGCCGATCAGCGGCCCGACGACGAGGGCGACGCAGGTCCGGGTCTCGACGTCGAGCGGCAGCAACAGCATCGCCACGGCCACCAGGGTCGACACCCACCACCCGGTCGCGTACCAGCGGTGGGCGCCCGCGGCGATGGCCGCGGCGCCGGTGACCGTCAGCAGCGCCAGACAGGTCGCCCCGAGCGTCAGCATCGCCACGACCACGCCGTCCAGATCGAAATCGGCACCGAACACCGATCTCAGCAACCACGGACCCACCAGCCACGCACCGAGTACCCCGACGCCACCGACTGCGGCGACGACGCCGAGGGGCGCACCCAGCGCCGCGAGGCGACGGTCCCGGCGGTCGACGAACCGGGAGATCAGAAGTCCCTGAAAACTGTTGAGCGGCACCAGTAACGGCGCGCGCGTGAGTGTGACGGCGAGGATGAGGGCGCCGATCGTCGCGGCGTCGTCGACGTCGGGGCCGCCGCGCAGATCGGTGGTCAGGTTGATGAGGACCGGAAAACCCATGACGAGGACGGCGCTCGCGGCGGCGGCGGCCATCGCGGTCAGGGTGTTGACCGTCAGGCGCCGCGGCGGGACGTCGCCTGCGACGCCGATCGCGCGGCGGGCCGAGGCCGACACCGTGAGCACCACGCCCCACGAGGCCGATCCGATGACCGTGACGGCGAGAAACGCCGTGGTACCCCAGCCGACCGCCACCGCGATCCCGGCACCGGCCATACGGATCAGCGCGTCGACGGACAGCAGCACCGCGAACGTGGACCAGTTCAACCGCCCCGACAGTGCGCCGCACAGGTGTGCGTACACCGCGAAGCTCGCCACGCCGACCGCGAGCAGCAGCACCGACAGTCCGCGATCCTCGGTGAACACCCGCCTGCTCCACAACGGTGACGTGGCGACGACCAGCGCGGCCAGACCCAGCCCGATGGCCGTGTTCACCAGCAGCGGTCGCGAGCGGGCGAGTCCCTCCGAGGCAGCGGTCCGCACCGCGCGCGTCGTCTCCTGGAGCTGTCCGTTCTGCGCGCCGGTCACCAGCCCGTAGGCGGCCCAGAACACGGCGAACACGCCATAACCGACGGCACCGAGATGTCTGGCCGCCAGGAGGAGGACGGCATAACCGGACGCGGCCGCGACAACAGTCGCGATCGTGACCCGCCCCAGTGACCGTGCGTCGGTGTCACCGGGTGGGCTCGCCGACCCGGGGTGAGGACCCGGCGTCGTCGGATCGGTCGTCATCGAAAAGGTCAGGAAGGACCCGGAAACGGCGGCAGTTCGGGTGTGAACAGCCAGTCGTCCCAGAGTTCCTTGAGCGGCTTCGACGAATGGGTCGCGGCGAGTGCCATGAAGTCCTCGGTGGTCACCGAGCCGTAGCGGTACTTGTCGGTCCATCGCTGCAGCAGGGCGAAGAAGTCTCCGTCACCGATGGTCAGCCGCAACGCGTGCAGCGTGAGGGCGCCGCGCTTGTAGATCCAGTCGTCGAACATCTTGCGCGGACCGGGATCGGCGAGTGGTACACGGACCGGCGACGATTCGAGCTTCGCGTAGTAGTGGCGCGCCCACTCGTCGGCGCTCCGGCCGCCGGAGTGCTGACTCCACAGCCACTCGGCGTAACAGGCGAAACCCTCGTGGAGCCAGATGTCGCGCCACCGGGCCGCGGTCACCGAGTTGCCGAACCACTGATGCGCGAGCTCGTGAGCGATCAGCCGCTCGGCATGCCGGCTGCCGTCGCAGTGATTGGCGCCGAAGGTGGAGAAACTCTGTGCCTCGATGGGGATCTCGAGTTCGTCGTCGGTGACCACGACGGTGTACCGGGGGAAGGGGTAGGGCCCGAACATCTCGATGAACGCCGAGATCATCTCGGTCTGCTGACCGAAGTCGATGCCGAAGTTCTCCTCGAGGCGCGCGGGAATCAGGCCGGCGACCGGAAACGGCTTGGATGCCAACGAGATCTGCTTGTACTGACCGATCTGGATCGACGCCAGGTAGGTGGGCATCGGCTCCACCTGCTCGTAGACCCAGGTGGTGTGCGCGGCGCGGACACGTTTGGACTCCAAGACGCCGTTGGCCAGAGCGTGATACGGGCTGTCGGTGGTGATCGAGATCCGGTACGGCGCCTTCGCGCTCGGATGGTCGTCACACGGGAACCACGACGCCGCCCCGTTGGGTTGGTTCGCGCAGAGCGCACCGTCGGTCAGCTCTTCCCAGCCGACCTCGCCCCAGGGGCCGCGGATCGGATGGGGACTGCCGTGGTACCGGACCGTGACGGTCATCGCGCCACCCGGGGGGAGCGGACTGTCCGGCGTGATGGTCAGCTTGTGGCGGCGATGGGAGTAGCGGGCACGCTTGTCGTTGACCGACACCCGCTGCACCGAGAGCGAGCCGGCCAGATCGAGAGTGAACCGCTTCAGTTCGGCGTACGACGTCGCGGTCAGGACAGCGGTCCCCTCGAGCCGATTGCTCGCCACCTTGTACTCGAGCTCCAGGTCGTATCGGGAGATCCGATAACCGAGATTGCCGTTGTCGGGCAGGTACGGATCGAGGACGTCGGCGGGCGCTCCCAACACAGGTTGCCCGGAGTTGCCTCGCGAACCCAGCCCAATCTTTCCCGGCACTCTCGACTCCTACTCCGTTCTGCCCCGGTGGGCTGACGTGCGGTGGCGCGCCTCGACGAGTCGCGTCGGCGACGCGCTGCGACCGGTCACGAAGCGGTTGCGGTTGGGTGGTGATGTCTCGATTCGGCAGTTCACCCGCGACGGGGCGATGCTGTCCCGGACACTGAGAGAGTACCTGGCGGCGGCGCAGCCGGCCCGCCCGATCGATTCGAGGAGTGCGGAATGAGCGGATTCGGTAGTGTGGCGCAGTTTCTCGCGCGACTGATACTCGGCATCATCTTCATCGCCCACGGCTGGCAGAAGCTGTTCACCCAGGGCATGGACGCCACCAAGGTCGCCTTCGGTCCGGGCGGGATGGACGTGCCCTACCCGGAGCTCGCGGCGTACTACGCCACCTGGGTGGAGCTGATCGGCGGCATCCTGTTGATCCTGGGTCTGCTGCTGCCGATCGTCGCGACGCTGCTGATCGCGGACATGATCGGCGCGATCGTGTTCGTGCACTGGGACGCCGGGTTCTGGAACATGGACAGCGGTTACGAGTGGCCGCTCGCGCTGATCGCCGGTCTGCTGGCGGTGGGCTACACCTCGGCCGGCCGGATGGGTGCCGACAGCTACATCATGCGGCGACGACGCCGGGACGTCGTCTGACAGGAGGTTTCGACTCGGCTCCTCGCTGCGCTCGTCGCCGGCTCAACCGGCGGGGGACGCGCCGCCGCCGGGACGTCGTCTGACGAGTCAGGCGAAGGCCAGGCCGTCGATGGTGGCCGTGCTCGTCGGCACCGCATCGGTGTCGGTGAGGGCGGCCACCAATCGTGCGATCATCTCGCGTTCCTCATCGGCGTGCCGGAGGCCGACCCCGTCGATGAGTCCCGGCGAGAGGAGGGCGAGGGGATCGGTGTCGTGCCGGTGGATCACCGCCGCGCCGAGCAGTCGCTGCGCCTGACCGGGGTCGGACTCCCAGAGTGCGTCGGCGGTGAGCAGATACAACCGGACGGCCGGCGGGTAATCGTGCAGGTGCACGAGCGCCCAGGCCCAGTGCTTTGCGACATCGACCGTGTCGGCCTCGGCACGCCCGTGTGTGCGCACGTACTTGCCGTGCAGTTCACGACACAGATGGCTCGCGTCGGACCACAGCATGAGATGGGACATGCACCGGACGCAGTCGTGCAGATTGGACAGGTACATCACCGAATACGGTCCCTCGCGGCGCGACCTGATCTCGCGGAGCACGGAGAACTCGGCCAGCGCGTGGTCGTATTCACCGGCCGAGAGCAGCGCCTGGGCCTCGGCCTGCATTTCCTCGATCACCCTCGACATTCTCGCCGATCGGGGACCCCGCCACCGGCGATTCGGGTGAACCGGATGCCCGCTCCTCGGGAGCGCCGGATGCATCGCACCGTCCGGCGGTTCTGGCGGGACTCCCGGCGGACTGGCATCGTGGCAAGGATGAAGGACGACATCGGTAGCACCCCGGAGGGCTCGGACGGCGAATACAGCCTGGACGAGGACGATCAGCTCCAACCAGAGGACACGCTGGTCGACCGTGGCGTCGACGATGTCCTCGACGAGGGGTACTCGCCGCCCGACTATGAGCCGAAGGGGGCCGTCCACGGTCTGACACCGCGCGAGCAGGCCGAAGGTGAGACGCTCGACGAGCGGCTCGCCGAGGAGGAGCCCGACGTCGGAGCGGTCGATCCACTGGACGAGATCACCGCGGAGGAACGCTCTCGAACCGATTGGCGCGCACACGATTCCGATCGGGACGACGAGTTCACCGAAGACGACGAGGTCGGGGACCGACGGGCCGGCAGATTGATCGCCCCGGACGCCGGGTCGGGCATCGACACCGAGTCCGAGGCGTTCGCCGAGGACGCCGGGATCGACGGTGCCGGCGCCTCCGCGGAAGAGGCTGCCGTGCACTACATCTCCGACACCCCGGACTGACTCGCCGGATCGGGAACATTCGGCCCGCCGTCTCGCTCAGTCGGCCGACGGCGACTGGTCTAACACCTGTGCCAGGGCTGCGACGATCGTCGTGCGGACGGCGTCGGCCGTCAGTCCCAGTCCGGTCATCGCGTCGGTGAGTGCCGGGTCGGCGAAGAATCCGAGCAGGAGATGCTCGGTACCGATGTAGTTGTGCCCGAGATCGAGTGCGACGCCGACGGTGGACTCCAAGACCGCCTTGGCCCCGTCGTCGTAGGGCACCACGCTGGTGGCTTCGTCGTCGGCGATGTCACGCGCATCGGGAACCAGCGGTGCGATGGCCGTGTGCCATGCGTCGGCGTCGACGCCGAACTCCTGCAGCACGACGAACACGAGGGATGTCGGTTCGGCGGTCAGCGCCCGCGCGATGTGCGCCGGGGTCACGTGCTCTGCCCGGTCCGCGGCCGCCGCAGCGTTCGCGCTCATCAGCACGTTCGCCGCGCGTGGGGTGAACCGTGCGAACGGGTTGTCTGCCGCGGGTGCCGCATTCCCGCTCGCGGTCGACACGCGGTCGACGAATCGCTTCTGGGCGGCCTGCTTGCTCACCCCCATGCTGGCGCCGATGGCGGTCCACGACGCCCCCGAGCGACGGGCCTGATCGACGAAATGCCCGATGAGACTGTCCGCGACGTCCCCCAGGTGCTGTGCCGCGACCACCGCATCGGACAGCTGGTCCAGCGGGTCGTCGTGGACCTTGCGGATCGCACTGATGAGGTCGTCGAGGCGGATGGTCACTGGTTTCTGCGTCATTCGTCAACCGTAGGTTGACGAGCGAGATGCGTCAACCCCGAGTTGACGACGGGTGTCGCCGGGGTGATTAAGGCCGCCTTCGTTGACAGCGGCGGGAAGCGTCGTGACGATGGATGCGGAGATCGGCGAAGTCCTCGCCGATCGTTCCAGTCCTTTGCCACGGGAGGGAATCCAGTGAGCATCACCGAATCGTCGTATCGTTCCCCATCGACCGAGCCCCGGCCCGTCGTCGACGCGAGCACCGAGGTCCCGGCGCCGCACGGCGTCGTCACCGACGTCGCCCGTCGCTTCCTCGATGTCCGCGCGCTGACCGACACGCTGGCCGAACGGCTCTCGCCCGAGGATCAGACCCCCCAATCGATGACCGAGGCCAGCCCGGCGAAATGGCATCGCGCACACGTGACCTGGTTCTTCGAGGAATTCATCCTGCGACAGGACCCCGCCTACACCGTCTACGACGAGACCTTCCGGTACCTGTTCAACAGCTACTACGAGGCTGTGGGAGAACGGCATCCGCGCCCTGATCGTGGGCTGGTCACGCGACCGGGTGTTCGCGACGTGACCCGCTATCGCGAGCACGTCGATGCCGCGATGGTCGAACGCCTCGAACGCGGCGACCTCGACGATGCCACCCTCGAACTCGTCGAACTCGGCTTCAACCACGAGCAACAGCATCAGGAACTGCTGCTCATGGACATCAAGCACCTGTTCTCCACGCATGCATTCGGCCCGGTGTACGTCGACCGCGAACCCGACGAAGCGGGCACCGCGAAGGCGTTGGGCTGGCGGCAGTTCGAGGGTGGCGTCAGCGAGGTCGGTGCGTTGGGGAGCGGGTTCTCCTACGACAACGAGGGCCCCCGTCATCGGGTCTACCTCCAAGACTTCGAGATCGCCGACCGCGCGGTGACCAATGCGGACTGGCTGGAGTTCATGGCCGACGACGGCTACCGGCGCGCCGAGTTCTGGTTGTCCGACGGGTGGGCGACGATTCGCGAGACCGGTTGGGAGGCGCCGGGGTACTGGCGCGACGAGACCGGTACGCGCTCGGCCGACCCCACGGACTGGACGACGTACACACTCTCCGGCCGGCGGCGCATCGTGCCGGACGAGCCTGTGCTGCACGTGTCCTTCTACGAGGCCGACGCCTACGCACGATGGGCCGGTGCCCGTCTGCCCACAGAGTTCGAGTGGGAGATCGCCGCGGGCTCACTGGGTGCCGAACGGGGTGCTCTGCTCGATCCCGGGCGATGTCATCCCGGACGCGTCGGCCCGGCGATGATCGGTGATGTGTGGGAATGGACCGCGAGCGCCTATCTGCCCTATCCCGGTTTCGTTCCCGCCAACGGCGCGGTGGGTGAATACAACGGGAAGTTCATGTCCGATCAGCATGTCCTGCGTGGCGCGAGCGCGGTGACTCCCGAGGGTCACGAACGGCTGACGTATCGCAACTTCTTCCCCGCGGCGTCGCGCTGGGTCTTCTCCGGGCTGCGGCTGGCCCGATGAGCCTCGACAGCGACACCCCGGTGGCCGAGCCGACCACCGGGGGCCTTGCCGCAGACGCGCTCTCGGGTCTGTGGCAGCAGCCGCCGGTCCTGCCGACGAAGTGGCTCTACGACGAGCGCGGAAGCAAGCTGTTCGACGAGATCACCCGTCTGCCCGAGTACTACCCCACCCGCCGCGAGACCGCGATCCTGCGCGCGCGGTCGGCGGAGATCGCCGCCACCACCCGGGCCGAGGTGATCGTCGAACTCGGCTCGGGGACGTCCACCAAGACGCGTCTGCTACTCGACGCGTTCGTGGACGCGACCGCCGATGGTGAGCGTCCGACGTATGTACCGGTGGACGTCAGCTCCGAGATGCTCACGGCGACAGCCGAAGTCCTCGCTGTCGACTATCCGGGCATCGACGTGGTGCCCGTGGTCGCCGACTTCACCGAACCCGACCTGGATCTGCCGCCCGCCGCCGGGCCGCGCCTCGCGGTGTTCCTCGGCGGCACCATCGGCAACTTCGATCCCGCAGCGCGCGCAGGGTTCTATCGCGCGATGGTCGGCTCGCTGTCGCCGGGTGACTACTTCCTCCTCGGTACCGACCTCGTCAAGGACACCGGCCGACTCGTTGCCGCCTACGACGACAGCGCCGGTGTCACGGCGGATTTCAACCGGAACATGATCGAGGTGCTGCGCGCCGGCCTCGATGCGCGCGGACTCTACGCCGACGACTTCGCACACATCGCCCGCTGGAATCCGGACGAACACCGCATCGAGATGTGGTTGCGCGCCCGGCGAGACGTCGACGCGTACTTCGGCGTGTTGGGCCGGTCGTGGCGGGTGCCCGCGGGAACCGAGATCCATACCGAGATCAGCACCAAGTTCGAACCCGAGGCCCTTGCGTCCGAACTGACCTCGGCCGGACTGTCCGTCGTCTCGACGTGGACCGATCCCGCGGGAGACTTCCAGCTCACCCTGACTCGACGCTGAGCAGTTCGCGCACGCGCGGGATGACCTGTGTTCCGTACAGCTCGATGCTGCGCATGAGCTCGGTGTGACCCAGGGTCCCGTGCGAATACTTCAGATCGAATCGGGTCAGTCCCAGCGCTCGGACCGTGGCGGCGATCTTGCGTGCCACGGTGTCGGGCGACCCGACGTACAGTGACCCACCGGGCCCGGTCGACCGCTCGAACTCGATGCGTGTCGGCGGCGGCCACCCGCGTTCGCGACCGATCCGTCCGACGTACTCGCGGTAGTGGGGCCACAATTCGTCGCGTGCCTGGGCGTCGGTGTCGGCCACATGGCCCGGCGAGTGCACGCCGACGGGCAACGGGGACTTGTCCATCTCGCGCAGGGCGCGGTGGTAGAGATCGACATACGGCTGGAACCGCAGCGGGTCGCCGCCGATGATCGCCAACATGAGGGGCAGGCCGTACGACGCGGCGCGCACCACCGACTCCGGGCTGCCACCGACCGCGATCCAGGTCGGCAGGGGCGGATTCTCGAGTTCGGGGTAGACCGCCTGGGACTGCAGGGGGCCGCGCGTGGAACCCGACCAGGACACCGGCTGGCCGGTGCGCAGTTCGGCGAACAGTGCGAGTTTGTCGCTGAACAGCTCCTCGTAGTCGGCGAGGTCGAACCCGAACAGTGGGAAGGACTCGGTGAACGATCCCCGACCCAGGATCACCTCGGCTCGTCCGGATGACAGCGCGTCGACGGTCGAGAAACGCTGGAACACGCGGATCGGATCGTCGGAACTGAGCACGGTGACCGCCGAACCGAGGCGCATCCGTGTGGTGCGCGCCGCGATGGCGCCCAGCACGACCTCGGGTGCCGACACCGAGTAGTCGTCGCGGTGATGTTCACCGACACCGAGGAAGTCGACGCCCACCTCGTCGGCGAGTACGGCCTGCTCGAGCAGGTCGCGCAGCGTCTGGGCGCCGGAGCGCAGCGTGCCGTCGGCTTCGGCGGTGATGTCCCCGAATGTGTCGAGCCCGAGCTCGACGTCGGTGCCTGCAGCGTGAGAGTCCATGTCGCCCTTCGCGAGTGTTCATCCAATGGTGAATCGACGATCCGAAGCCCGCAGCAGCATCGGAGTTGCTGCGTTTCCCGGACATCTTTCATGTTCGTCGCGGTATCGAGCATATTGCTGTGCGATGCTTTATCGGTTCACGTGCTCGGCAGAGACACGCCGATATCTTCTAGACAAGGGAGACACTCCGATGTGGGATTCATTCTGGGATTTCATCTGGTACACGATCGTCATCTTCGCGTTCGTCGCCTACCTGATCGTGCTGTGGCATATCATCGCCGACCTGTTCCGTGACAAGGCCGCGTCGGGGTGGCAGAAGGCGGCGTGGGTGATCTTCCTGATCGTCTTCCCGTACCTCACCGCGATCGTCTACCTCCTCGCCAAGGGCAAGGGCATGGCCGAGCGTCAGCGCGAGGCCTACACCGAGGCGAAGCAGGCGTCCGACGAGTACATCAAGTCGGTGGCGGGCAGCTCGCCCACCCAGCAGATCACCGAGGCGAAGGCGCTGCTCGACTCGGGCGCGATCACCCCGCAGGAGTTCGAACACCTGAAGAGCAAGGCTCTCGGTACCGCTGTCTGACACGTTCGTGGCGGACCAGGACGGAAGGTGTCATGGTCCGCCTGTCGAACCCCGACGCTCTCCGGTGACCCTGTCGCCGGAGAGCGTTGGCATGTGCCCGGTTCCACGGGGCCCGGCACTGCCTGACACTGCTAGTCCGGCCGGACGCCCAGTCGCCAGAGTGGGTTGACCGGGCCGTGGCCGGCACCGAGCGGGTAGGCGGCAGCCAGACAGCGGGTCACCCAACCCTTGGCGAAGCCGACCGCGTCGGGAACCGGATGACCGTGTGCCAGGGCACTCGCGATCGCCGCGGCGAGGGTGTCGCCGGCACCGTGATCGTGCGGGGTGTCGATGCGCTCATGACTGAGTTCGATGAACTCCTCGCCGTCGTAGAGCAGATCCGGTGAACGATCCGACGTGCGCAGGTGTCCGCCCTTCACCAGCGCCCACCGCGGTCCGAGATCGAGCAGAGCCCGGGCCGCATCGCGCTGCGAATCGGCGTCGGTGACCTCGATCCCGGTGATCAGCCGGACCTCGTCCAGATTCGGTGTCACCACGGTCGCGAGCGGAAACAGCTTGTGGCGCAGGGTGTCGAGCGCGGAGTCGGCGAGCAGCTGGTTGCCGTGCATCGACGCACACACCGGATCGACCACCAGAGGTACGGACGCGTCGCGGCCGATTCCGCTGGCGCCGCACTGCTCGACGATGGCCTCGATGATCGGTGCCGACGCGAGCATGCCGGTCTTCGCCGCGGCGACGCCGATGTCACCGACGACGGAGTCGATCTGCGCAGCGACGGTGTGCGGGGTGATCTCCTCGAACCCGCTGACACCCAGTGAGTTCTGGACCGTCACCGCGGTCACCGCGACACACCCGTGCACTCCGAGTAGGGCGAAGGTGCGCATGTCGGCCTGAATCCCCGCGCCGCCACCCGAATCCGAACCGGCGACGGTCAGGACCCGTACGGGGGCGGAACCGGATCGCGCGAGCGGGAGCCCCGCGAAATCCTGCTCGTCGACCGTGCGTTGATTCGCGTCGACCGTGCGGCGTTCTGCGTCGACCGGGCGCATCAGGCGCCGCCGGCGGTTTCGAGTGGCAGGTACACCCGGTTCCCGGCCTCGGCGAACTCCGCCGACTTCGCGGCCATGCCCTCCGCGATCGTGCGGTCGATGTCCTCGGTGGTGACGAGCCCGTGCTCCTCGGCGTAGGCCCGGACGTCCGCAGAGATCCGCATCGAGCAGAACTTGGGTCCGCACATCGAACAGAAATGGGCGGTCTTGGCGGGTTCGGCCGGAAGCGTCTCATCGTGGTAGGCGCGAGCCGTGTCGGGATCGAGCGCGAGGTTGAACTGATCGGTCCAGCGGAACTCGAAGCGCGCCTTGCTGAGTGCGTCGTCGCGTTCCTGGGCCCGCGGGTGCCCCTTGGCGAGGTCGGCGGAGTGGGCGGCGATCTTGTAGGTGATCACGCCGACCTTGACGTCGTCGCGGTCCGGAAGTCCCAGGTGCTCTTTCGGAGTCACGTAGCAGAGCATCGCGGTGCCGGCCTGGGCGATCATCGCCGCGCCGATCGCCGAGGTGATGTGGTCGTACGCGGGCGCGATGTCGGTGGCGAGGGGCCCGAGGGTGTAGAACGGCGCTTCCTCGCACAGTTCCTCTTCCAGCCGCACGTTCTCCGCGATCTTGTGCATCGGGACGTGCCCCGGTCCTTCGATCATCACCTGCACGCCATGCGATTTGGCGATCGTCGTCAGTTCGCCGAGGGTGCGGAGCTCGGCGAACTGCGCTTCGTCGTTGGCGTCGGCGATCGATCCGGGGCGCAGACCGTCGCCGAGCGAGAACGTGATGTCGTAGCGACGGAAGATCTCGCACAGCTCGTCGAAATGTGTGTACAGGAACGACTCCTGGTGATGCGCGAGGCACCAGGCCGCCATGATCGAACCGCCGCGCGAGACGATGCCGGTGACCCTCTTGGCGGTGAGCGGGACGTACCGCAACAAGACCCCGGCATGAACGGTCATGTAGTCGACGCCCTGCTCCGCCTGTTCGATCACGGTGTCGCGGTAGAGCTCCCACGTCAACGATGCCGGATCGCCGTTCACCTTCTCGAGAGCCTGGTAGATGGGCACCGTCCCCACCGGGACCGGCGAGTTGCGCATGATCCATTCACGCGTGGTGTGGATGTCGGCGCCCGTCGAGAGGTCCATGATCGTGTCGGCGCCCCACCGGGTGGCCCACACCATCTTCTCCACCTCGTCGGAGATGGAGCTGCGGACCGCCGAGTTCCCGATGTTCGCATTGATCTTCACGGCGAACCGCTTGCCGATGATCATCGGCTCGGACTCGGGGTGCCGGTGGTTGGCCGGGATCACCGCACGGCCGATCGCCACCTCGGAACGGACCAGTTCGGCGTCGACGCCCTCTCGCGCTGCGATGAACCGCATCTCGTCGGTGATGATCCCGGCGCGGGCCCAGGCCAGCTGGGTGCTCGCGCCGTCGATCGGATCGGGCCGATGCCAGCTGTCGCGGGTGGGCGCGAGGCCCTTCTCGACGTCGATGTGCGCCGACGTATCGGTGTACGGACCGGAGGTGTCGTAGACATCCAGATGCTCACCGTTGGTGAGGTGGATGCGACGCTGCGGCACGCGCAGATCGTCGACGGGGAGGTAGTGCTTGGTACTGCCCTGGATCGGACCGAGGGTCAGGAACCCGGAATCGGCGGGCGCACCGCTCTTGTGGGTGCTGGATACACGTGTGCCCATGGCTGTTCTCCCTACGCCGGCATTACCCGGACAGGTTCGAGCGGTCGGCGACCGCCCGTCGCCATCTCAGCCCTCGGTCATCGTGAGAGCCCCCGCGGTGTGTAGTTGTCGTGCGCCCGCCACCCTACATCGCCTCATCCGGACGGGAGGCGAGGGTTCGGCGAACCGTATCGATTTGCGACAACCGAGTCATCGGGGTGGCAGTTACGGTTCCGTAAGGTAGCCTGTGACCCGGATCACAGGCGAGCGTCGATGACGAGTCATGCGTCGCGCGCAGGTGGTCCGATGTCCGTGATCAAGAGGTGAGGAGGGTCGGGTGCTACGCAAGCATCGTCAGCGACCACCACAGTCGGCAAAGTCGATCCTGCAACAGATCTCGCAGGTGGTGCACAACCCCGACCGCGACCGATTCGAGCTCTGGGTCGCCGGCGACCTGGTCGGCGTGCTCGGCTATTCGACCGAGACCGTCGACGGTCAGACCACCATCACCGTGCTGCACACGGTGCTCTACGACGAGTACAGCGGGCACGGTCTCGCCACCCGGCTCACCCGCACCGTCGTGCATTACACCCGCGAGCAGGGCGCTCGGCTTCGGCCGGTGTGCACGTTCACCAAGCGCTACCTCGACGGCCATCCCGGGATCGTGACCCTCGCGCCGGTGTGACCCGAGCGTCGAAGGTCACGTCGACGCCCTTCGTGGCTCGTCGCTTGCGCTCCTCGCACCTCAGGGACCAGGGGTTATGCGGTTCTTTCGGATCAGGGACCAGGAGTTATGCGGTTCTTTCGGATCAGGGAGCAGGAGGGTCGGCGAGCAGCGTCTCGCGGAGCACCTTCTTGTCGATCTTGCCGACGGCGGTGACCGGGAGGGTGGTCACGACGCGAACCGTGTCGGGCAATTTGAACGATGCGAGTCCGCGCTCGGCGAGGAACGTGCGGATCGTGGCGAGCTCGAGCGGCTGGGCCGGTGGGTGCTCGTGTGAGAGCACCACGGCGGCGCAGATCTTCTCGCCGAGTGCGTCGTCGGGGAGGCCGACCACCGCGACCTGCCGGACCGAGTTGTGGGCGAGGAGGTTTTCCTCGACGTCGTCGGCGGCGACGTTCTCCCCGGCGCGCACGATGGTGTCCTTGATGCGACCGGTCACGGCGAGGTGGCCCGACGGCAACCGCGTGACCTTGTCGCCGGAGCGATAGAACCCGTCCGGCGTGAACGACTTCTCGTTGTGGGCGGCCGCCCGGTAGTAGCCGCGGATCGTGTACGGCCCGCGTACCAGCAGTTCACCTTCGGTGCCGTCGGGGACGTCGTTGCCGTCCTCGTCGACGACGCGCACCTCGTCGAGTTCGGACATCGGCGAGCCCTGCACCTGATGGACCAGGTCGCGCGCGTCATCGCGACGGGTGTAGCAGATCAGCCCTTCGGCCATACCGAACACTTGCTGGACCACGTCCCCGAGCGCGGCGTCGAGGGCGACGGCGTCGGGCCGGGCCAGCTTGGCACCGCCCACCTGTAGGAGGCGCAGCGAGCTGATGTCCGCCGGCTCCCACTCGGTCGCCGCGCACCAGAGCTGAGCGAGGGCGGGGACGAGCGAGGTCACCGTGACGCGGTGCCGTTCGATGAGGTCGAATGTGTTGTCCGGGCTGGGGTTGTCGGCGAAGACGACGTGGCCGCCAGCGCCGAACACGCCCAGGATTCCGGGGCAGCACAGCGGGAAATTATGCGCGGCGGGCAACGCGACGAGGTAGGTGTCGTCGGCGGTGAGGCCCGCGATGTCCGCTGACAACCGGGCATTGAGGTCGTAGTCGTCGTGCGTCCGCGCGATGAGTTTCGGCAGGCCGGTGGTACCCCCGGACACGAGGAACAGCGCGGGCAGTCCGGGATCGGGGGCGTCGGGGAGTTCGACAGCGGCGGGGTCTGCGTCGGGGAGGGCCGTGAAACCCCCCGGCTCGCCGGAGATGAAGACCTGCGTGACGTCGGGCACCCGCGATTGGAGGTCGGTCGCGAGATCACGGAAGTCGAACCCCCGGCGGCCGTCCTCGCCGATGTAGGCCACCGCGCCCGCTCCGGTCGCGAGATGGGCGATCTCGGTGATCCGATGCGCCGGCAACGTCATCACCGGCACGACGCCGGCGCGTAGGAGGCCGAACAGGGTCACGGCGAAGTCGAGAGAGTTGTTCAGCTGCAGCACGACCCGCTGCGTGGGGCGCAGGCCGGCGTCGACGAAACCGGCGGCACGACGAAGTGTGGCGCTGCGGAACTCGGCGTAGGTGAGCGTGCGCGGCCCGTCGGTGGAGGCGTCGGTCACCGCGGGGGCGTCGGGTGTTCGCTCGGCGGCCAGATCGAGGGCCGCGAACAGGGGGCGGTCGAGGAAGACGCCTGCATCGCGGAATCTCTGTGCCTGTGCGTCGGTGTGGGGGGTGAAACCGTCGAGCAGATCGGTCACGTGGTCGAGGTGCGTCGGCATGAGTTCATTCAAACACAGGCAGGATAGGGTAACCTTACCGGTCGATGCGGGACGGGGAACCAGGTATCGACCCGCGGGGGATTGTTTGATTAGGCTGCCCTAAGATTCCCTATGATCATCGGTGCTCGAGTGCATCACGACCGGAGGAACGAAGGACATGTCGCTGACAACCGAATCGCACGCTGCGCAGTTCGTCGATCTGCTCGCGCCTGCCTCGCCGCTGAGTGAGTCCGACGCCGCGCGGATCACGGCCGCATGGGCCGGTTCCGGTGAGTTCGGTGATCACGTCGTCTATGAGCGTGACCGGCGCTGGACCTTCGCGGCCGGGGTTCGTGCCCGTGTGGTCGTCACGCGGAGCGAGGTGATCGTCGACGATCAGGGCGACCGGACGACGACGCCCTGGCACGGCGACCCCGCCGACGCCCTCGCCGCCGCCACCGCGTCGCTGTCGATCCCGGACTGGCGCGTCTACGGCTGGGTCGGTTTCGACTTCTGCGCGCCGTACCACGGCATCCTCGACCGTGTTCCCGACGACACGGTCCTGGCGCACCTCATCGTCCCCGAGTTCGAGGCGACCGTCGATGCCGACGGGGTCGACACCGGGTCCGTCGATGCCGATCGGGCTCGCCGTCTCCTCGAGATCGCTTCGCAAGCAACGTTTTCGGGCGATTCGCGACCGGTGGATGTCCAGTCGGACCCCGATGACTACCGTGGCCGGGTGGCCACCGCCGTCGCCGAGATCGAAGCCGGCCGGTACCAGAAGGTGATCCTCTCGCGCGCCGTCGACATCCCGTTCGACGTGGACATCCCCGCGACCTACGCGCGCGGCCGCGCCGACAACAATCCCGCGCGCAGCTACCTGCTGTCGCTGGGTGACCTACAGGCCGCGGGATTCAGTCCCGAACTCGTCGTCGCGGTCCATGAGGACCGGACGGTGGTCACTGAGCCTCTCGCTGGCACAAGGGCTTTCGGCATCTCCGCCGAGCAGGACGCGGCGGCCCGCGCCGACCTGCTGTCGGATGCCAAGGAGGTCGCCGAGCATGCCATGTCGGTGCGCGCATGCTTCGACGAGATCTCCTCGATCGCCGCTGCGGACACCACGGCCGTGAGCGAGTTCATGGAGGTCCGTGAGCGGGGCAGCGTCCAGCATCTGGCCTCGACCGTGCGTGGGACTCTTGCTGACCACGAAACACCCTGGCGTGCACTCGAAGTGGTATTCCCGTCGATCACCGCATCGGGCATCCCCAAGACGCCCGCCGTGGAGGCGATCGATCGCCTGGAGCCCCGGCGCCGCGGCTTGTACTCGGGCGCGATCCTCACTGCGTCGTCGTCGGGCGAGCTCGAGGCGACCCTCGCTCTGCGCACCATCTTCTCCTCCGGCGAAGGGGCGTGGCTGCGCGCCGGGGCCGGGATCGTCGCGCAGTCCACGCCGGAGCGGGAGTTCACCGAGACCTGCGAGAAGCTCGGCAGCGTCGCCCCGTACGTGGTCCCGCGCTGATCACCCGATACTTTCGACCGAACATCACCATCTCAGGAGTCACCACATGTCCGACAACATCACCGAAGCCCTGCGCGGCATCCTCGAAGACGATCTCGACCTCGCGCTCGGCGACGTCAGCCGCGACTCCAAGCTGATCGACGACCTGGGGCTGGACTCGGTCGCGTTCGCCATCGGCGTGGTGGCGATCGAGGAGCGTCTCGGCGTGAAGCTGTCGGAGCGGGAGCTCTTCGAGTCCAAGACCGTCGGCGACCTGGAGGACCTCATCCGGTCGAAGGCCGGCACCCCGGCCTGAGGACCGGAGAACCGACATGAGTGTGGACACCCCGGTGCAGACGTACGCCGAGCTGCTCGATGCAGCGTTCGACGACCAGGTCACCGCCTGGACGGCGCAGGCCGAACGCGATCACCGATTCCCGCGGCCCCTTCTCGAACATCTCGGCTCCGAAGGCGTGTTCGCCCGTAAGTGGGAGGACCGCAAGCTCACCGACCTCCACGACCATTTCGCCCTCGGCGCACACCTCGGAGCGCTCGGTTCCGCAGCGATCGGGGTGGGGGTCAGCCTGCACGACTCGGCGATCGCCATCCTTCGCCGCTTCGGTCGCAACGACTACCTCAAGGACCTGGCCCAGCGTGCCCTGACCGCGGAGGCCGTGCTCTGTATCGGAGCGTCCGAAGAGCAGGGTGGCTCGGATCTGCAGAACTCCGAGACCCGCATCTTTCCGGAGAACGGCGGCCATCGCGTGGTCGGGCACAAGAAGTTCGTGTCGCTCTCGCCGATCGCGGATCACGTGTTCGTCGTTTGCCGAGGTGTCGACGACGGGCCCGATGTCGGTGGCAACGTGGCCCTGGCCGCTGTGCCGATCGAGTCGGTGACGGTGGGTGAGCCCTACCAGAAGCTCGGCGCCGGGCCCCTCGACACCGCACCGATCTCCATCGACGCTTGGATTCCCGAGGAGGCGCTGATCGCCCGACCGGGGACCGGCCTGGCGATCATCAGCTGGGGGCTGGCACACGAGCGATACTCCGTGGCCGCGCAGATCGCCGCGGCCTGCGAGGTGATGATCGGCGTGACGCTCGCACGGATGATGGAGCGCACCCAGTTCGGCAAGAAGCTCTACGACCACCAGGCCCTGCGACTCCGTCTGGCCGACCTGCAGGCCAGGGTCGACGTCCTGCGATATTCGCTCGCCGGTGTCGCCGCAGAGGGCAAGATCAACCTCCGTACGGCCGCGGCACTGAAGGCGACGGCCGCCAATCTCGGTGAGGAGGTCGCGTCGGAGTGCCTGCACATCTTCGGCGGGATCGGTTACCTCGAGACCGGGATCCCGATCAGCCGCTGGTGGCGGGACATGAAACTGGCCCGCGTCGGCGGCGGCACCGACGAGGTGCTGTGGGAGCTGGTCGCCGCGGCGATGAAACCCGACACCGAGCGATACCAGGCCATGTTCGCCGACCCGGACCTTCGCGACCCTGGCTCGCCGGCGTCCTGAGAAGCACCCGAACCCTCCCTCCCATCCAGGCGGTCCCCACATGAACAGCCCAGTCAGCCAGGCACCGATCGACGCACGCGTGACCGAACTCGCGCCTCCCGATCACACCTACCTGCACATGGACAAGAACAGTGCACCGATGCACTGGTCGATGATCCTGCAACTAGAGAGCAACGGCGGATTTCTCGGACTCGACGAGGTGCGTGCACGTGTCCGAGAGCGGGCCGGACTGTTCGAGATCTTCCGGTTGGGTATCCGCAACGGTCGCTGGCGCAAACCCGAAGTGGTGCTCGCCGACGACACCTGGGATGCCGGTGAGCACGTGACCGAGTTCGGTTTCACCGACAGCGCGCACCTGCACCGCCGGGTGTCCAAGCTGCTCGAGTCGCCGCTGCCGCGGCCGCGCCCGTTCTGGGACATCACGCTGTTCACCCCGTCGGCCGGCGCCGAGGAAATCGGACAGTGGGTGCTCCTGCGGGTGCACCACAGCGTCTCCGACGGCATCGCGGGTGCGGCCTTCGCGGCGCTCCTCGCCGATGGTGAGCCCGAGGATCTGGCGGAATTCGAGCGATTCGCCACCAGCCCTCGCTTCCGGATCAGTGGCATCGACCCCGACCAGTTGACAGAGGCCAAGGCCGCCTACGGCGACCAGCACGCGGCCGGCGGTGGCAAGAAACGGGCGTGGCCGGCGCTGACCAAGTCGGGCGAGCGGGAGTACGCCCTGTTCACCGCCTCGACCCGAACGCTGCGCAAGGCGGCCAAAGGCAACGATGCGACGGTCCACGAGTTCCTGCTCGCCGCCATCGGCCGGGCGCTCAGCCTCAATCCGCCTGCGGGCGTCGATTGGGCGCGCTCCCGGGGCCCGGAGACGCAGGACGACGTCATCCGGGTGACGCTGCCCGTGACCCTCGACGAACAGTTCCGGCACACCGGCAACGCGGTGTCCGTGGCGCTGCTCAACCTGCTCGGCAACGAACCCGACCTGGAGCGCCAGATCGCCCGTGCCCGAGGCGAACTCGAGACGATCGCGAAGCGGAAGCCGGAGTTGTACCTGGCCGCCGCCGACGATCTGCCCCGCGCGCCGCTGTGGGGCCTGCAGCGCGCGATCGTGAACGCGTCGATGTCGCACATGCATCCCGACATCCACATCGGCATCAACCCCGGATTTTCCCGGATCCGATCGGTGCTGGGTCGCTCGATCGTGACGCTGACGCCGCTGTCGCCGCTCGCGGGTTACTCGCTGTCGGTGACGGCGTTGATCCTCGGACACACGACCACGTTCGGCGTCGTCACCGATGCGCAGGCGCTACCCGGCTACGCCGAACGGTTCGTGGCCGCGCTCGACGAAGTACTTCGGGAGGCCCTCCCGTCGACCTGACGGGGGTGCAAGCTTAGGCTTGCCTTGTCATCCGATGTCCTGGGGCTGCAATATACAGGTGGCCGTCGGCTCGGCGGGGGCGAAGACATACACAAAGAAAGATCAACATGAGCAACGACGTCAACTACCAGGACCCGTCCGGGGTCGACTACCAGTCCGGGGTCGACTACCGCGAACCGGACGCGGGTTCGTCGCGCCGGTCGGGCGGGGTCAGCATCCCGACCGTGCTGGCATCGGCAGGCGTCGCGGCCATCATCTCCGCGATCGTCGTGACGATCGGCGTGGTGGGCATCGTGGTGAGCGAGCGCAACGATTCCGCGACCGCCGCGCAGCCGACCGTCGTCAATCTCGGCGCTGCGCAGACCGCGCTGCCCCAGCAGGGTATCGCTGGTCAGCAGCCCGCGGCGGTTCCCGGACAACCCGCGCCCGCCGGTGCGCCGGCCGCCGGAGCGCCCGCGGCGGCCCCGACCGAGAACGTGCCCGAGGGCGCCGGCCCGATCGGCGCTCCCGGACAAGGCGCCGCACCCGCTCCCGCCCCGGCACCTGCGCCGGGAGCCACGACCACGACGCCGCAGCAGGCCGTGGCCGCCGGACCCACCGCGCTCACCCCGGGACAGCTCAACACCAAGGTCCGGATCGTCATGAACGCCAACGGCAGCCGTGCCGCACGTGCCGCCGAACTCGAGGGCGGCGAGCGTGCGCTGCGCCAGATCGACCTGGTCTCCCGCGCGATCACGACCTACGGCAACGTCGGTCTCAGCTATCAGATGGTCGGGCCGGTCCAGGTCAGCGGAACGACGCTGACCGCGCCGCTGCAGATCAGCGTGGTCGGCCGCGGTAGCCAGAACCGCTCGATGACCTTCGTGTGGAGTGGCAACAAGTGGAAGCTGTCCAATCGAAGCGTCTGCACCATCGCGGGATTCGTCCTGCTGCCCTGCTCGCTCTGATCGGGCAGGCGAACGCACTGTCCGGCCTGCCGGACGAACACCGACAACCCATTGGGGGATCTTCACGTGACTTCACGACTTCGCCTGGGCGCACTCGTCGCGAGTGCACTCCTGTTCGCGGGCCTGCTGGCCGGTTGCTCGAGCTCGGATGACGAATCCGCCGGAGGCACCGTCCAACTCAACTTGCCGGACGGTCGGTCGGTCACGATTCCCGACACCCCGCAGCGAATCGTGACGCTGGGCGATCAGTGGACCGACGTCGTCCTCTCGTTCGGCGAGACACCGGTCGGGTACTACGACTACTCGAAGTCGGCGACCGGTGAGATGCAGCCCTGGTATGGCGAGAAGCTGGCCGACGCGACGTTCGTCGATCCCACCAAGGGCGACGACGCGACGACGATCGCCAAGCTCGACCCGGATCTGATCTTCGCGCCCGGCTTCGCGTCGGACAGTCCGGAGTTCCAGCAGATCTCGAAGCTGGCGCCGACGGTGAACGCCATCAGTGACCAGGAGATCGACCCCTGGCAGGACATGGTCACGGTGATGGGCACGGTGCTGCACGACCCGGACAAGGCGAAGTCGATCATCGACGACACCAACGCGAAGATCGCGGCGGTGTCCGAGGAGTACCCGGGGCTGAAGGGCAAGACCTACGCCTTTGCCTTCATGTACGGCAACGATCAGCTGTCGGTCCTCGGTGACGAGAACGACGGCGCCGGGAAGCTGTTCACCTCGCTCGGCATGAAGATGGCCCCCAAGCTGGTCGCCGAGTACCAGCGAACCGGACAGCCGCGTTTCGGACTGAGCACCGAGAACATCCCGATGCTCGATGCCGACGTGCTCATCGTGGCCACCGCCACCCCCGAGCAGGCCGAGACCCTGCGTTCGCTACCCGGATACAAGAACCTGAAGGCGGTCAAGGACAACGCCGTCACGTTCATGACCCAGTCGCAGATCACCGGTCTGAACGCGCCGACACCGAACTCGATCCCGTACGTCCTCGACCTGCTCAAGCCGTCCTTCGCCGCGGCCTCCAGCTGATCGTCGTCGCCAGTCGAACTCGCCCTCCGCGGAATGCGGAGGGCGAGTTCGTTTTCGGCCCACCCCTGGTCCCTGAGGTGCGAGCGATTCGGGCCCATCCTTGCTCCCTGAGGTGCGAGCGAAGCGAGCCTCGAAGGGCCGCGCAACCTACCTCGCCGGACCCTTCGTGGGGGGGGGGGGTCCGGGGGCCACCGCCGACGAGGCCCTAGCGCGGTCGGCGGGCCGCACGCAACCCCCCGCGCCCCCGC
>NZ_JBHYNC010000058.1:0-31414 GCF_042743165.1 Gordonia sp. NPDC058843
GGGCCTCAAGGGCGGCAAGAAGCCGGGCGCGGCGGCCAAGACCGCGGCACCGGAAGCCCCCGCGGAAGCCCCGGCCGAGAAGAAGCCCGCATCGAAGGGCTTCGGCATGAAGGGCGGCAAGAAGCCCGGCGCCGCAGCCACTTCGGCTGCTCCGTCGACGGAATCGGCTCCCGCCGAGACCGCCGCAGCGGCCGGCACGGAGGCACCCGCCGAAAAGAAGCCCGCATCGAAGGGCTTCGGCATGAAGGGCGGGGCGAAGCGTCCCGGTGCGGCGGGCAAGCCTGCCGGGGGTACGGCCGAGGCGGTGCCGGCCGAGACCGAGTCCTCGGAGGCGGTCAAGCAAGAGGTCGCCGAGGCCGCGACCGAGACCGCACCGGCTGACAAGAAGCCCGCGTCCAAGGGCTTCGGCATGGGCAAGGCCAAGCGTCCGGGCCAGAAGGCCACCAATGCGGCGGCTCCGGCTGCCGGGGTGACCGCTCCCGCCGAGAGCAAGGTCGACGAGAGCGAATCGGCCCCGGATGCCGCACCGACCGTCGACACCGAGTCGGCGACCGCGGATGCCCCTGCCGCAACGGACAAGTCTGTTGCTGCCGCAACAGAAGAGAAGCCGGGCAAGGCCAAGGGCTTCGGCATGTCCGCGGGCAAGAAGCGGCCCGGTGGTATCGGCAAGGCAGCAGCCACACCCGCTGCCGCGGCGGCACCTGCCGAGGCTGCTGCCCCGACACCCGATACGGAGTCCGAGCCAGAGCCGACCCCGGACACCGAGACCGCCGAGGCACCAGCAGCCGAGGTCGCTGAGGCACCGACAGCCGAGACCGCCGAGGCACCGCAGAGCGGTTCGGCCGCCGCGCTGACCGAGGAGAAGCCGGCCAAGGCCAAGGGCTTCGGCATGGCCGCGGGCAAGAAGCGTCCGGGCGGCGCGAGCAAGGCCGCTCCGGCTGCTGCCCCGGCTTCCGATTCGGCAGCCGAACCGGAACAGGCGTCCGAACCGGAACAGGCCCCCGAACCGGAGCAGGCATCGGCACCCGAGGCGTCAGAACCCGAGGCCCCGCAGGCCGAGGAAGCCCCGGCAGACGAGACCCCGACCGACGAAAGCCCGACCGACGAGGCACCAGCGTCGTCGAGCAATGGCTCGTCCGCCGTTCGCACGGTCGCCGAGACCGGGGCGTCGAAGGCCAAGGGCTTCGGCATCGCGGCCGGCAAGAAGCGGCCCGGCCACAAGTAGTCCGCACCATCTGCAGACAGATGTCGCCTCTCGCGTCGAACGACGACGCGGGAGGCGATTTCTGTTCTGCCGAGAGCCGCACGACAGCGGAACATGCCCCGTCCCGCGAGGTCGGGCACTGGCAGAAACGCATTTGCCATCGGCTGCGACAATGTACCCGTGAGTAGGCCCCATGTTTCGCACCTCAACCAGAACCTCAAGCCGCTCGAGCAGTCGCTCAAGCTGCAGAACGTGTGCTACGAGATCCGTGGTCCCGTACACGCGCATGCGCAGCGGCTCGAGGCGGAGGGGCATCGAATCCTCAAGCTGAACATCGGCAACCCTGCGCTGTTCGGGTTCGAGGCCCCCGACGTGATCATGCGCGACATGATCCATGCCCTCCCCTACGCGCAGGGCTACTCCGAATCCGCGGGTGTGCTCTCCGCACGACGCGCCGTGGTGACCCGCTACGAGCTCATCCCGGACTTCCCGTACTTCGACGTCGACGACGTCATCCTGGGCAACGGCGTCTCCGAGCTCATCACCATGACGATGCAGGCCCTGCTCAACGACGGCGACGAGGTCCTGATCCCCGCGCCCGACTATCCGCTGTGGACGGCGATGACCTCGCTGTCCGGCGGGCAGCCCGTGCACTACCGCTGCGACGAGGAGAACGGGTGGAACCCCGACGTCGCCGACATCGCGGCGAAGATCACCGACCGCACCAAGGCGATCGTCATCATCAACCCGAACAACCCGACCGGTGCGGTGTACTCACGCGAGGTCCTCGAACAGCTCGTCGAGCTCGCGCGTCAGCATTCGCTGCTGATCCTCGCCGACGAGATCTACGACAAGATCATCTACGACGACGCCGAGCACGTGAACGTGGCGTCGCTCGCACCGGATCTGTTGTGCCTCACCTTCAACGGACTGTCGAAGGCCTATCGCGTCTGCGGCTACCGCGCCGGATGGGTCGTGTTGACCGGACCGAAGGACCACGCCCGCGGCTTCATCGAGGGCATGGGCATCCTGGCGTCGACGCGTCTGTGCGCCAATGTGCCGGGCCAGCACGCGATCCAGGTGGCACTCGGTGGCTACCAGTCCATCGAGGCCCTCGTCTCCCCCGGCGGACGGCTGTACGAACAGCGCAACGTCACGTGGGAAAAGCTCAACGAGATCCCCGGGGTCAGCTGCGTCAAGCCCAGCGGGGCGTTGTACGCCTTCCCCCGCCTCGATCCCGAGGTGTACGAGATCCACAATGACGAACTGTTCGTCCAGGACCTGCTCCTGCAGGAGAAGATCCTGGTCGTGCAGGGCACCGGATTCAACCTCGACGACCACAACCACTTCCGCATCGTCACCTTGCCGTGGTCGCGCGATCTGAAAGAGGCCGTGGAGCGTATCGGTAACTTCCTGTCGTCGTACCGGCAGTGATTGCGCAGAGTCCTGCGGAAAGTCCCAGTTGAGGGCCCGGTCTGCCGACCGGGCCCTTGCTGTGTCACCAGGGTCTGGACATTTGTGTAACCGTTGGTAACGTGTACCTCCATCGGGTCCGTGATCGAGCGCACAGCGCGCCCGCCGCACGAACCCGCGGCCATGCCGAGGATCGGCGTCGGGGCCATTCACAGCGAGGTGACACACATGTCCGAGACGGCAGTACACCAACCGGCCTGGCGGCGGGGAACCGTCACCAACAACGGGATCCGGCTGGCCACCTATGAACTCGGCGATTCGTCGAAACCCACGGTGCTGCTGGTGCACGGATGGCCAGACACGCACCATCTGTGGACCCACATCGCTCCGCGGCTGGCGGAGAAGTATCACGTGGTCGCCTACGACTGTCGCGGCTTCGGAGACAGCGACCGTCCTCGGCAGGTCGCCGCCTACCGCCTCGACGAGTTGGCCGACGACCTGTACGCGATCGCGGAGTCGGTGAGCCCGGAGGAGTCCGTGCACGTCGTCGCCCACGACTGGGGATCGGTGCAGACGTGGGAGGCGGTCAGCCGCCCGCGCGCACAGGCCCGCATCGCGTCGTTCGTCTCGGTGTCCGGTCCGAACCTCGACCACCTCGGCCAGTTCGTCCGCGATCAGGTCGCCAACCCCACCCCTCGTCATCTGCGGAATGTTCTCGCGCAGACGACGTCGTCGGCGTACACCGGACTCTTCCAACTGCCGGTGCTGCCGAACATCTTGTTGCGCGTCATGGGCAGCCCGACGGTCTGGAAACAGTTCCTGCGCACGGTCGAGGGAACTCCGCCGGAGAACGTCGACGTCGCCGACTCGTTGCGTCGCGACATGGTGACCGGACTGGCCCTGTATCGAGCGAACATCCGCGCCAAACTGCTGCGCCCCAACCCGCGGACCACCGCGGTGCCGGTGCTTCAGGTGGTCAACGAACGCGACATCGCGCTGCGGCCCGCGATCTACGACAACACGGCCACGTACGCGTCGAAACTCTGGCGACGCGACACACCGACCGGCCACTGGCTGCCCTACACCCACCCGGACTACCTCACCGGGTTGATCCTGGATTTCCTTGCCGTGCAGACCAACAGCGGAGAACCGGCACCGGCGATCGAGCGCGCACGCCTGTTCGCCGAACCGAGAGCGCTGGCGGGCAAGCTCGTCGTCATCACCGGTGCCGGCAGCGGGATCGGACGTGAAACGGCGCTCGCACTGGCCGAGCGCGGTTGCGAACTCGTCTTGGCCGACCTCGACCTCGCGGCCGCCGACGAGACCGCCCACGCATGCAAGGTCGCGGGGTCGGCTGCCCACGCGTACCTCCTCGACGTGTCGGACACCGCGGATTTCGCCGCCTTCGCCGTACGCGTCCGTGACGCCCACGGCGTGCCCGACATCGTGGTGAACAACGCCGGAATCGGCTTGGCCGGGGGTGTATTGGACGCCACCGACGAGCAGGTCGACCGCCTGCTCGACGTCAACCTGCGCGGCGTCGTCACCGGCAGTCGCGAATTCGGTCGCCAGATGGTCGAGCGCGGGGTCGGCGGGCACATCGTCAACATCGCGTCGGCCGCGGCGTTCACGCCGTCGCGCAGCCTCGGGCTGTATTCGGCATCGAAGGCAGGCGTGCTGCTGTTCTCGGAGTCACTGCGCGCCGAACTCGCCGAGCACCGCATCGGCGTGAGTGCGATCTGCCCCGGACTCGTCGACACCAACATCGTCTCGTCGACGCCGATCGCCGGCCTCGACGCCGAAACCGAACGGTCTCAACGCGATCGGCTCGATCGGTTCTACCAGCGCCGGGGATTCACGCCGGATCGGGTCGCGAGCGAGATCGTCGCGGCCATCGAGCGCAACAAGGCGGTGGTGCCGGTGACCGTGGAAGCGAAGGTGGGATATCGGATCTACCGCTTCGCTCCATGGCTGTCGCGTATCGGCGCCCGCCAGAAGGTCACGGGGTGAACGTCATGACGCACCCCGACGTACACCTCGACCCTGCTCACACCGACGACTCGTCGGCCGATCCCGGGCCCGTGGAACTGCACGCCCGCAACGTGGCCTTCGACTGGGATGACGTCCCGCTGCACTGGATCCCCGGCCACCCGGTCGCGTCGAACTTCATCAGCGTGCTCAATCTGCTGCTCCCCGAGGGCGAGCGATGGTTCGTCCAGACCTACAACGAGGCGCTGCCGCTGGTCGCCGACGAGGAGCTCGCCTCCCGGATGCGGGGTTTCATCGGCCAGGAGGCGATGCACGCCGAGGCGCACGATCACGTCCTGTGGGAGTTCCTCGATCACCACGGCATCGACCCGCGGCCCTACCAGCTGCAGATGGAATGGATCTTCCGCAAGGTCCTCGGCCCCCTGGAGGGTGGTACCCGGGAGGCCCGCGACAAGCACCTCGTCGAACGCCTCTGGCTCATCGCGGCTTTGGAGCATTACACCGCCATCCTGGGCGACTTCGCGCTCAACAACAGCTGGACACGGCTCGGCGCACACCCCACGATGGCCGATCTCTTCATGTGGCACGGCGCCGAAGAGGTGGAGCACCGCGCCGTGGCACACGATGTCGCCGCCTACTTCGGCGACGGTTACCTCCGCCGCGGCCGCGCGATGTTCGCGGTGTTGCCGATCCTGCTCATCCTCGTCCAGCGGGGATACCGCTTCATCATGAAGCAGGACAAGACGCTGTCCTACAACTACTTCCAGAAGACCTGGCACTACCATCGCGGAGTGCGGGCAGGGGTACTCCCGAAGATGCGGACGATCGTCTTCGCCACCTTCAGCTACTTCCGGCCCGGGTTTCGGCCCGAGGACATCGGTAGCACCGCCCAGGCCGTCGCCTATCTCGCGTCCTCGCCGGCCGCGCGGAACGCAGCGTGATCGACGGCGGAGGAGTAATGAACCAACGCGCGCATCCGCATTCGACGACGCTGACCCAACCACCGCCGCACCTGTACGGCCGCTGGCGCCGCGATCCTCTGCTCACGGTCGGCACCATGGTGTTCCGGGCATGGTGGCCGGTCTGGCGACCGGTGTCACCGCTGCACCGCGGCGCGGTGAGCGACGGGATCACGCAGGTGCGGATCGTCGGCCGCGAGGTCGTCGCGCGAGACGAGAACGTCATCGCGCTCACCCTTGCGGCCGCCGACGGCGGCATGCTGCCGGCGTGGCACGCCGGCGCGCACATCGATCTACTGCTGCCCTCCGGGCGCATGCGGGAGTACTCACTGTGCGGAGACACGGCCGACCGTGCGCATTATCGGATCGCGGTGCGTCGAATCCCCGACGGCGGCGGTGGTTCGGTCGAGGTCCACGATTCGTTGCGGGTCGGCGACGTGTTCTCGATCAAGGGACCGCGCAACGCTTTTCCGTTCGCCGTCCCCGGACACGGCTCACCCGCACGTCGAATCCGATTCGTCGCTGCGGGGATCGGCATCACCCCGATCCTGCCGATGCTGGCCACCGCCGAGCGATTCGGGCTGGACTGGTCGATGATCTACACCGGCCGTACCGCCGAGTCGATCCCGTTCCTCGACGAGGTCGCTGCCTTCGGCGACCGCGTCACCATCCGCACCGACGACGTGCACGGCCTGCCCGGCATGACGGAGCTGGTCGGCCCCGTCGACGATCCCGCCGACCTCGCCGTGTACTGCTGCGGTCCGGTTCCGATGCTGGAGGGACTTCGGCGACATCTCGCAGCGCGGGCCGACATCGAGTTGCACTACGAGCGTTTCAGCCCGCCCCCGGTGGAGAGCGGGACCGACTTCACGGTGACGCTGGCCTCGACCGGTCAGCAGATCCCGGTCGCCGCAGACGAATCGGCACTCGCCGCGATCCGTCGGGTGCTGCCGTCGGTTCCGTATTCATGCCAGCAGGGATTCTGCGGAACATGCAAGGTCAGGACGTTGTCGGGGGACATCGATCACCGCGACAACATCCTGACCGAGCCCGAGCGCGCGGCCGGGACCATACTCACCTGCGTCTCACGCAGTCCAGGAGGGAACCTCACCCTCGACCTCTGAGCTCTACTGCTCCCTGAGGTACGAAGAGCGCAAGCGGCCAACCCTTCTGCTCCCTGAGGTGCGAGGAGCGCAAGCGACCCCCCTTCTGCTCCCTGAGGTGCGAGGAGCGCAAGCGACGAGCCTCGAAGGGCCTGGTGAGACACGTTGCGAGACCCTTCGTGGCTCGCTTCGCTCGCACCTCAGGGAGCATGGATTTCGGACACTCACGAGTGTTCTTTCGTGGTCCACGACGGCCGCCAGGCCGCAGATACCGAGGTGCCGAGGAGCGCAAGTGACCCCCCTTCTGCTCCCTGAGGTGCGAGGAGCGTTAGCGCCCCCCTTCTGCTCCCTGAGGTGCGAGGAGCGTTAGCGACGAGCCACGAAGGGTTCCCCGCCACGGACCTCCTCCGCCGCCACCGCCTCAGCGCTCTGCTGTCCGGAGCCACTGCCGCGCAACAGGAACGCCGCGGCGACGCCCGCGACCGCGGTGATCGCGACCGCAGCCCAGACCGCATTGTGCAATCCGTCCATGAAGACCTGTTGAACCGCTACCCGCACCGCATCCCCGACCGCGCCCGGCAACTGGTCCGCCACCTCGACGCCGGCCATCACGGATTGTTTCGCCGCGTCGACCGCTTGGGTCGGTACACCGTTGCCCGACAACCGATCCCCGACGCCGGCGACATAGGCGGACGTCAGTATCGAACCGAGAACGGCCACGCCGAGTGTCCCGCCGAGCTCCCGCGTCGTGTCGTTGACCGCACTGCCCGCACCGGCCTGCTCCGGACGCAACGCGTCCATGATGAGCTGGGTGCACGGACCCGAGATGAACGCGAGACCCGCCGCCATCAGCGCCATCGACCAGACGATGAGTTCCCAGTAACCCGAGGCGCGCGAGGATATCTCGACGAGTGCGAACCCACCCGACATGAGGAACGCGCCGATCACCGAGACGACCCTGGGCCCGAAACGGTGTGACAGCGCCATCGCGACCGGGGACAGCGCCGCCATGACGATCGCGAACGGCAGCGTGCGTATCCCGGCGGCCAGCGGCCCGTATCCCTTGACCGCTTGGAAGAACTGGGTGATCAGGAAAATGAATCCGAACAGTGCGAAGAAGGCGACGCTGATCATGCCGGCCGCGGTCGCGAAGTGCCTGTTGGCGAAGAGCCGCACATCGAGGATGGGGTGGGCGATCCGCAGTTGCGTCACGACGAAGACGGCCAGGATGGCGAGCGCGGCAACGACTCCGAGGAGCGTGCGCACCTCGGTCCAACCGACGTGGGGCGCCTCGATGAGCGTGAAGGTGAGCAGGCCCAGGCCGGCAACTGACAAGACGACACCGATGGCGTCGAACCGCGGCACCGCCAGCGGTCGAGTTCCGGGAACGACCGACAAGATCATCACCAGGGCCAGGACACCGAACGGGATGTTCACCCAGAACACCGATGTCCACGAGAAGTGTTCGAGTAGCCACCCGCCGAGAACCGGGCCGATGGCGACCGCAACACCTGACACCGCCGCCCAGATCCCCACCGCCATCGCTCGTTCCCGGGCGTCGACGAAGATGGTCGTGATGATCGCCAGTGTGGCCGGGAAGACCAGCGCGGCAAAGACTCCGAGTCCGGCACGACTCGCGATGAGCTGACCGATGTCCTGCGAAGATGCCGCGAGCACCGAGACCAGCATGAATCCAACGATGCCGGTGAGCAGCATCCGGCGATGTCCGAACCGGTCACCGAGGTAGCCGCCGGTCAGCAGCAGGCCGGCGAAGACGAGCGTGTAGGCGTCGACGATCCATTGCAGGCCCGAGATCCCGGCACCGAGGTCGCGGGCGAGCGTCGGGAGGGCGACGTTGACGATCGTGTTGTCGATCATGACGAGTAGTTCGGCGAAGGTGAGGGCGCCGAGAGCCCACCAGCGGGCGTGTGTGGATTCTGTTTGCATCGTGTTTCTCCTGATCAGTGGCCTGCGCGAGGCGCTCCTGCGGGTGACCGGGCAGAGAGTTCGTGGAACATCGTCCTACTGTTGTAGAACGTTGTTCTATTTCAGAAGAACACTGTTCTAGTAGGTTGTCAACATGTCCCCTGCGAAGTCCCGCACCCGCACCTCGGCCGCAGAGGTCCGTTCCGCCCTCCTCAAGGCCGGTCGCACGATCCTCGAGCGCGACGGCGAATCCGGGCTGACGGTTCGCGCCGTGGCCGCGGAGGCGCAGGTGGCCCCGATGGGCGTCTACAACCACTTCGACGGCCGCGACGGCCTCCTGGACGCGCTGGTCACCGATGGTTTCGGAGAGTTCGGTCGAGCCATCGCCGCGACCGACGACGACCCCGTCCTCCGCCTCACGAACTCCGGGCGCGCGTATCGGGAGTTCGCGGTCGCCAACCCGGTGATCTACCGGTTGATGTTCTCCGCGCAGTGCGCGCCGGAGCCCGGCGTGGCGCTGGACGCGTTCGCGGTGCTCGTTGATGTCATCCGGTACGGCCAGGTGGCCGGCGTGATCATGTCCGGGGATCCCGCCGAGCTCGCGATGCAGGCATGGTCGGCCGTCCACGGCGCGGTCGGACTCGAACTCGCGAACACGCACCCACCCCAGATCGACGCATCGGCGAGTTACGAGAAGGTCCTGGCCTTCGTCGCCAGAGGACTCTCCCCGCGCTCGAGCTGACGTTCGGGTCGTCGGGCGGCGCCGACGTCAGGGCAGGACGATCGGCGGCAGACCGGGGATCGGATTCGGGATCGTCACGCCGCGTTGTGGACGCGGGGTCCGCGGACGAGGACGAGGCCGCGGGGCGGACTCGACGGAGGCGGAGGTCTCCGGCGGAGGGGGCGGCGTGTAACGGCGTGCGGGTTGCCGGGCCTCGGCAAGGATTGCGGGGTCGGCGAATTCGGGTTCGGGCGTGGCGGCCGTGCGCTGGGGAGGGGGTGCGGCGACGGCCGGCGTCGACTCATCGTGTGCGACGGCCAGTGCGGTGGCCACTGCCACGACGGCCGCCGCGCACAACAGGGCGACGACGGCGAGAACTCGCTTGCCGCCGCGTCGTCGCCGAGGCGAGCCGACCGCGTGTGGACCGGTCACCGACTCGGCAGACGGCGGCAGCGAGCCGGCGACCAACGAACCGGCCGTCGGATACTCCGATGCGGGAATGACGTTCACGTTCCAGCTACCCGAGAGAGCGGGCCCCGGCGGCGGTTCCTGCGGAGTCAGCGGCGGAGTCGGGCGCGGCGGAGATGCGTGCGGCCCGGTCCGCTCTCGGGCGTATGTCGGGTGCCCGCCGGGACGGCGATCGTCCGTTGGCGGCTCGTCGCGAAGTGGTTGCTCGCCAACACCATACGGGGCAACCGCATGGGGGGTCAGTGCCCCGAACGCGGTCGCCACCATGGGCGGCGACTCGTTGACGGCCTCGAAGATCGGGGTGTCCGAAGGGACAGCGTCGGGCGAGGGGTCGGGCGCCGCCACCTGATCGGCGAGAGACGGTTCCGGTTCGACGATGCGCTCGGGAGGCACCGTCGAGTGAGGTACGTCCGGCTCGGCGTGCCCACCGTTCGATGGAGGCCGGGTCGCATTCCCCGACGGGTCGACGTCGACGACGGGCACGGGTACTGCTCGCGCAACGGCGTCCCGGAGGCCCGGCCAGGCACTCACGCGATCGGTGATGACGACGGCGGCGGCAGCGGCGCCGGACACCGCCGCGCGGGCGAGATCCTCGGCACGAGCGGTGAGCGGGGCACCCGCTTCGGCGACGTCGCGCCGTGCCATGCGGAACAACCGGATGTGGTCGCGGCCCATCAGGAAGGTGCCGTCGGACTCGCGGAGTCGGTCGCGGCCGCGAGCGACGAGGTCGAGGACCTCCTCGTGCCACTCGCGCGAGGTCGGCGCGGCCACGCGCCCGACACGGACGAGATGGTCGGCGATCACCTGATCGAGGGCGCCCAAGGTGAGGCCGGAGTCGGAGTAGGAGTCGGTGACGGTACCGCGAGCCGGGTCCATACGTCCGACCGAGACGCCGGCCTGTGGATCGAGATCGAACAGTACGATCTCCGCGGTCTCCGGGATTCCACGGTCACCCAGTTCGGCGCGCACTGCTTCGGCGACGGCAGCGCTGACCGTGACCTCTGCCTGCGCAGACGTCGGTGTCACGGCCGGATCGGCCACCGTGTCGGTCATGTGGTTGATTCCTGCACCTCACGTGCACCTCGCCGCATTCCCCCACCGGCGAGAAGGTGCCCCCTGGACAGTCGCGAGAATCAACCTAGCACGATCTAGCGGACCGCGGCCCCGGGCGCGAGTCCGTTCACCTGCTCGGACGGACGATTTCGTGGGGCCGGGCGCGTGGGGGCCGGGCCGCCCAGCGCGCGGTAATCCCAGCCGGCATCGCGCCACATCTGTGGGTCGAGGCACCGACGGCCGTCGACGATGCGCCTGGCGCGGACGATGCCCTCGAGTTCCTCGGGCGCCATGTGGACGAACTCCGCCCACTCGGTGGCGATGACGACGACGTCGGCCCGGTCGCACGCGTCTCGCGCCGAGGTGGCGTAGCCGAGACTCGGGTGGACGCGTCGCGAGTTGTCCATGGCCTTCGGATCGAAGACCGTCACCGACGCCCCCTCGAGCGCCAACCGGCTGGCCACGGTCAGGGCGGGCGAGTCGCGGACGTCGTCGCTCTCCGGCTTGAATGCGGCACCCAGCACGGCGATGTTGCGGCCGAGGACCTCACCGCCGAGAGCCTCGAAGACGAGTTCCACTGCGGCACCGCGGCGGCGCATGTTGATGGCGTCGACCTCGCGCAGGAACCCGACGGCCCGCGGCGCGCCCATGTCCTCGGCGCGGGCGGTCAGAGCGCGGATGTCCTTGGGCAGGCAGCCCCCACCGAAACCGAGGCCCGCGTTGAGGAATCGGCGTCCGATGCGCGGGTCGTAGCCGATGGCGTCGGCGAGGGTGTTGATGTCGGCGCCGGCGATCTCGCACAGCTCGCTGATCGCGTTGATGAACGAGATCTTGGTGGCCAGAAATGCATTCGCCGACACCTTGACGAGTTCGGCAGTGGCCCAGTCGGTCTCGATGAGCGGAACCCCGGTCTCGAGGATCTCGCGGTAGATCTCGCGGACGACCTCCCCGGCATTCGACCCGGCACCGGGGTCGGGGGCGGCCCGGTTGATCCCGTCGTCGTCGAGCGATCCGATCCCGAGGACGAGGCGGTCCGGTTCGAGGGTGTCCTCGACGGCGAACCCCTCACGTAGGAATTCCGGACTCCACGACAGCTCGACGTCGGCTCCGGAGTGCGACAACGTCGAGATCCGTTGCGCGAGCTCGGCGCAGGTACCGACCGGCACGGTCGACTTGCCGATGATCAGGTGAGTGCCGCGCAGCGTCGGGATCAGCGCGTCGATCGCGGAGTACACGTGCGAGAGGTCGGCTCGGTGCCCGCGGGGTTCCTGCGGCGTCCCGACGCCGAGGAAGTGGACGGAAGCGTGGTCGGCGGCCGCAAGGTGGTCGGTGGTGAAGCGGAGCCGCCCGGCGTCGATGTTGCGGCGCAGGATGTCGGAGAGGCCGGGCTCGAAGAACGGGACCTCCCCCGCCTGTAGCCGTTCGATCTTGTACGGGTCGACGTCGATGCCGACGACGTCGTGCCCGAGTTCGGCCATACAGGCCGCGTGTGTGGCACCGAGGTAGCCGCATCCGATCACCGTGAGCTTCATGAACGCAACGGTTACCCAGCCGGGACTGCCGGTAACCATCGTCGCCGTGGCGGGCGGTGATCCGCTGGGTGAACTTCCGGAGGTGCACCCACCCGCCGGTTGAGCCGGGCCGGAATCTCTCAGTCGTGCTTGACGAAGTTCAGGTACGCCTTCGACGGGGTGGGACCGCGTTGTCCCTGGTACTTCGATCCCACCGACGCGCTGCCGTACGGTTCCTCGGCCGGACTGCTGAGCCGGATGAGGCAGAGCTGTCCGATCTTCATCCCGGGCCAGAGGGTGATCGGCAGGTTGGCCACGTTGGAGAGTTCGAGGGTGATGTGGCCGGAGAAGCCGGGGTCGATGAACCCCGCCGTCGAATGCGTCAAGAGGCCAAGACGGCCGAGCGACGACTTCCCCTCCAGCCGGCCGGCGAGGTCGTCGGGAAGTGAGCACACCTCGAGCGTGGACCCCAGCACGAATTCGCCCGGGTGCAGCACGAAGGGCTCACCGTCGGCCGGTTCGACCAGCGAGGTGAGTTCGTCTTGGCGCTGCGCGGGATCGATGTGGGTGTAGCGGGTGTTGTTGAACACCCGGAACAGGCCGTCGAGTCGGACGTCGACGCTGGAGGGTTGGACGAGGGCAGGATCGAACGGATCGATGGCGAGGCGCCCGTCAGCGATCTCGGCGCGGATGTCGCGGTCGGAGAGCAGCACGGTGTCGAGGTTATCGAATGCTCAGGGCGGATCTGCGCCGGTGTCGGTCGGGGTCGGCCTTCCACCGCTCTCCGGCACCGCGGTTCTGCGCTGCCGGACGTCGGCGCGCATCCGGTCGAGGATCGCGTCCGTGCGATGGGCGTGGTTGATTCGCGGCGTCGACGAGGGGTGCGAGCGGGGTGCGTGCCAGACGGCCCGCCCGGCGTCGACCCCCTCGGTCGCGATGGTGGTGGCCCACTGGTCCACGCCGGTGCCGACCGCCCGGTTGTGGGGTCCGCAGGCGGTGGCCAGGTTGTCCAGATCGGTGTGACCACCGTCGGCATGCCATTCGGCGACGTGGTGGAGTTCGCAGTCGAACGAGGCACGTGTGCAGCCGGGGTGGGTGCATCCGCCGTCGCGGGCGACGGCGGCGAAACGTTGTGCGCGGGATGCACACCGCCGGGACCGCCCCAGGTAGAGGACCTCACTGGTGTGGTCGCGGAACACGGCGAGGTGGTGCTGCGCTTCGGCGGCGAGCTCGACCACATCTTTGATGGGCAGCAGCGTTCCTGTCGCGGTGCGTGCGGGGTCGCCGGCCGCTTCGCGGAGCGAAGACTCGGAGATCGTCATGATGAGGTGCGGCGGCAGTCCATGGTGCGAGCCGCCGAGGGCGCCGCCGTCGAGCACGAACCGCAGTATGGCGCGGAGCGCGTCGTGATTGCGCTTCTCGGCCGAACGCTCGTCGCGCTCGGCGGCCGCGGCCAGTGCGTCGGGGTGCGCGTCGGCAGGGCTCCCGGTGGGCGAATGCGGATCTGCGGGATTGTTCATCCCGGGCGCGGCCCAGACCGACAGGACGACGTCCAACATGGCGCGCGTCGTCGGGTCGAGGGTGGCGGTCAGCCGGGACATGAGTTGGGCGTCCTGCGGGCCGAGTTTCAGTCCGCGGTTGCGGGCGCGGTCCCGGTCGTCGGTGATGGTTCCGTCGGGGTCGAGGTGGGCGAGGATGCGAGCACCGAGGTCCCGGAGCGACGACGGGTCGTACTCACGCGCGTAGTGCGCGAGGGTTGCCTCGGCTGCTTGCCTCTCGGCGGGGTCGACATCGGCGGGGATCTTGCGCATCACCTCGATCACGACGTCGACGTGTCGTCCCGAGATCTCGCCGTCGGCAACACCTTTGGCGGTCTCCGGGAAGCGCGCCTCCAGCGGGACACCCTGCATGTCCGGGAACTTTCCCAGTGCCCACACGCGGTTCATCAAGCGGTTGGCCTCGCCGCGCCGATTCAGCACGTGACACAGGAAGTTGGAGACGGTCTGGCAACCCATCTTCCGGTACGCCCATCGCTCGTCGATGTCGACGATATGGTCGGTGAACACCGACAGCATCCGCCGTTCGGCACGCTCGTGCTCGATCGCGACCTGCAGCAGATCGGTCTCGGAGCAGTCCGTGGACGACGTCTCGGCGATCTCGTCCAGCAGCGCATGTAGACGCTCGTACTGGTCGAGCAGGAGTGGTTGTGGTGCAGATGGCTCAATCGAAGCCATGATTTGATCCCCTGTCATCATGGCTTGACTCGAAACTATGTTCGAGACTACCGGGCGATTGCCCAGCGCGCAACCCCTTCGGTCGAGTTGCTCTGCGTCGCAACCGGTTCGCGTCCGCCGGCCGCCGCCCACCGCCGTCAGATGTAGCCGATAGTTGCGCTGGACGCCACGATTCGCGACATCTGCACGTGCCGACGACCTGCCCGGCCACGGGTTTGCTAGGCTGTCGATCGCGAGTCGAGCACTCGCACGCCGATGTAGTTCAATGGCAGAACATCAGCTTCCCAAGCTGAATACGCGGGTTCGATTCCCGTCATCGGCTCCACCAGCACCGCGGATAGTGCGGTTTTGTACCTCTCTCCTCCGCCTTCCCGGCAACCCCACCCCGCACGGGAGTGCATGCCGCCCAGCCACGTGTCCGCTGTCGAGATCCCAAGCGACGAGCACGGCGCGCTCCCGGGGGATCGGTGGAACGGGCTCGCCGAACGTCGCGGCCGGCGCGTGCAGTCGGAAACCCCCAGGCCTCGATGACCTCCGGTGGCGAACGCCACCACAGCGCAACGCCCGGCCGACAGGCCGACCGGCCGTTAGACTCTGCCGATGTCCAGTCCTCTGGGGATCACCCCCGACGAATCTCTGCGCAAGGGACTTCAGAGCCGTCACATCAGCATGCTCGCGCTCGGCGGCGCCATCGGCACCGGCTTGTTCGTCGCCTCCGGCGCCACCATCTCCGACGCGGGCCCGGGTGGCGCCATCCTGGCGTACCTGCTGATGGGTTGCATGGTCTTCTTCCTCATGCAGAGCCTCGGCGAGATGTCGGCATACATCCCGTGCAGCAACCCGTTCGAGGAATACGGCAGACGCTTCGTGAGCAAGTCCTTCGGTTTCGCGGCGGGGTGGAACTACTGGCTCAACTGGTCGGTCACCCTGGCCGCCGAGTTGGTGGCCGCCGGGTTGATCATGAAGTACTGGGCGCCCGACGTGCCGTCGTGGATCTGGTCGGTCGTGTTCCTGGCGGGTCTGCTCGCGCTGAACCTGTTCGCGGTCAAGGCATTCGGCGAGACCGAGTTCTGGTTCGCGGCGATCAAGGTGATCGCGGTGGTCGTCTTCCTCATCGTCGGCGTGCTGTTGATTCTCGGTGTCGTCGGCGACCGCCCGTCGCCGGGGTTCAGCAACTGGACGATCGACGACGCTCCGTTCGTGGACTTCCCGCTCGGCATGCTGTCGGTCTTCCTCATCGCCGGCTTCGCATTCCAGGGCACCGAGATGATCGCGGTCGCCGCCGGCGAGGCAGTCGAACCGAAGACCGCGATTCCGCGCGCTGTGCGCACCGTTTTCGTGCGCATTCTGTTGTTCTACATCGGCACCCTGACCATCATCGCGTTCCTGATCCCGTACACCGATCCCAATCTGCTGAATGCATCCGAGGAGAACATCGCGATCGCCCCGTTCACCCTGGTGTTCTCCGACGCGGGGATCGCGGTGGCGGCATCGATCATGAACGCCGTGATCCTGATCGCGATCCTGTCGGCGGGCAACGCAAGCCTGTTCGCGGCAACCCGCGCGTTGTACGGCCTGTCGGTTCAGGGCAACGCGCCACGTGTGTTCTCCTGGGTCACGCGATCAGGTGTGCCACTCCTCGCCGTGGCCGCGACGACGGCCATCGGTGCCCTCTGCTTCCTGGCGAGTCGGGTGGGCGACGGTCGCGCTTACGTCTGGCTCGTCACCGCCTCATCGGTGGCCGGCTTCATCACCTGGATGGGTATCGCCTGGGCTCACTATCGGTTCCGTCGGGCGTGGCAGGCGCAAGGTCTGGACCTCGGCGTACTCCCGTACAAGGCGTGGCTCTATCCGGCCGGCCCGATCATCGCGTTGCTCATGAGTGTCGCAGTCATCGCCGGACAGAATCTCCCGGCGATCCGCGACGGATCCGCAGGAAATCTCGAACTGTGGCTCACCGCCTACGGCGCACTGTTCGTGTTCCTCGCGCTGTGGTGGGGCCACAAGGTGATCACGCGCAGTCCGACCGTGGACCTACTCACCGCCGATCTGTCACCCACATCAGCCGCGTCGGCACATCGCGACCCGGATCCAGACCTCGTCGGCTGACCGGACGCCGACCCGGACAGCCTGATCACGGAGATCGTCGTGCGTTTGTCCGGCGCGAGCACCTAGGCCGCCTCGAGGCCGATCCCGTTCGAAGCGTCGGTGCCCGTGCCCACTGCTCTCTGATGACCTCGGCGATCAGCCGACAAGCTCGGCGATGTGGTTCAACGAGTTACGCAGATGGTCGTGGGCAAACGGCGGGAACTGGATGTACTCGCGGATGTGGGTGGGTACGGCCGACCAGTCGTAGGTCAAGGTGAGCTCGGTGGACGACTCCCCCACCGGCGCCAGGTCGTACCGCCATGTCCAGCCGCCGAACTCGAGCTCCCCCGAGTCGTTGCGCTGCCCTGGTTGCCACGCTATCGCCGACAGCGGTTCGATCACCTCGATCCGGTTCTCCATCAGGTAGTCACCGTCCGGATGGTTCGGGTGGTACATGTTCATCCGGAAGACCTGGCCCACTTCCCGCAGCGGTGTCGTGTCGACTGCGCCCCGGACCCAGCCGGTGCCGTCGATGGCCTGGTGGGTGCGGGGGTCGGCGAGCGTCGCGAACACCTCGTCGGGCGTGGCGGAGATCGTGAGGCTGACGGCAACGTTGTCGTGAGTCATGCTGCTGACCCTTTCTGGTCGGATTCCCCGGATCGGGGCGTGTACACAGAGGTGGACCCGAACCGGTGCCCGCGCTCATCGGTCACCTCGAGCATCTTCTCCCGGCAGGCGCGGCGTTCCGGACTCTTCCGGCGCCCGACTCGGCACGCGAGCGCATGTCATCCTCGGGAGATGGACCTGCGCCTGACTCGCGAACGTTTCGCCGCCGCCCGGTCGGTCACGCTCGCCACCGTGTCACCCTGCAACACACCGCACCTGGTCCCCGTCGTATGCGCAATCGATGACGACGTCATCTACACGTGCGTTGATCACAAGCCGAAACGAACCACCGCACTACGTCGTCTCGCCAACATCGCGGACAATCCCGCGGTGTCGCTCTTGGCTGACCTGTACTCCGACAACTGGGATGAACTCTGGTGGGTGCGGGTCGACGGCCGGGCACACGTCGTCGACGCCGGTGAACCCCTCGGCAGTCACGGCATCGACGCGCTGGCCGCGAAGTATCCGCAGTATCGACTCCGACGGCCCGATGGACCGGTGATCGTCGTGGAGTCTCTGACGTGGCACGGGTGGTCGGCCACCTCATAGGTACGACGGCCGGGCTGCGGTTCGGACTCTGCATCGCGTACTGAGCTGCAATCACCAACTCGACAAGGACGGAGGCGCTCGTCACCCTTCATCGAGCCCGGGAATGACGCGGCATGGGTCCTCGTTGCGCGAATGGTCAACAACGTCGTCGAACAAGAGGTGCAGTTGTGAAGATCGGGATCATCGGTGCGGGATTCATCGGCGGGACGCTCACGCGTCGCCTGACCTCGTTGGGACATGAGGTGCAGGTGGCGAACTCGCGCGACCCGGAGACGCTGGCCGAACTGGCCTCCGAGACCGGCGCCACGGCGGTGTGGGCCGCCGACGCCGCGCAGGATGCCGACCTGGTGATCGTCAGCATCCCCCAGAAGAACACCCCCGACCTCGCGCCGGGCATCCTCGACTCACGCAAGGCCGGCGCGCCGGTGATCGAGACGAACAACTACTACCCGCAGCAGCGTGACGGGAAGATCGAGGCGATCGAGGACGGCACACCGGAGAGCGTCTGGGTGTCGGAGCTGCTCGGCGTACCGGTCTACAAGGTGTTCAACGGCATCTACTGGAAGCACCTGCTGAACAAGGGTGTGCCCGCGGGCACCGAGGGACGGATCGCACTGCCGATCGCCGGCGACGAGTCAGCCGGCAAGGAGATCGTGTTCCGGGTCGTCGACGAGCTCGGTTTCGACCCGGTCGACGCCGGGCCGCTCGCCGAGTCGTGGCGTCAGCAGCCGGGAACCCCGGTGTACGGCAAGGACTTCGGCGTCGACGACACGCTCAAGGCCCTCGCCGAGGCATCGCCCGAGCGCACCCCGGAATGGCGCGCCTGACGAACTCGCACCAGGGGCGGCACGCCGGCGTCACGCCTCACCGACGCTTCGGACGTCCGGGCCCACGACGCGCACTCTTGCCGGGGGTCTTCCCGGCGGCTTCGCGTGCCGCCCTCTTGGCCGCCGCCTTCTCCTTGGCCGACCGCTTGGGGACCTCGTCGGCGCGACCACGCGACGACGTCGCCTTGCGACCGCGCACGATGCCGATGAACTCGTCCGCGAAATCCGTTGTCGGAGCGGGCCAGAGCAGTCCGACGACCCCCTTCGGGGCGTCCGTCACCGGCCGGTGGACGAGGTCCTTGCGGTGGTGCAGACGCGCCAGTGACTGGGGTACGAGCAACACGCCGACGCCGGCGGCCACGAGTTCGATTGCGTCGCCGGTGGTCTCGGGCCGATGTTCCACCGCCACGCCGGGACGCTCTGCCACAGCCAGCGGCTCGTCCAGCGGCCAGAGCAACTGTTCGTCGGCGAGGTCGGCCAGCGTCATCTCCTCACCCGCGGTCAGGACGTGCTCCTTCGGCACGACGACGACGGTGCTCTCCTCGTACAGTTCGATCGTGTGATGCTGCAGCGCATCGCCGTAGCGGAGCGCATCGGGCAGCCGGGTGATGGCCATCTGGACGCGCCGCCCGCCGACGGCATCGGCACAGTCCGCGACATCGAGGGCGACGAGTTCGAGCGGCACATCGGGGCGTCGTTCCGCCCAGATCCTGACCCACTTGCTCGGAGTGACCCCCGGGACGTACGCCAGCCGGAAAACCGGGGCCTTGTCGGCTGCGTGAACGTCGGGTGTGGTCACGCCCAGAGGCTACCGCCCGATACCCTCGTCGAATGAGCTCGCAGTCGATGAAGCCGGCCACCGCCGCCAAGAAGCTGGACGTGTACCTCCCGGCCACTCCTGCGGAGTTCCAGCAGGGGCCGATCACCCGGGCCGAACTCGCCGCCCTCCAGACCGACCCGCCGGAGTGGCTCCGCACACTTCGCGCCGATGGTCCCCACCCCAAGAACCTCGTCGCCGCCAGACTCGGGATCTCCAACTCGGGCCTCGTCCGCGGCGGCATCACCGAGGCACTCACGACAGCGCAGATCGACGATCTCCTCGCCGAGATGCCGGACTGGCTCGCAGCCGAACGCGCCACCCAGATCGAGGTCCGACGCGAAGAGCGTCGCGTCAAATCCCTCCACGCCGACAAGCGGCGCGATCGCGAAGCAGCCGACGCGGACCCGGAGGCCTAGCTCGAGGCGGTCAGTTGCGCACCAGCACAACCATTCCCGCCGACAACGGAGCGCGCATCACTGGGCCACAGATCCGGACTCGAGCCGCAACCCCGTCAGGTGGTCGCCGAGCACGCGCCTGACCCGAGCAGGCGAATCGGTGTCGGCCAGGAGCAGGTGCATCGCCAGGCCGTCGACGAGGGCGTGCAGCGCGATCGCCTCGGAGTCCAGGTCGCGGCCCGCTCCGAGCAACCCGTGCTCGTCGAAGACGGTCAGGACCATCCGGCAGAGCGAGCGCAGCCCCTCGTGGGCCTCGCGCGCGGCCCCGGCGAGTCGGGGATGCGCCACGGACTCGGTCACCATCGCGAGGTTGACGTGCATCTCGACGCGCCGCTCGTCGTCGAGCGGTAGAACCTCCGACAACACGGCCTCGGCCCAGCGCAGGGGATTCCGGATCCGCTGGTGGCGGCCGAGCCGATTTCCGGCACGCTCGTAGACCAGTCGCATCGAGAACTCGAGGAGTTCCTCCTTGTCCGCGAAGACGTGCCGGAGCGAGCCCACCGAGATGTTCGCCTCCGCCGCCACCTCGCGGACCGACACGCCGGAAACCCCTTCACGCAGCACGATCCGCCACAGGGCCTCGGCTATCTCGGAGCGTCGCTCGTCCCGGTCGATCAACTTGGGCATTGACTCATGCTAGTACACCCGTGCTACCTTGGCCTCCAGTTTTGATAGCACAGTTGTGTCAGCAAAAGAACGGAGACACGATGTCGACCCGACACGTGGCGCTCGACGTCCTGCGCGGCATCGCGATCCTGGGCACCATCGCCACCAACATCTGGATCTTCACCAACCCCGATGGGCTCATCGGCTACATCCAGGGCACACACCGGGCCACCGGCTCCTGGGCGGTGGTCGAGGACCTGCTGCAGCAACTCGCCCAGGGCAAGTTCCTGGGCCTGCTCACGATCATGTTCGGAATCGGGCTGGCCATTCAGCAGCGATCGGCACGTCGACGGGGCCGGCCCTGGCCCGGTCGGTACTACTGGCGGGCCGCGCTGCTGTTCGTCGACGGCGTGATCAACTACTTCCTCTTCACCGAGTTCGACATCCTCATGGGATACGCGGTCACCGGGCTCATCGTCGCCTACCTGCTGTCGATGCGGCTTCGACGCCAGTACGTCGCCATCGCGGTGGCCGCGTCGACCCACGTGGTGCTGCTGGGCCTGGTGACCTGGGTCCTTCTCGCCGCCCCGGCCCGCTCGGGTTCCGCCTCCGAACTGTCCCCGAATCCCTACGCGGACGGCAGTTTCGTCGATCTCATCGCGTTCCGCGCCGAGAACCTGCTGATGTTCCGCGCCGAGGTCGTCTTCATCCTGCCGATGTCGATCGCACTGTTCCTCGTCGGCGCCACCCTGCTGCGCGCCGGTGTTCTCGAGCCGCGCGGTGCGCGGCTGCGCCGAGGACTGATGGTCGCCGGGCTGGGAGTGGCACTACCCCTCGACCTCGCCGTCGGGCAGGCCGGCGGGGATGCCGGACTCGTCGTCGCGCGATACGGCCTGGCGCCGGTCGTCGCACTGGGGTTGCTCGCCTGGGTCGCCGGCTACTACGCCGACGGCCACACACCCGGACGATGGGGCCGTGCGCTGACACCGATCGGACGAATGGCGTTGTCCTGCTATGTACTTCAGAACGCCATCGCGGGAGCCGTCTGCTACGGCTGGGGCGCAGGCCTCGCATCGGAGCTCGACGGGACGACGCTGGTCCCGGCAACGGTGACTCTGTATCTCGCCATCTCCGCGGTGCTCATGGTGTTCGCTCGATTCTGGTTGCGCCACTTCGAACGCGGCCCCCTCGAGTGGTTGTGGCACCGCGGCTATGACCGCATCACCGCCTCCGCCGGCCGGCGGGTGCCGCCCGATCGGGCCGACGCCCCACGGTGACGCCGCCGGCCCGCTGTTCCAGGGCGATGTCCCGGGAGGTTAGGCATTCCCGACGCTGGGTACACAGCGCGAACCATCATCGACCGAGGAGTGAGTCGTGGACACCGCAATCTGGATCATCATCGCAGTCGTCGTCGTGATCGTCGTGCTTGCGCTCGTATTGCTGCTGCTACGTCAGCGGAGCGCGCGTCGACGGGTGCAGGCCGAGGAAATCCGGCAGAACGCCGCCCAGCAGGTCTCGACCGTCCGTCACCGTGAGGCCGTCGCCGAGGAGGCCGACGCCCGGGCACGCCAGGTCAAGGCGGAAGCAGACGCGAAGGCAGCGGAGGCCAAGCGCCTCCAGGAGCAGGCCCGCCATCATCAGGGACATGCGGCGGAGTCGCGGCAGGAAGTCGAGAGCGAATTCGCTCGCGCAGATCGACTGGACCCCGACGTCCGACGGAACGCCGGCCGACGTGATGACGACGGTCGACGTGATGACGACGGTCGCGGCGCCGACGGCCGGGACGACCCGAACAGCGCCGGCCGGCAGTCCGGCAACCCGATCGATCCCAGTCAACACCGCGACGCCGATCCCCGCGGACACCAGTCGCCGCCGAACGCCCGCTGAGACGAGCCTTGCCGCGGCTGATCGCGGCGAAGAAGCCGCGGTGCCATCCGGCTCACACCGACGCGGTGGTGTGACCGACCAGTTCGGTGAAAGTGGTACTCAGTACCGAGTGTGAGTGGCTACCATTTTGTGCATCACCTGCCGCGCCCGTCGGGGGCCGGTCCACGAAGCACCGGAAGGTTTCCAGGCCATGGCGTCGTACTTGTTCGCACTCGGGAGGTTCTCCTTCCGGCACAAATGGGCGGTGATCGCGGCCTGGCTGGTCGCGTTGATCGCGGTCGCCGCCCTCGTCGGCACCCTGCAGCCGAAGTTCGCGAAGGACTTCAGCCTGCCCGGAACCGACTCCGGCATCGCCACCGAACAGGTCCAGGACTATTTCCCGCAGGTGATGGCACAGCAGGAGCGTGCCTCGACCAGCATCCTCGTCGCGGCGGAGGACGGCCTGCAGAACCACGCGGCCCAATTGCAGGCTCTCGCCGACGATCTCCGCACCCTGCCCGAGGTCATCGAACCGCAGACCGTGGTGAGTCCGCTGGTCGTCGCGGCGGCCCAACCGGCACTCGCCCCATCGGTCGTCGGCGACAACGGCCGGGTCGGGCTGATCCAGGTCCGCCAGAACATCGAGATGCTCGACCTCACTCTCGAGAACAAGGACGAACTGCTCAAGATCCTCGAGGAGAACAACCGAGACGGCCTGCAGGTGGAGGCCACCGGGTCACTCATGCAGGTGATGGAACCGGGCGGGGCCGCCGAATTGATCGGCTTCGCAGTCGCTTTCGTCGTCATGATCGTGGCGTTCGGCGCGTTGATCGCCGCGTTCATCCCACTCGTGACCGCCATTGTCGGCGTCTCGATCACGATCATGTTGCTGAACCTGTCGGCCGAGGTCCTCTCGATCAACGAGTCCGCGACGGCCATCGTCACGATGCTCGGCATCGCGGTGTCCATCGACTACGCACTGTTCATCGTGTCTCGCTATCGAGCCGAACTACGTCGAGGCGGGGCGCCCGAGGACGCGGCGGGCCGCGCGGTCGGCACCGCGGGATCCGCGGTGGTGTTCGCCGGCCTGACGGTCATCATCGCGGTCGTCGCGCTCGTCGTGATCGGCATCCCGATCATCACGCAGATGGGCGCCGGCGCAGGCGTCGCGGTCCTGATCGCCGTCCTCGCCGCGCTGACGCTGATCCCCGCGATCCTCGGCGCCTTCGGGCGATTCGCATTCGTGCCGAAGATCCCGTGGATCAAGCACGCCGAGGAATCGGACTCGAGTGACACCCTCGGTACCCGGGTGGGCCGCACGGTCGTGAAGTGGCCGATCCCGTTCATCGTCCTCGGCCTCCTCGCACTCGCCGGCGCGGCGATCCCGGCCACCAAGCTCGAACTCGGGCTGTCGCTGACCAGCGAGGCAGAGGCGCCTGCACAGGAATTGCTGAGCCGCGGATTCGGCGAGGGCATCAACGGCCCGCTGCTCGTCGTCGTCCACGACGACGACGGCCAGATCAAGGTCGCCGCCGATGAGACCATCCGCCACATCGCCGGTCTCGACGACGTCGCCAACGCGGCGGGCCTGACCTGGACGGGCAACGAGGGGGAGCAGAACGGCAACACCGCGCTCATCATGGTGACCCCGGAGAGTTCGCCGTCGTCGCAGGCCACGCATGATCTGATGGAACAGATCCGCGCGTTCGCACCCACCGTCGAAGACCGTGGTGCCGAGCTGCACGTCGGCGGTCAGACCGCCATCATGTCGGACCTGTCGCAGAAGCTCGACGACGCGCTCATCCCCTATCTGGTCGTCGTCGTCGGCCTCGCGTTCCTGATCATGATCGGCGTGTTCCGCTCGCTGTGGGTCCCGCTCGTCGGCACCCTCGGATTCATCTTCTCCGTGCTCGCGACCTTCGGCATCACCGTCGCGATCTTCCAGGAGGGGTGGCTCGGACTCATCTCGCAGCCCCAGCCGATCATCTCCTTCCTGCCGATCTTCCTGATCGGCGTGGTGTTCGGACTCGCGATGGACTACCAGGTGTTCCTGGTGACACGCATGCGCGAGGAGTACATCCACGGCATGACGGCCAAGGAGGCGATCGTGGCCGGCTATCGGCACGGCGCGCGAGTGGTGACCTCCGCGGCGATCATCATGATCAGCGTCTTCGCGGCGTTCATGCTCTCCCCGGAGACGACCGCCAAGATGATGGGATTCGCACTGGCCGCCGCAGTCTTCTTCGACGCCTTTGTGATCCGCATGCTCGTCGTACCCGCGGTGATCGCACTGCTCGGCGACCGCGCCTGGCGACTGCCGCGATGGCTCGACCGCGCTGTGATCAACTTCGACATCGAGGGCGAAGCAGTCCGCCATCGCGGACTGGAGGAGCCCGACGACACCAGGACCCCCGTCCCGGCGAATTGATCGACCGCACAGTCCTTCCACGATGAGTGAGCACACATGGGCGACTGCCTGACGGTGCACGCCACCTCCGACGCCCCGGAACCGAATCCGGGGCGTCGGACCGGCCTGCGCGAGCAGAACAAACTGCGTACCCGCAACGCGATCCGGCAGGCCGCGATCACGTTGATCGCCGAACAGGGATACGCGAAGACCACGGTCGAGCAGATCGCCGAGACCGCCGGCGTCTCGCACACGACGTTCTTCCGCTACTTCCCGTCGAAGGAACAGGTGGTTGTCGGCGACGAGCACCTGCACGACGAGGCGCAGGCGATCGTCGAGTCGATGCCCCCCGGCCTCAGCCACTTCGACCTCATCCGGCGCCTGATGACCGAGCTGCACCGCCTGACGGTCGACGACCCGTGGATCGGCAACCCACTACGCATGCAGCTCATCCGAACCGAACCGTTGTTGCAGAAGACTTTTCAGGCGGAGTCCGAGCGCATGATCTCGGACATGACCCAACTCATCGCCGACTACCTACAGATCGCGCCCGACGACTTCCGGCTCAAGGTCTTTCTCGACGCGGTCGCCGGGGTGACCTTCCATCTCGCCACCGAGATCGACGAGAACCGCGAGATGCCACAACTCGAGACCACCCTGCGCGCGATCGACCTGCTCGAGCAGGGGTTGCCGGTCGGGTGAGGGAAAGCTGCCGGGCCGTTCGTGCAGCGAACATTCCCTCTAGGATCTAGAGCGTGATCTCGGACAGCGCCGCCCGACCGCGCAGCCTTCGACTCGTCTCCTCGCTACGCTCGTCGCCGGCTCAGGCAGCAGGAGGTATGGCCTCGTCGCTGATCGCTCTTGCAGCGGCAGTCGCGGCCACTCTTTCCCTCGCGGCACCGGCGCAGGCCGCTCCCGCACGGCCGACACCGGCACCGTTCCCGGTGACCGACCTGGCGCGGCTCTACGCCTCGGACATCTCGTCGTACCCGGGCGGTGTCTACCTGCAGCCCGTGGAGGCCTTCACCGCGCTGCGCCGGGATCACCCGGAGGTGATGGCCCGCAATCTCGAGACCGCGGTCGCGATCAACCAGTCCGCGGCCGACAACCCCGCCTTGCAGCGCCGCGCGCTCGCCGATGCCCACGACGATCCGCTCTGGACGATGTCCGACGCCTTCGGCGCCCGACTCGGACGCCATTTCCGTGATGCCCTCGCCGCCGGCCGACTGCCGAAGACCACGGCACTGTTCAGCGACTACCTCGCCCGCGCGGGTGGCCTCGCGAACGCGACATTCGTCGAGAAGTACGTCTTCGGCTACGAGCGGCCGTTCATCGTCGCGCCGGAGCGGATCCGCAAGTACATGCGCGCCGGCGCCAGCGAATACGACGCCCTGGGCAGCAACCCGTCGTTCCCGTCCGGCCACACCAGCCTGTTCTTCTGGCGAGGCACCCTGCTCGCGTCGATGCTGCCCGAGTTCGCACCCCAGCTCCTCGCCCGCGCCTCCGAAGGCGGGTACCACCGCATCGTGCTGGGCGTGCACTACCCGCTCGACGTGATCGGCGGAGCGATCGTGGGGCAGGCCGCGGCCGCCGACCGCTGGAACGATCCCCAGTTCCGCCGGCTCCTCACCGGCGCCACGACCGAGATCCGCACCGAACTCGAATGGCGTTGCGGCGCAACTCTGTCGGTGTGCATCGCCGACGACACCCCCTATGCCACCGACGCCGATGCCCAGGCGATCTACGCGCAGCGACTCACCTACGGTTTCGGTCGCGTCGCGTCGTCGACGCATCCGATGGTGGTGCCCCAGCAGGCCGTCGACCTGATCGCCGGAGCGTACCCCCGACTCACCGACGAGCAGCGACGCCAGGTCCTGGCACAGACCGCGTCGCCCGCCGGATATCCGCTCGACGACCAGCGCCCCGGACGCGCCTCCTGGCAGCGCCTCGACCTCGCGCGGGCTTACACCGCCGACGTCACGGTCGGCCGCGACGGCCGCGTGACCGTCCGCTGAGCACCGCTCTGACCTGGCGGTAACTTAATCGTTTGTCCCACTGCCCGTTGCGAACTCGTTCGCAACGGGCAGTTCGCTGCGATGTGGTCCAGTGTGTGTCCAGTTTGGACCAACAGCTTGACACCGGCGTAAGGATGTGGCTACTTTTCGAGTGGCCCACATCACATCCGACGTGGACTCACCGCCGTGACCTGGGCGGACGGTGCCGGAATCGCAGACTCAGACACAGCGCTGGGTCGAAGAACTCTATCCTTCTAAGCCCCGTCGGGGCGATGTCGCCATGCCCTCTTGCAGGGCGGTGTCGTCGTGCCCGGAGATCATCGGGAAAGGCAGTCGAAACATGCGTTGGTCGAATTCACGCAGGAGAGCCGGACGGTTGGCGGCAGTCGCCGTCGCCGCGGCATGCATCTTCTCGGTCGTGTCGTGTAGCAGCGACGACGGCGGATCGTCGGACGGTTCAGCCGCGGACTCCAGCGGTACCAAGGCCTCGGGCGAGGCCATCAAGATCGGCTTGTTCAACCCCACCAAGGGACCGGCGACGCAGGGTGGCGTGACCACCGGCAAGGACGCCGCCCTGGACTACATCAACAACCAGATCGGCGGCATCGGGGGACGGCCTGTCGAGGTCGTCGACTGCGGCATCGACCAGACCGCTCCCGAATCGACGGTGTCCTGCGCCAACCAGTTCGTCGAGGCCGGCGTGGTCGCCGCGATCGACGGCTACAACGCCGAGTCTGCCTCCGCGGTACCGATTCTCACCTCGGCCGGCATCCCGCTGGTCGGTCAGATCCCCTTCAACACCTCGACCGGCGCCTCGGCCGAGAACCGCGTGTACTTCGGACCGCCGCCCGCCGCATTCCTCGTCGGCTTCATGCAGCAACTCAAGGCGTCGAACAAGAACTCCCTGACTCTGGCGAATGCGGATCTGCCGCAGGCACATCAGGTGTTCGACGGACTGATGAAACCGCTCGGCGCGCAGCTCGGCATCGACGTCAAGTCGGTCTACTACCCGCCGACCGGCCCGAACTTCACCTCGCTGGCCACCACCCTGGCGGAGGGCGACCCCGCTGCCGCCGGACTGATGACCTCACAGAACGACAACGTGTGCACCAAGCTCGCACAGTCGCTGCGGTCGGTGAAATACGAGGGCACCATGTTCATGGCCGCCTGCACCGACTTCATCGACACGATGGGTGCGCAAGCGGTTGGCGCACAGACATACTCGCCGATCTGGCAACCCCCGGCCAAGGACTCCGCACCTGAGCCGGCCAAGGCGAACCTCGAGATCGCACAGACGTTCATCGACGAGCAGGGCGGCACCGGGGGCTTCTACGCCTACGGCACCTTCGCCACCCTGGCGGACTTCGCGATCACGCTCAACAACGCCAAGGTGACCGATTACACCGGACCCAACGTGCTCGGAGCACTGAAGGCCATCACGGACTACCAGTCCTTCATCGGCCCGAAGCTCAACTGCGGTAAGCCGACCACGCCGAACTGCACCACCGAGATGCTGCTGTTCGACGTCGTCGCCGAGAAGAAGACCGAGCCCGCCACCGGCGGTTTCATCACCCCGCTTCCGGCTGCGCTGCAGCGCATCCCGGGCGCTTACTGACGCAGGTCGCGATGTGGCGGGGTGGACTCCCACCCCGCCACACCCGACTCTGCTCCATCCGCACCCTCACGCGCGTGAGATCGCCGTACGCGCCGAACGAATGAGTACGCCACATGGGCCAGTTCCTCCAGTTCGTCTTCCTCGGACTCTCCGCCGGTGCCATCTATTCGGTGCTCGCGTCGTCTCTCGTGGGCATCTATGCCGCCACCGGCATCATCAACTTCGCACAGGGCGCCATCGGCCTGTACTCGGTCTATCTCGTTGCCGCACTTCGCACGGACGGCAGTCTCGTCCTACCCATCGGCACCCTGAGCCTCGGCAGTGAGGCCAACCCGACGTCGATGGAGTTGGCGGTCGTCCTCGGTGTGCTCAGCGCGGTGGTCTGGGCGCTGCTCGCCCACGTGCTCGTCTTCCGGCCGCTGCGCTCGGCCCCGGTGCTCGCGCAGGTGGTCGCCTCCGTCGGACTCATGCTGTTCATCCAGGCACTCGTCCATCTGCGCTTCGAGACCGAGAATCTGTTCGCCGAGGCGATCCTGCCGGAGAGCACGGTCGACATCGCCGGCGCGATCGTCAACGTCTCGGACCTGATCCTGGCCGGAGTCGCCATCGCCATCTCGCTGGTGCTGTGGGCCTACTTCCGGCTCACCACCCTGGGTGTCGCCACCCGCGCCGGTTCCGAAGACGAGCTCGCAGCGCGACTCTCGGGTTACTCCCCCGACCGTCTCGCGGGAATCGTGTGGGTGCTGACCGGAGCGGCGACCGGGTTGATCGCGGTTCTCGCCTCGTTCACCATCGGCCTGACCGAGACCAGCTACACCTTCTTCGTGATCCCCGCGTTGGCCGTCGCCCTCGTCGGTCGCCTCACGTCCTTCGGTATCGCCTGTGCCGCAGGGCTTGTGCTCGGCGCCTTCCAGTCGGTGATCACCTGGCTCACCACCAAGGACTGGTGGCCGGAATGGGCGCAGGCCGGTCTCGGCGACGCCGTCCCGTTCATCATCGTCGTCATCGCCCTCTTCCTGCTCGGCGGCCGTATCCCGTCCCGTGGTTCGCTCGGCGAGGTGCGGATGCCCGCGGTGCGGATCCCGCGCATCCGGCTGATCCCGACGGTTGTCTGCATCGCCGTCGTCGTCGCGGCCATCTTCCTCACCTCGGGCAGCTGGCGATTCGGCGTCGTCACCTCGGTGATCCTCAGCCTCATCGCACTGTCGCTGGTCCTGCTCACCGGCTACCTGGGTCAGATCTCGCTGGCGAGCATGGCCTTTGCCGGTGCGGCCGGTTTCGCACTGTCGAAGCTGACGACCAACTGGGATGTCCCGTTCCCGTTCAGCATGATCTTCGCCGCCCTCATCGCCACCGGCCTCGGGGTCCTGGTGGGCGTACCGGCGCTCCGGATTCGTGGCGCCCAGCTCGCCGTCGTGACCCTGGCTGCGGCACTGGCGATCCAGAGCTTCGTCTTCAACAACCCGGCGATCACCTCCTTCGAGGGCAACCTCATCGCGGACCCGACGATCTTCGGCCTCGATCTCGGCGTACGCGACGGGACCAACCTGGTCACGATCCGGTTCTCGCTGATGGTCCTCATCGTCGTCGCGATCGCGACCCTCGTCGTGCTGCGTTTCATGGGCGGCTCGACCGGCCGGGCCTTCCTGGCCGTGCGCTCCAACGAGCGGGCGGCGGCGTCGGTCGGGATCAACGTGGCCTCGACCAAGTTGCTCGGGTTCGCGCTGTCGGCGTTCCTGGCCGGCATCGGCGGTTGCCTCATCGGTTACAGCCGCGGCCAGCTGTCCGCCGGCTCGTTCACGGTCATGATCGGGCTCACGCTGCTCGCGATGACCTACGTCGGCGGCATCACGTCGTTCGCCGGCGCGGTCCTCGCCGGCATCATCGGGCCACTGGGCGTCGGCTACGTGTTCCTCAACCAAACCCTCAGTCTCGGTGAGTACTACGAACTCTTCGCCGCCGGTAGCCTGCTGCTCATGGCGGTGCTGAACCCCGTCGGAGTCGCCGGTGCGGTGTCGGAGTTCGGCGAGCGGATACGCGCGCACCGGCACCGGCCGCCTGCCCGTCCGGAAGCTCCGGGAGCGGCACAGAACGCACAGGAGGGCGCACATGTCTGAGTCGACACTCGAGAAGCCGGCCACGCCGACGACACTGCTCGAGACCGGCGGCCTGTCGGTCCGGTACGGCGGCGTCAGCGCCAACTCCGACATCGACATCGCGGTCGCGGCAGGTGAGATCGTCGGACTGATCGGCCCCAACGGGGCAGGCAAGACCACGTTCGTCGACGCCGTCACCGGGTTCACCAAGGCCACCGGCACGGTGTCGTTGCGCGGGGAGCGACTCGACAAGGCGAGCCCGCACCGTCGACGCCGGGCGGGCATGGCCCGGACGTGGCAGGCGGGCGAGCTGTTCACCGATCTGACCGTGGCGCAGAACCTCGCAGTGGCGGTACAACCGGTCGGCCTGCGTGCCATGCTCGCCGACGTCCTCAACGGTTCCCGGCCACCCGCCGACGTGATCTCGTCGGCGCTCGAACTCGTCGGCCTGGCCGAGGCCGCCGATCAGCTCCCCGGCGAATTGACCCTCGGCCAGCAGAAACTCGTGGGTGTTGCCCGCGCGCTGGTCGGCGGGACACAACTCGTCCTGCTCGACGAGCCGGCCGCGGGACTCGACACCCACGAGAGCCGGGAGTTCGGGATCGAGCTCCGCCGGATCGCGGCGACGGGCATCGGCATCCTGCTCATCGATCACGACATGTCGCTGGTGCTCGACGTGTGTGACCGCCTGTACGTGCTCGACTTCGGCCGTGTCATCGCCAGCGGACCACCGGCCGCCATCCAGGACGACCCCGCGGTGATCTCGGCCTACCTCGGCAGTCCCGAGGTGGACCCGGACGCCGTCCCGGTCCCGCCCTCCACC
>NZ_JBHYNC010000059.1:0-30222 GCF_042743165.1 Gordonia sp. NPDC058843
GCTCACTCCCGAGCTCGCGTTGCGCCTGGCCTCGGCCGCCGCGGTCGTTGTCACAGATAGTTCCGCGACAGATTCCCACCGCCGCCCGCGTGCGGTGGTCGGACGTGATCCGCGCGCATCCGGCGAGATGCTGGAGGCTGCGGTGTGTGCGGGGCTCGCCGCCACCGGAGTCGACGCCGTCTGCGTCGGCACGGTGCCGACCCCGGCGGTCGCGTTTCTGACCGCGGACTACCACGCCGACTTCGGGGTGATGATCTCCGCGTCGCACAACCCCATGCCCGACAACGGGATCAAGTTCTTCTCCGCCGGCGGACACAAGCTCGACGACGACGTCGAGGACCGCATCGAGGCGGCCATGGACGCCGACGCCGTCCGTCCGATCGGTGCCGCGGTCGGACGCATCGTCGCGGCGCCCGACGCCGGCGACCGCTATCGGGCCCACCTCGCGCAGGCCATCGACACCCGGCTGGACGGGCTGACCGTGGTCGTCGACTGCGCCCACGGCGCCGCGTCGGAGCTCGCGCCGCAGGCCTATGCCGACGCCGGGGCGACCGTCATCGCGATCCACGCCGAACCGGACGGCCTCAACATCAACGCCGACTGCGGGTCCACGCACATGGACAAGTTGCAGGCGGCCGTACTCGAGCACGGCGCCGACCTCGGGCTGGCGCACGACGGGGACGCAGATCGTTGTCTCGCAGTCGATTCCACCGGGCAGATCGTCGACGGCGACGCCATCATGGCCGTGCTCGCCACCTCCCTGAAAGACCAGGGCAAGCTTCGCGAGAACGTGCTCGTCGCGACCGTCATGAGCAACCTCGGACTCCACCTCGCGATGCGCGAGGCCGGGATCAGCGTGCACACCACCGGGGTCGGGGACCGGTATGTCCTCGAGGAGCTACGCCGGGGCGGCTACTCGATCGGCGGTGAACAGTCCGGTCACATCGTCGTCCCGGGTTCGGGCACGACGGGTGACGGCATCCTGACCGGGCTCATGCTGATGGCGCGAATGGCCGCCACCTCCGCACGGCTCGCCGACCTGGCCGGGATCGTCACCGTGCTGCCCCAGGAACTGATCAACGTGCGCGTCGCCGACAAGCACGCGGTGTCGCAGTCGCAGTCGGTCCGCGAGGCGGTCGAGGCCGCGGAGGCCGAACTGGGCGAGACCGGCCGGGTCCTGTTGCGGCCGTCGGGAACCGAGCAACTCGTTCGCGTGATGGTGGAGGCCGCGACCGCCGACCAGGCGTTGTCGGTCGCCGGTCGGTTGGCCGACGTCGTCCAGGGGGCCGGATCGTGACCGCTCCGACGCCCCGGGCGGTGCTCTTCGACTTCTCCGGCACCCTGTTCCGCTTCGAGGCCCGCGACGAGTGGTTCGCCGATCTGCGTGACGACACCGGCGCCGAGTTCGACCGTGATCGTCAAGCGGACATCATCCGGCGCATGGTCGCACCCGTCGGACTACCGGACGGTATCGCCGGTGACGACCGAAATGCCTGGGAGGCCAGGGATCTCGACCCGGTGCTGCACCGCAGGGGTTATCTGGCGCTGCTGCGCGCGGCCGGGATGAGCGACTCCGGCCACGCGAACTCGCTCTACAACCGGGTGCTCGACCCGTCGTCGTGGGTGCCGTTCGCCGACACCGTCGCGGTGCTGCAGAAGCTCAGCGACGCACACATACCGGTCGGCATCGTCAGCAACATCGCCTTCGACCTACGTAAGGTCCTGGCCCTGCACGGCGTCGAGGACCTCGTCGGTGCGTTCGCGCTGTCGTACGAAGTCGGGGCCATCAAACCCGATCCCCGGATCTTCCACGCCGCTCTCGACCCGCTGGGTGTGCCGGCCGACCAGGTGCTGATGGTCGGGGACAGCGAGACGGCCGACGGCGGAGCACGCGCTCTCGGTTGCTCTTTCGCGCTGGTGCACGACGTGCCGGCCGCCGACCGGCCCACCGCACTGCTCGACGCCGTGACCTCACACGGCATCGAACTGCGCGACTGAGCGGGCCGTGTGCCCGAGTGCGGGCACACTGGCGGCATACGCTCGCATGCGCGACAATTCCCAGCGGGTTCCGGCGAACACGGAACCGGCGAGCGTCGCCCTGCGTCCAAGTGTGCGGGGTTCGCGGCGCGGGATCGCGATGAACCGGGTGCGGACCGGATGAGCACGTCGGGAGGGGTGGCATGGACGGCAGCGGTGCGGACGATGCCGGGTCGCGCCGGATCGCGATGGACACCGGGCAGGTGTCGGCGGTCGCGTCGTACTACCGCAGGTCCTCGCTGGTGCTGTCGGCAGTCGCCGACGACCTGGCCTCGCACGACTTCGGGACCTGGGCTCGCGGGTCCGTGGTGCCGGAGGCCGACTCCGTCGCCTTCGGTCCCTTGGCGGCGGCCTATGCCGACATGAGTACGACCCTGTCGCGCCGGTTGCGCGTGCAGGCCGCGGCAGCCGCGGCGCTGGCCGACACCCTGCGCAACAGTGCGCTGACGATGGCCGACGGCGACGGGCGCGTGGCGGTCGAGATCTCGCGGGCACTACCCGCCGCGGGGGTGGACGGCCGGTGAGGCGCGGCGCGGACTCGCTGTCGGTGCTGAGATCCGACGCCCGAGGTGGCGTCGAGGCGCTGATCGAGCTCGTGTCGGCGGGGCGTCTCATGGGGATCGGTGCGCCTGACGACTCCGTTTTCCGCAACGGACTTCGCGTCGTCGACGGTTTCGACGTCGCGGCGCTGTCCGCGGACAGTCGCGTTCTGGTGTCGGCGCATCGTGCCGTGTCCGAACAACTCCACCATCTTCCCGAACAGCAGGTCCGACTCGACGACGGATGGAACAGTGAGTCCGCGACCGTCGCGATCGCGACGGTCATCGATCACCAGCGTCGTGCGGAATCTGACCTGCACATCCTGCGCACCCTCACCGATGCCACGTCGGCCGCGGCGTCGGGCATCGATCGTCTGCTCCGCACCTTCTACCTGACGCTCGCCCGGTTGTCGGCGCCGACAGCCGCCGGAGTGCCGTCGGGAGAGTTGCCGCAAGCGGTCCTCACCGGCCGCGTCCCGATCGGGGTCGCGGTCGAGGACGTCTCGTCGCGGGTGGCCCTGTTCAGCACCACCCTCGAGACGACGACCCGCGGTATCAGCGGGATCCTCGACCTGTTGAACCGGTCCGTCGACGGCATCGACGACGAGCCCTATCCGGTCGACGCCGAGTCCGCAGGCCGCGTTCCGGTCGCGACGCCGGACCCTCCGGTCGCAACGGCTCCCGTTCAGACCGTCGCCGCACCCCCGCCGGTCACCGGGACCTGGCTCGCGGAATCGACGACCGACGACCGGCCGCCGGAGATCGGCGCCGCGACCGCGTCCGTCGTATCCGCCCCGCCTTCCGAGCCGGTCGAGACACCACACGCCGCTCACGAACCCGACGACGGCGTCGACGTCCCGTTCCGCTTGGGTGGCACCGAGGGGCTCGACGCGCCCGTGGCAACCGTCGAGGCGGCGACCGCCGAAACCGAAGCCGCAGAACCCCATTCGACGAGCCCAACCCCGAGCGCAGCATCAGATCGGTCCTCGGGTGACCTGGCTCTGGCGGGTGACCAGTGAACCTCGCCGATCAGATCGAGGCGCTCGCCCGTACCGCGACAGCGGGTGTCGCCGAGGCGTCGCACCTGTTCTCGGCGCAACAGCGCGACCTCGAACTCGCGATGGACGATCATCGTCGCGACGCGGTGCGGTCGGAGACACAGCGGCTGCGCGACGACCTCGAGAACGCCGCCGACGCCGCCGACGCCACCCCGGGCATCATGTTGCCGGCCGACGTGGCCGACGCCAGTCCCCATCTGCCTCCGCCGAACACATAGGCTGTCTGCTGTGCCAGGCAAGAAGCAACAGAAGCCGCAGTCGCCCGCGAAGCTGATGTCCGCGCTCGCCCGACGCGGCCCCCATCGTGTGTTGCGGGGCGACCTCGGGATCGTCGGAACCCCGGGCGTCGTGTTCACTCCCGCCGAGGGCGAACGACTCCCGGCCGTCGCGTTCGGCCACGGCTGGATGACCTCGGTGGAGCGGTACCGCGACCTGTGTCAGCATCTCGCGTCCTGGGGCATCGTCGTCGCGGTGCCGGCCGGCCAGCGAGGTCTGTTGGCCTCGGACGACGAGATGGCCGCCCAGCTGCGTTCGGCACTGTCGATCGTGACCCGGGTCCCGCTCGGCTTCGGTGAGATCACCGTCGATCCGCGCAAGATCGGGTTCGCCGGGCACGGCTTCGGGGCGGCCGCGGCGGTCATCGCCGCGTCGGAAGGGGTGCTGCACGGCCAGCCGCAGCCGTCGGCGCGAGGCGTGGTGGCGCTGTTCCCGGCGCCGACGACCGCCTCGCTGCTGCCCGCGGCGCGGCGGGTGAGTGCTCCGGGTCTCGTCGTGTCCGCGATCGGGGAACTCGACACCATCGACGGCAACGCGCTCCCGCTGGCGCAGGCCTACGGGACGGAGTCGACCGGCGACCCCCGACCCGCTGCGACGCTGCGCACGCCTCCGGGGGTGACCTCCCGCGGACTGATCGAGCACCGGTCGATCAAGTCCCTGCTGGGCAGCAACGGCGCCGACAAGAAGACCCACACCGCAGTACGAGCTCTGACCACGGGGTTCCTGCTGCACACACTCGACGACGACAAGCGGTACGAGGCCTTCGCCGATGCCGACACCGTGCTCGGCAAGGTGCCTGCCGTCGACCTCGACGATCCGCCCGAGGTCCAGGACAAGATCGCCAAGATGCTCGGCGCCAAGGACCGCAAACGGCGCCGGGCGGCGAGCCCGGTGCCCTCCGGCGCCCCGAACGCAGTGGTGCCCGACACCATCGAGTGACAGCCGTGCCACCGCACCCGATGGGGGTCGGTGTGAGCCCGGCACAGGACGCGACGCGGCGCGCTGTCGATCCCGCGACCGCAGGTACCCTGACTAGCTATGTGTGGAATCGTGGGATACGTGGGGCGGCGCGATGCCCTGGACATCGTCGTCGATGCGTTGCGACGGATGGAATACCGCGGATACGACTCGGCGGGCGTCGCGATCCTCGACGGCGAGGGAAGCACCGCGATCCAGAAGAAGGCGCTCCGGCTGGAGAACCTCGAGAAGCAGATCGCCACCGTCGGCCGCGAGTCGCTGACGGGGACCACCGGGATCGGGCACACGCGCTGGGCGACGCACGGCAAGCCGACCGATCGCAACGCGCACCCGCATGCCAGTGACGACGGCAAGCTCGCCGTCGTCCACAACGGCATCATCGAGAACTACGCCGAGCTCCGTGCCGAACTCGAGGACGACGGCGTCGAGTTCGCGTCCGAAACCGACACCGAGACCGCCGTGCACCTGGTGTCGAAGTACTACGCGCTGGGCCCGACCGCGGGCGACTTCGTGGCGAGCGCTTATGCGGCGCTGCGTCGACTCGAGGGAGCGTTCACCCTCGTGTTCACCCACGCCGACCACGCGGACACCATCGTCGCCGCGCGGCGATCGACCCCACTCGTGGTCGGGGTCGGCGACGGCGAGATGTTCCTCGCGTCGGATGTGACGGCCTTCATCGAACACACCCGGGACGCGGTGGAACTCGGCCAGGACGAGGTCGTGGTGATCACCGCCGACTCGTACACGGTCAGCGACTTCGACCAGAACGTCCGTGAGGGCAAGCCGTTCCACATCGACTGGGATCTCGCGGCCGCGGAGAAGGGCGGCTACGACTTCTTCATGCTCAAGGAGATCGCCGAGCAGCCGCGCGCGATCGCCGACACCCTCCTCGGGCATCTGCAGAACGGCCGGATCGTGCTCGACGAGCAGCGCCTGACCGACGACGACCTGCGCGATGTCGACAAAGTGTTCGTGGTGGCCTGCGGTACCGCCTACCACGCCGGGCTCCTCGCCAAGTACGCGATCGAGCACTGGACCCGGCTCCCGGTCGAGATCGAACTCGCCAGCGAGTTCCGCTACCGCGACCCGGTCCTGGACCGGTCGACGCTGGTCGTGGCCATCTCGCAGTCCGGTGAGACCGCCGACACGCTCGAGGCGGTCCGGCACGCGAAGGACCAGAAGGCCCGTGTCCTGGCCATCTGCAACACCAACGGCGCGCAGATCCCCCGTGAGTCCGACGCGGTTCTCTACACCCACGCCGGCCCCGAGATCGGCGTCGCGTCGACCAAGTGCTTCCTCGCACAGATCGTCGCCGCCTACCTCGTGGGCCTCGCGCTGGCACAGGCCCGGGGCACCAAGTACGCCGACGAGGTCGCCCGCGAGTTCGCGGCCATCGAGGCGATGGCCGACTCCGTCGCCGCGGTGCTCGACACCATGGAGCCGGTGCGCGAACTCGCGCGCTCCCTGGCGCACCACAACACGGTGCTGTTCATCGGCCGTCACGTCGGATATCCGGTGGCGCTCGAGGGCGCGCTCAAGCTCAAGGAACTCGCGTACATGCACGCCGAGGGCTTCGCGGCCGGTGAGCTCAAACACGGGCCGATCGCACTCATCGAGGACGGATTACCGGTGATCACGGTCATGCCGTCGCCCGACGGCCGCGCGGTGCTGCACTCCAAGATGGTCAGCAACATCCGCGAGATCCAGGCACGCGGCGCCCGCACGATCGTCATCGCCGAACCCGACGACACGGCCGCCCGCGCTGTCGCCGACGAGTTCATCCCGATCCCGAAGACGCCGACGCTCCTGCAGCCGCTGGTCTCGACCGTGCCGCTGCAGGTGTTCGCGGCGAGCGTCGCACAGGCCCGGGGGTACGACGTCGACAAACCGCGGAACCTGGCCAAGTCGGTCACCGTCGAATAGTCGACCCGCATGCCGATCCGGTATCTGACGGCCGACGAGGTCCGGGCCGCCGAGCGGGCGACGGGGGACCTGCTCACCGGCGGCACCCTGATGCAGCGTGCGGCGCACGGGGTCGCCCGGGTGATCGTGGCGGAGCTGACGCGGACCGGCGGTTGCTACGGGCGATCGGTGGGACTCGTAGTCGGGGCCGGGGACAACGGTGGTGACGCGCTGTTCGCCGGGGCCGAGCTGTGCCGCCGCGGCGTGCGCGTCGACGCGGTCCTGCTCGCTCCGGAGAGGACCCATGCCGCGGGTCTGTCGGCGTTCCGCGCCGCCGGCGGACGGACCGGCGAGCGCCTACCCGGCGAACCCGACGTGATCGTCGACGGTGTGGTGGGCCTCGGTGGTCGGGGACCGCTGCGGCGCAACGCCGCCGAGATCTTCGCGGCCGTCGGTTCGGCGACCACGGTCGTCGCGGTCGACCTGCCGTCGGGTGTCGACGCCGACACCGGTGAGGTCCACGATCCGGCGGTCCGGGCCGACGTCACGGTCACCTTCGGGGTGCGGCGTCGCGCGCACCTGCTCGCCGCGCCACAGTGCGGGCGGGTGGTTCTCGTCGACATCGGTCTCGACGGCGTCCCCACGCAGCCCGACGGAGCCGGTGGACCGACGCTCGGATCGCTCACTGATGACGAGATCGACTGGCCGACACCGGGTCCCGAGGACGACAAGTACACGCAAGGGGTGGTCGGGGTCATTGCCGGGTCGCATCGATACCCCGGGGCGGCCGTCCTCGCTGCCGGCGCCGCGGTGACCGCGACCTCGGGTATGACCAGGTTCGTCGGGTCCGCGCACGCCGAGGTGGTCGCGCAGTGGCCCGAGGTCGTCGCGACACCGGATCTGGCCGACGCCGGACGCGTCCAGGCGTGGGTCCTCGGCCCGGGCATGGGTACCGACGACGCGGCAGCGGCGACTCTGCGCACCGTGCTGCAGACCGATCTCCCGGTCCTCGTCGACGCCGATGCGCTCACCCTGGTCGCCCGCGATCCCGGGCTCGTCGCCGGGCGTACCTCGCCGACGTTGCTCACACCGCACGCCGGCGAGTTCGCCCGGTTGACCGGTGCCGACCTGGACACCGACCGGCTGACCGCCGTCGCGGGTCTCGCGGAGAGGTGGGGGGTCACGGTGCTGCTCAAGGGGCGCATCACGCTGGTCGCCGATCCGACGGGCCACGTCCTCGGCAACGACGCCGGCTCCTCCTGGGCCGCGACCGCCGGGGCCGGCGACGTCCTGGCGGGTGTCGCCGGGGCGCTGCTCGCGGCCGGGAGATCGCCTCAGATCGCCGGTGCGACGGCGGCGCGCGTACACGCACGCGCCGCCGAACTCGCGAGTCGCGGCGCGCCGATCGGGGCGTCGGCCCTGCTGTCGGCGTTGCGTCCGGCCATCCGCGAGTTCACCACGCGGCCAGCACGAACGCGAGCGGGTACAGCGCCGTCAGCACGGTGAACGCGGTGACCGACGACAGCACGATCGCATCGGCGATGGTGCCCGCGCGCCGCAGCGCGCCGTGCCGGATTCGCTGGGTGAACGAGACGGCGAGCGCTGCGCAGGCGGCGATCGTCGCGAGGACCGCGACGCCGAAGGCGATCAGAGCCGCGACGCCGTAGCCGTCGGCGGGTTCGCCGGCCATCGCGTGGCCGAGCGCGAGCAGAAAGAACACGACGGTGGTGACGAAGGCCACCCAGGCGACCGCGTTGGCGGCCCACGACACCAGCGATGCCCGCAGGCCCGGCCGATCCGGGCCGGCGGGCCGGATCACCGGGTCGATGGGCGTGAAACCCGCGAGGTCATGGGCGTGGGGCGCGGTCCTGAGGTGGGCGGGGACGAGAACGGTGGCGTCGTGGGGATGCGGGTTGGCGTACATGATGACTTCCCTGGAGGCGGCGACGGTCGGCAACTGCGGTGAGGCCCACTCAACCGTCCCGACGGACGTCGTCGCATCGGTGTGACTACTCAGACCGGGTCCGCAGAACGACGCGCGCCTCACGCCGGAGGCCGCCGGGACGAGTCACACCCGACGATCTGGGACAATGAACGACGATGACTTCCCCTGCTCTGACCGCGACCGTCGATCTCGGCGCGATCGCCCACAACGTCGATGTGCTGCGTGCCGCGTCGGGAACCGACGTGATGGCGGTGGTGAAAGCCGACGCCTACGGGCACGGCGCGTTGCCTGTCGTCCGCGCCGTGCTGGCTGCCGGCGCCGCCGAACTCGGTGTCGCCCACCTCACCGAGGCGGCGGCGCTGCGAGCAGCCGGTATCGACGCCCCGATCACCGCTTGGCTGCACACGCCGGGCGCCGACTTCGCCGGTGCGATCACCGACCGCATCGACATCGCTCTCTCGTCGATCGCACAGCTCGAGGCGGTCATCGCCGCGGCCCACCGGACCGGTGTGCCCGCGCTCGTGACCGCCAAGGTCGACACCGGCCTCAATCGCAGTGGCGTCGCGGTGGACGAGTGGGCGGACTTCGCCGAGCGGATCGCCAAGGCCCATGCCGACGGATCGGTGACCCTGCGCGCGGCGATGTGCCACCTCGCGCGCGGCGACGAACCCGATCATCCGCTCAACGACGCGCAGGCCGAGCGGCTCGACCTCGCCGTGGCCGACCTGGTCCGTCTCGGGGCCGCGCCACAACTGGTCCACATCGCCAATTCTCCTGCCGCACTGACCCGTCCGGATCTCGCCCGCGATCTGGTCCGACCCGGGATAGCTGTCTACGGCCGCACCCCGGTGCCCGCACGCGGCGACTTCGGGCTGATCCCGGCGATGACCCTGACCGCGCGCATCGCCTTGGTGAAGAAGGTGGCAGCGGGACAGGGCGTGTCCTACAGCGAGACGTGGATCGCGCCGCGCGACACGGTGGTGGCGGTGGTCGCGGCGGGCTACGCCGACGGTGTACCCCGCTTGCTGTCGGGCCGGATCCGGGTCCGGATCGGCGACCGTCTGTTCGACGGCGTCGGGCGGATCTGCATGGACCAGCTGGTCGTCGACCTCGGACCCGACGGCGCCGGTGTCCGCGAGGGCGACGAAGCCGAACTCTTCGGCACCGGCGCCGCCGGCGGCCCCACCGCGAAGGACTGGGCGGACGCGATCGGCACCATCGACTACGAGATCGTCTCCCAGGTCGGGACCCGGGTGGTCCGTCGCTACCTCGGCGAGGGCGCGGCCGGGGTAGATTCCGAGAACACGGTGGAACCCGAGGACGCGGGGACCAGACAGTGAGCGGGGCACCACTGGTGGACGATTCCGAACGCGTCGGACTGCTGGCAGGAGTGGCGGGCATCGCGGCGCTGGGCGGCATGGCAGCCGTCGGCGCGGCACGCAACATCGCGCGCAAGAGCGTGGTGGGCCGGGCGGATCCACACGCCGAGGTCGATCTCACCGCTCTCTACGGCGAGCGGGCGGCGTCGGTCACCGCCGACGACGGCCTGGAGCTGGCGGTGCGGATCGTCGACCTCGGGACGGTGTCGCAGGAGACCGCGCCCGAATTGACGGTTGTGTTCGTCCACGGTTTCAGTCTTCGGTTGTCTAGCTGGCACTTCCAGCGCGAGCAACTCGCCGCCGAATGGCACGACCGCAACTACCGGCTCGTGTTCTTCGATCACCGGGGTCATGGGGAGAGCGATCCGGCCCCGACCGAGACCTGCACGATCGCACAGCTCGCCGACGACGCGGCAGCGGTGATCCGCGCCACCGTTCCCACCGGACCCGTTGTCCTCGTGGGTCATTCGATGGGCGGGATGACCCTGATGGGCCTCGCCCGCCGGCATCCGGCGCTGTTCTCCTCGCACGGACCGGTCGCCGGGATGGGTCTCGTGGCGACGGCATCGCGCGGTCTCACCGACGCCGGACTCGGTGAGGGACTGCGCAATCCGGTGGTGGATGCGTTTCGGATGAGTGTGCGCCGCGCGCCGCGTCTGGTGCAGGCGGGCCGCGGACTGACCCGGTCGGCGCTCGAACCCGTGCTGGTCGCGGCGAGTTTCGGGCCGACGTTCTACAGTCCGGCGCTCGGCGCCGCGGTGGACAAGATGATCCAGAGCACGCCGATCGAGACCATCGTCAACTTCCTGCACGCGTTGGAGATCCACGACGAATCGACCGCCCTGCCGGTGATCGCCCAGGTTCCGACCACGGTCGTGTGCGGGGACCGGGACCGACTGACACCGTTGCGCAACTCGGTGCGGATGTACTCGCAACTGGGGCCGGATTCGCGCCTCGTGGTCGCCAAGGGCGCCGGACACATGGTCCAGATGGAGGAGCCCCGGCTGGTCAGTGATGCGATCGTCGAACTGGTGGACCGGGCGCGGGTGGCGCTGCCGGCTCCCCGTCGACGCTGGTGGAAGCGGGGCCGGGGATGAGCGGGTTCGGTCGCTCCGGTACCCGCGAGCTCCCCGAGGTCGCCGACACCGAGGCCTTCGGTGCCGAGCTGGCGACGACCCTCGCCGCGGGTGACGTGGTCATCCTCGACGGTCCACTGGGGGCGGGGAAGACAGCGCTCGCGCGCGGGATCGGTGCCGGACTCGGCATCGTGGGACGGGTGACCTCGCCGACCTTCATCATCGCCCGCGAGCACCGGGCCGGCCGCCCGGGCCGGCCGGGGATGGTCCACGTCGACGCGTATCGGCTCGGCGCGACCGGCAACGGTTCCGGGGTGCTCGACGAGCTCGACGCCCTGGATCTGGACTCCGATCTGGACGAGGCGGTCGTCGTCGTCGAGTGGGGTGAAGGTGTGGCCGAGCGACTGGCCGACCGGCATCTCGTCGTACGGCTGCGCCGGGACCCCGATACCGATGTGCGTCAAGTGAACTGGGAATGGGTGAGTCCCGAATGAGTGAGGGTCTGGTGCTGGCGGTCGACACCGCCACCGATTCGGTGGTGGCCGGAGTGGCTGCCCTGCATGACGGTGAGGTGCGCGTCCTGGCCGAACGGGTCGTCTCCGACCATCGCAGGCACGCGGAACTGCTCACCACCCTCATCGCCGAGTGTCTCGCCGAATCCGCCACCGCCCGAGCCGACCTGGCGGCTGTCGTCGTCGGCTGCGGGCCCGGACCGTTCACCGGGCTCCGGGTCGGGATGGCGACCGGCGCGGCCTTCGCCGATGCGCTCGGGATCCCGGCGTACGGTGTGTGTTCGCTGGATGCACTTGCCGCCGAAGCCGATCCGGGTATCGCCGACGCCGCGTCACGGGTTCTCGTGGTGACCGATGCGCGCCGGCGTGAGGTGTACTGGGCGCTGTACGAGGGCGGTCGCCGTCTGCGCGGTCCCGAGGTGGCCGCGCCCGCGGTGGTCGCCGGGGAACTCGCTGCCGACCTCGACGCGGGACGGATCGGCGCGGTAGCGGGTTCCGCGGCCCACCTGGAACTCGCCGGCTGGACCGGTGATCCACCCGCGGTCGGCGTGCCGACGGTCCGCGGGTTGATCGCCGCCGCGGCCACCGGGATCGTCGCCGGCCGCGAACCCGAACCGCTTGTCCCGCTGTATCTCCGGCGCCCCGACGCCGTCGAACAGAAAGCCCGCCGGGCGGGTGCGGCGCCATGACCACGCCCGAGATGGTCATCGACGCCCTCACCTACGGTGACATCCCGCGATGTGCCGCGTTGGAACGGCAGATGTTCGCCGATGACTCGCCGTGGCCTGCCGCCGCTTTCCGGGCCGAGCTCAACGCGCCCTACAACACGTACTTCGCGGCGCGGGAACAGCCCGGAACGGACGTCATCGGCTACGCCGGGATATCCACCCTCGGACAGCCCGACGCATGGGAGTGCGAGATCCACACGATCGCCGTGGCCCCGGATCACCGGGGTAGGGGAGTGGGCAAGGCCTTGCTCGAGGCGATGCTCACCGTCGCCGACGAGAACGACGCCGCGGTGTTCCTCGAGGTGCGCACCGACAACGATGTGGCGATCTCGCTGTACTCGCGGCACGGCTTCACCACCGCGGGTCTGCGCCGCAACTACTACCAACCGTCCGGCGCGGATGCCTACACGATGCTGCGGCTCCCGGTGTCGGGCCGGCCGCTCGAACCGGAGGAGGGCCCGGCGTGATCGTGATGGGCATCGAGAGTTCCTGCGACGAAACGGGTGTCGGCATCGTTCGGTGGACGCCGGGCGACGCCGACACCCCCGGGTTCGCGACGATGCTGGCCGACGAGGTGGCGTCCAGCGTGGACGAGCACGCCCGGTTCGGCGGCGTGGTCCCCGAGATCGCCTCTCGCGCGCACCTGGAGGCGATCGTGCCCACGATGCGACGGGCGCGAGAGGCGGCGGGGATCGACCGTCCCGACGCGATCGCCGTCACCATCGGGCCGGGTCTCGCCGGCGCGCTGCTCGTCGGCGTCGCCGCGGCGAAGGCCTATGCACTCGCCTGGGATGTGCCGCTGTACGCGATGAACCATCTCGGCGGTCACGTCGCGGTGGACACCCTCGAACACGGGCCCATGCCGGAATGCGTCGCGCTGCTGGTGTCCGGCGGGCACACGCACCTCCTGCACGTCACCGATCTCGCCGAGCCGATCGTCGAACTGGGCACCACTGTCGACGACGCGGCGGGGGAGGCCTTCGACAAGGTCGCGCGTCTGCTCGACCTCGGCTTCCCCGGCGGGCCCGCACTCGATCGCGCCGCCCGAGAGGGCGATCCGGGCGCGATCGCCTTTCCGCGCGGGATGACCGGTCCGCGCGACTCGCGGCACGACTTCTCCTTCAGCGGACTGAAGACGGCGGTTGCGCGACACGTCGAGAAATGCCGACGCGACGGTTCGGAGGTGTCCGTGGCGGATGTGGCGGCCTCCTTCCAGGAGGCGGTCGCCGACGTGCTGACGATGAAGGCGGTCCGGGCGTGCGGTGATCTGGGGGTCGACACCCTGGTCCTCGGCGGTGGTGCCACCGCCAATTCGCGCATCCGCTCGCTGGCGCAGGAGCGCTGCGATGCGGCCGGGATCGATCTGCGGGTGCCGAAGCCGCGCCTGTGCACCGACAACGGGGTGATGATCGCGACGCTGGGCGCCCATGTGATCGGCGGGGGAGCAGAGCCCTCACCGTTGACCGTCGCATCGGACCCGGCCATGTCGGTGCGCGTCAGCCAGCTCTAGTGGCGAGACACACCACCGGCACCGACGCCACGCAGCTTCGCGGGCCGGTGCCGGATACTTCGCGGCGAGCGAACACGCCCGGTTTTTTGCACCCTCCACCCTTGAGTGCTGGCACTCGTCTGTATAGAGTGCTAGATGGCGCTGACTGAAGCCTCGGAACCCGCGACGACGGGGTTTTGCAGGGCCGTGAACGTGCAGATTCTTTCTCAGTACGAAAGTTGAGGACTCACATCGTGGCGAGCGTGAACATCAAGCCGCTTGAGGACAAGATCCTGGTGCAGGCCGTCGAGGCCGAGACGACCACCGCCTCGGGCCTGGTCATCCCGGACTCCGCCAAGGAGAAGCCGCAGGAAGGCACCGTCATCGCCGTGGGCGAGGGCCGGGTCACCGAGCAGGGCAACCGCGTCCCCGTGGACGTGAAGGAAGGTGACACCGTCATCTACAGCAAGTACGGCGGCACCGAGATCAAGTACGCCGGCGAGGAATACCTGATCCTCTCGGCACGCGACGTCCTCGCCGTCATCGGCAAGTAGGACCGGTACTCCAGAACTCCGGCCGAGTTAGACCCCGCGAGCCCTTCTCGCGTCTCACACCGCCCCGGCTCCCCGTGCAGGGGTACCGGGGCGGTGTGCGTTGCGCGGACCGGCTCCCGTTGAAGAAAGTGATTCATGGCCAAGCAGATTGAATTCAACGAAACCGCGCGACGGGCGCTCGAGCGAGGTATCGACCAGCTCGCCGACACCGTGAAGGTCACCCTCGGCCCACGCGGACGGCATGTGGTCCTCGCCAAGGCCTTCGGCGGACCGAGTGTCACCAACGACGGCGTCACCATCGCTCGCGACATCGAGCTCGACGATCCGTTCGAGAACCTCGGCGCCCAGCTGGTGAAGTCCGTCGCCACCAAGACCAACGACGTCGCGGGCGACGGCACCACCACCGCAACGGTTCTCGCACAGGCGATGGTCAAGGCAGGCCTCCGCAACGTGGCCGCCGGGTCCAACCCGATCGCCCTCGGGCTCGGCATCAGCAAGGCTTCCGAAGCGCTCAGTGAGGCACTGCTCGCCGCCGCAACCCCCGTTGCGGGCGAACAGTCCATCGCCCAGATCGCCACCGTCTCCTCCCGTGACGAGGAGATCGGCGAGATGGTCGGCAAGGCGATGACCGTGGTGGGCGCCGATGGTGTCGTCACCGTCGAGGAGAGCTCGGGTCTGAGCACCGATCTCGAGATCACCGAGGGCGTCCAGTTCGACAAGGGCTTCCTCTCGCCGTACTTCGTCACCGACATCGACAGCCAGGAAGCGGTCCTCGAGGACGCGCTCGTCTTGCTCTACCGCGACAAGATCAGCTCCCTGCCGGAGTTCCTGCCGCTGCTGGAGAAGGTCGTCGAAGCGGGCAAGTCGCTGCTGATCGTGGCCGAGGACGTCGAGGGCGAGCCGCTGTCGACCCTCGTCGTGAACTCGATCCGCAAGACGATCCGCGCCGTCGCGGTCAAGGCGCCGTTCTTCGGCGACCGCCGCAAGGCGTTCCTGGAGGACCTCGCCATCGTCACCGGCGGAACAGTGGTCTCCTCCGACATCGGCCTGAGCCTGTCGACGGTCGGTCTCGAGGTGCTCGGCTCGGTCCGTCGCGTCGTCGTCACCAAGGACGCCACCACCCTCGTCGAGGGTGCGGGCACCAAGGATGCGATCGCGGACCGATCGGCCCAGCTGCGTCGGGAGATCGAGCAGTCCGACTCCGATTGGGACAAGGAGAAGCTCGCCGAGCGCCTGGCGAAGCTCTCCGGTGGGGTGGCCGTCATCCGTGTGGGTGCGGCCACCGAGACCGCGCTCAAGGAGCGCAAGCACCGCGTCGAGGATGCCGTCGCAGCGGCCAAGGCCGCCGTCGAAGAGGGGATCATCCCCGGCGGTGGCTCGGCCATCGTGCAGGCGGCGAAGAAGCTCGACGCTCTGGCCGAGTCGCTGACCGGCGACGAGGCGCTGGGCGTGCGGGTCGTGCGCGACGCCGCCAAGGCGCCGCTGTTCTGGATCGCGGCCAACGCGGGTCTCGACGGCGCCGTGGTGGTCGACAAGGTCGCGAGTGGCACCGACGGTTCGGGCTTCAACGCCGCGAGCCTGTCGTACGGCGACCTCGTCGCCGAGGGCATCATCGATCCGGTGAAGGTGACCCGTTCCGCGGTCGTCAACGCCGCCTCGGTGGCCCGGATGGTGCTCACCACCGAGACCGCCGTCGTGGACCAGCCGGCCGACGAGCCGGCCGGCCATGCCGGTCACGGTCACGCGCACTGACGTAGACCCTCGAGGTCGCGTAGCCGACGAACACGAGAGCCGGGCATCCTTCGCGGATGCCCGGCTCTCGTCTCTGTCCGGTGCGCTCGACGCCCTTGGCCTCAGCTGGCCATCCGACGGCCGACGCCGCGCTTCATCAGCATGCTGCGCTCGGATTCGGAGAGGCCGCCCCAGATGCCGTACGGCTCCGCCACCGCGAGGGCGTGCTCCCGGCACTGCGCGATGACCGGGCACTGATGGCACATCTCCTTGGCCCGCCGCTCGCGCTGCGCTCGGGCGCGGCCGCGTTCGCCGTCCGGATGGAAGAACATCGACGAGTCGACGCCGCGGCAGAGTCCTGACATTTGCCAGTCCCAGATGTCAGCGTTGGGGCCGGGGAGATGATCGGGCTGAGGCATGACAGCTACTCCTTGTCGTGGGCCGCACCGAGGTGCTCGGTGAGAAACGTCGATTTCCTGCAACGCTGAACTCACATTAAGCGGGCCTGAGAAATGACGTCAATAGGCCCAGAATGGGACAGGATTGCCGCGAAAGTCTCAGAAATGTTAACGGCGGGTTAGGCGCTCACCGCCGGTTAGCACAGCTGTCGCGCGCCGCGCGGGTCCCCCCCGAGTGCCGTGGCTGCAACCCGTTTGACCTGCATCTTAGATGTGCAGGGCGTACCCTTTCCCGGGTATGTCGAACCCCGGGGTGTGGTGACGTCGATCCCGTCGATTTACACGGCGGAAATCTTCCGATGATGCACCCGTGATCTGTCCAGAGAATTAACGTTGGGAATCGTTCGTTAAATTCATGCAAACCGAAAAAGATCGAGTGATCAAGAACACCTCCACGTCGCTCGACAGCGGCCCTGAGCTGCGTCGACACGAGCCCACGCGGTCCGGGGCGACTCCGCTCCTGCGAGCCTGGACCGAGGCCGTCGAGTCAGGTGGGCGCGGGGACTACGCCCGTGCGCTCACCGGGCTCACCGCGTTGGAGCGGAGAATCCGTCCGCCGTCGGCCCCGTCGGCGCGTCCCGGTCCGGATGTCGCACTGCTGTCGCTGTGTCAGAGCACCCGGGCCTCGCTGATGCGTCAGGCCGGGCGCCACCGCATCGCGCACGGGATCGACGGCCGGTCCCTCCTCACCGTCGGCCTACCGGACGACCGGGCCTCGACGGTCCGGGCGACCCACGACGCGGTCGAGGTCTCCCTGAGCCGCGCCGCGATCGCCGACGGACTCATCGGACTGGCGGCCGACAATCTCGGTCTGCTCAGGTTCGGCGCCGCACGCCGCCTGCTCGACCGGGCTCGGTCGGTCCTCGACCGCGCGGCCGGTTCGTCACCCGGAGCCGCCCGCGATGGCTGGTCGTGGCGGCCGGCGGAGGCGGACTGGGCGACGGCCACGCGCTGCCGACTGCGTTGGGAATGGGTGAGCGCCGAGCTCGGTCTCTATCGCGGCGACGTCGCGACCGGACTCGAGCACGCCCGTTCGGGGGCCCTGCTGATCCGGGAGATGGACGATGCGGGGACCCCCGTCCCGCCCCGGCATCGCATCAAGACCGAGCTGATCGCCGGGGCCGCCACCGCCGGCAGCGGGGATCTCAACGGCGCGGCGACCGTCGCGCGGGACGTTGCCGCCGACGCTCGCGACCACGGACTCCTTCCTCTGGAGTGGGCGGCCACGAGCCTGCTGCTGGGGACGGGGGCCGCGTCCGAGGACGACGCCGCGCGCCACCGACGGCTGCGCGCCACGCTGATCGGCAAGGGCATGGCGCTGCTACCCGAGGGGTGATCGCTAAGGTGTGTTGGGGTCTGCCACGTCATCGCCGCCGGAGACGTCGCCGGAACGCTGCTCTTGCCAGCGATCCACGACGGTCGCCACCGGCGGCGTCACCGTGCTGGGGCCCGGACCAGGACTGGCGGCTAGGCCGGTTGGCCGATCTGTAACACGGGGATTCCTACACGCGATGAAGTTGACAGGTGGTGAGTTGAACGACGCCGTCCGGGCCGCGGGCCAGGGCGATCGTGCCGCTCTCACGTCAGTTCTCGAAAGTGTGCAAGAGCCGATCCTGCGCTACTGCCGAGGACGCATCGGGGTCGGGGAACGTCATCTGTTCTCCGCCGACGACATCGCGCAGGAGGCATTGATGGCGGTGATGACCGCGTTGCCCCGTTATCGGGACCAGGGCAAGCCGTTCATGGCCTTCGTCTACGGCATCGCGTCGCACAAGGTTGCCGACGCCATGCGGGTGGCGGCGCGGGTGAAGTCGGACCCGGTCGAGGAGATCCCTGAGGTCTCGCACGCCCCCGGTGGCCCCGAGCAGTTCGCCATCGATGCCGACGGCAGCAGGCGGATGAGAGCACTGCTGAGCATCCTGCCCGAGAAACAGCGCGAGGTTCTGGTCCTGCGGCTGATCGTCGGGATGTCGGCCGAAGAGACCGCCCAGGCGATCGGCAGCACCGCGGGAGCGGTACGCGTCGCCCAGCACCGGGCACTGGCGAAGTTGAAAGACGAGTTGAGACGGACAGGAGGTCACGATGAGCGGACAGTCTGATTGGCGTAGACGCCGTGTCGCCGGCGGTGACCAGCCGCATCGACCCGGCCAACCACCGACTCATCGGCGCGCGCCCGGTTCGAGCGGTCCGGCACCTGCCGGACCCCGTCCCCTGGGTCCGGTGTCGCCCGGAGCCGATCCCGGGTTCGATCCCACTGCCGACGATGCACTGGATCTCTCCGAGGTCAACTTCGACGAGAACTTCCTCGACGCACTCACCCGGGACGTCCCCGTGCCGACCCGGGACTCCGCCGAGTACCGGCTGGCCGAGATGCTGTCGGGCTGGCGGTCGGAGATCGTGTCCACCCCGGAGCCCGAGCTGGTGTCCGTCGACGATGTCGAGCGGGCGATCGGGACCACCGAGCGGGCGAGTCGCGGACGGCGGATGGTGCGTCACCTCCGCGTCGTGTCGGGCGCGGCCGCGATCGTCATCGTCGCCGCTGCCGGTCTGACCGTGCTCTCCGAGGGTTCGCAACCCGGTGACCCGCTCTGGGGCATCAAGCAGGTCGTGTTCTCCGAGGCCGCGTCGCAGACGCAGGCGGCGCACGACGTCCGTACCAACCTCGAGCGTGCCGAGGCCGCGATCGCGGCGGGAGATCCGGTCGCTGCGGCCGGGCTGCTCGCCGAGGCACGGGAACGCATGGGTCCCATGGGGGACACCGAGATGCGCGACGAGATGACCGACTGGATGAACCGCATCCGTGCGGGCGCGGGCCTGCCGGCCGAGACCACTGATCCCGCGCCGTCGACCGGTGAGGAGCAGACGGTCACCACCGAGCCGACCCGACCCGATCTCCGGAGCAGCGAGGACGAGCCCTCATCGCCCGACGGATCGACCCCGCCCGGTGACGGATCCGACGGACCCACCACGCCGTCCGAGCAGACGAGTGAGCCATCGGTACCGTCCTCGGTCCCGTCGTCGAGCGAGCCGGCGCAGCCGTCGACGCCGACCTCGAGCACCAAGGTCACGCGCTACCCGGCCGAGTTCCCCGAGATCCCGTGGACACCGCCACCCGGTGTGGACGCATCGGGTCGGCCGATCGGCTGACCCGACGCCACCACGACGACGTACGAGTGAGGCCCTGCACCGAATCGGTGCAGGGCCTCACTCGTGTGGTCTGGCAGGCGGCTCGCCAGCGGGGTCGACGAGCTGTCTCGGCCGTCAGCGTTCGTCGTCGAGATGACTACGTGCGTCGGCGTAGCCGCGGCAGTAGTCCCAGGTGACGTAGGCATCCGGGCGGGGATCGACCGCCGGCTCATGGGGTCGGACGGTACCGTCGATGAGAAGCTGGATCAGGTTGGCGCGCAGCATGTCCCAGTCGTGATAGTGGTCTTCGTGGCAGTCCTCGCAGACAACGACGAGGCCGCGGACACCGCGAGTGGCCAGCAGTGCCTCGTAGAGCGCGAGATCGGCGAGATCTTCTTCGACCGCGAGCCGTTCGTTCTCGTCCAGCGGAATACCCGGCTCCACACTGTCCAGTGCGGATGCGGGATCGCTGGGGTCATCGGCGAACGGATCCGGCGGGAGGCCGGGTGGAAGGTGGTCACGCACCTCACCACCGTAGCCGATCCGCAGCGCGTCCCGCCGCAGGCATTCACCGGCCTCGGCGCACGTGGTACGAGTGGGTCGGGCGGCCTCACCGGCACCAAGACGCCTGTGTGACGATCGCCGCATCAGGGATGTCGATACGATGGTCCGATGACTGCTGTTCGTACCGGTGGAGACGATCCCGGCAAGGTCGCGATGCTCGGCCTGACCTTCGACGACGTCCTGTTGCTTCCCTCGGCGTCGGACGTGATCCCCAGCGAGGTGGACTCCTCGTCACGGGTGACCAAGAACGTGACGCTGCGGGTCCCGCTGGTGAGTTCGGCGATGGACACCGTGACCGAGTCCCGGATGGCGATCGCGATGGCGCGTGCCGGCGGCATGGGCGTCCTGCACCGCAACCTCTCGATCGAGGAGCAGGCCGGTCAGGTCGAGACCGTCAAGCGCTCCGAGGCAGGCATGGTCACCGATCCGGTCACCTGCACGCCGTCCCACACGCTCGCCGAGGTCGACGCGATGTGTGCGCGCTACCGCATCTCCGGCCTCCCGGTCGTCGACGACAAGGGTGAGCTCGTCGGCATCATCACCAACCGCGACATGCGGTTCGAGGTCGACCAGAGCCGCCCGGTCGCCGAGGTCATGACCAAGGCGCCGCTCATCACCGCCCAGGAGGGGGTCTCCGCGGAGGCCGCGCTGGGGCTGCTGCGCCGGCACAAGATCGAGAAGCTGCCGATCGTCGACGGCAACGGACGCCTGACCGGACTCATCACCGTCAAGGACTTCGTCAAGACCGAGCAGCACCCGCTCGCGACCAAGGACTCCGACGGACGGTTGCTCGTCGGCGCGGCCGTCGGAACCGGCGACCCGCAGTGGGACCGGGCGATGGCGCTGGCCGATGCGGGCGCGGACGTGATCATCGTCGACACCGCCCACGCGCACAACCGGCTCGTGCTCGACATGGTGGCCAAGCTGAAGGCCGAGGTCGGCGACCGGGTGGACGTGGTCGGCGGCAACGTGGCGACCCGCGAGGCCGCGCAGGCCCTGGTCGATGCCGGCGCCGATGCGGTCAAGGTCGGTGTCGGGCCGGGTTCGATCTGCACCACCCGTGTCGTGGCAGGCGTCGGTGCTCCACAGATCACCGCCATCCTCGAAGCCGTGGCGGTCTGCCAGAAGGCCGGCGTCCCCGTGATCGCCGACGGCGGTCTGCAGTACTCCGGCGACATCGCCAAGGCGCTCGCCGCCGGTGCGTCGACCGCCATGCTCGGGTCGCTGCTGGCGGGTACCGCCGAGGCCCCCGGCGAACTGGTCCTCGTCAACGGCAAGCAGTTCAAGAGCTACCGCGGCATGGGCTCGCTCGGCGCGATGCAGGGGCGCGGGCAGGCGAAGTCGTACTCCAAGGACCGCTACTTCCAGGACGACGTCCTGAAGGAGGAGAAGCTGGTTCCCGAGGGCATCGAGGGGCGCGTGCCGTTCCGCGGCCCGTTGTCCCAGGTCATCCACCAGCTGGTCGGCGGTCTGCGTGCTGCCATGGGTTACACCGGCGCGTCGACGATCGCGGATCTGCAGACCGCGCGGTTCGTGCAGATCACCGCGGCGGGACTCAAGGAATCCCATCCGCACGACATCACGCTGACCGCCGAGGCTCCCAACTACTATTCCCGCTGAACTCCCCGACGCCGTTCCCGCCGGATTCGTCCGGCGGGCCAGGCCGTAGGGTCGTTGTGCAGCTGAACCCCGCAGAAAGGCGCCGTGGTGCGTGACCTCGTCGAAATCGGCATGGGCCGGACAGCCCGACGGACCTACGAACTGGGGGACATCAGCATCGTTCCCTCCCGTCGGACCCGTTCGTCCAAGGACGTCTCCACCGCATGGCAGATCGATGCCTATCGGTTCTCCTCGCCGATCCTGAGTCACCCGACCGATGCCCTGGTGTCGCCGTCGGTCGCGATCGAGCTCGGCAAGCTCGGTGCGCTCGGCGTTCTGAACGGTGAGGGGCTGTGGGCCCGCCACCGAGACGTCGAGGCGAAGATCGAGGAACTGGTCGCGATCGCGACGGACGACCCGGATCCATATGCGGCGGTTCGGCATCTGCAGAAGCTGCACTCGGCTCCGCTCGACAGCGGACTGCTGGGCGAGGCGGTGGCCCGGGTTCGCGAGGCCGGTGTCACCACCGCCGTCCGCGTCAGCCCGCAGCACGCGCCGGAACTGACCCCGGCGCTGCTGGCTGCCGGGGTGGAGATCCTGGTGGTGCACGGCACGATCATCTCGGCGGAACACGTTTCGCAGGTCGACGCCGACGGCACCGAGCGTGAACCGTTGAACCTCAAGACCTTCATCGCCGACCTCGACGTGCCCGTCATCGCGGGCGGCGTGCACGACCACCGCACCGCGCTGCACCTGATGCGGACGGGCGCGGCGGGCGTGATCGTCGGCTACGGGTCGGCCGCCGGAGCCACCACGACGGGCGAGGTACTCGGCATCGGCGTCCCGATGGCGACCGCGATCGCCGATGCCGCCGCCGCGCGTCGTGACTACCTGGACGAGACGGGCGGTCGCTACGTCCACGTCATCGCCGACGGCGACATCCACAGCTCGGGCGACCTGGTCAAGGCGATCGCCTGTGGAGCCGATGCCGCGGTGCTCGGCACATCACTTGCCACCACGAATTCGGCGCCCGGCAAGGGCTGGTATTGGCCGTCGGCCGCAGCTCACCCGGACACACCGCGCGGGGCGCTCCTGCAGGTCGCCGCGGGCGAGGATCGTCCGAGCCTCGACCGTGTCCTCAACGGGCCGTCCGACGATCCGTACGGCGAGCTGAACGTCGTCGGCGCGCTGCGTCGGGCCATGGCGAAGGCGGGCTACTGCGACCTGAAGGAATTCCAGCGCGTGGGGCTGTCTGTCCGCGGCTGATCGACCCCGGGATCCCTGAGGTGCGAGCGTGCGAGTGCAGCCCTGCGCGCCCTGAGGTGCGAGGAGCGCAAGCGACGAGCCTCGAAGGGCCTGGTGAGACACGTTGCGAGACCCTTCGTGGCTCGCTTCGCTCGCACCTCAGGGAGCATGGATTTCGGACACTCACGAGTGTTCTTTCGTGGTCCACGACGGCCGCTAGGCCGCAGATACTGAGGTGCGAGCGTGCGAGTGCAGCCCTGCGCTCCCTGAGGTCGCGTCTCGACGGGTTAGGGTGACCTGGGTCTCTTTACGTGACAATGCGCGTTAGTATGGTCGCCATGGGATTCGACAAGCCGACCGACACCGACTTCGACGTTCTGATCGTCGGGTCCGGTTTCGGAGGCAGCGTCAGCGCGCTGCGACTGGTGGAGAAGGGCTATCGCGTCGGGGTGGTCGAGGCGGGGCGACGTTTCGAGGACGCGGACTTCGCCAAGACCAGCTGGCGTCTGAACCGCTGGTTGTGGGCCCCGAAGCTGGGCCTGTACGGCATCCAGCGCATCCACGCGCTCAAGGACGTGATGATCCTGGCCGGGGCGGGGGTCGGCGGGGGTTCGCTGAACTACGCCAACACCTTGTACAAGCCCCCGACGCCGTTCTTCACCGATCCCCAGTGGAACCACATCACCGACTGGGAGGACGAGCTCGGTCCGTACTACGACCAGGCCCGCCGGATGCTGGGTGTGGTGCAGAACCCGACGGTCACGGCCTCCGATCGGGTGGTCGCCGAAGTCGCTGCCGAGATGGGTGTCGGCGACACGGTCACCCCGACTCCGGTCGGCGTGTTCTTCGGTGCGAAGACGGGGCTGTCCGGGGCTCCCGGCGAGACCGTCGCCGACCCGTACTTCGGCGGTGCGGGCCCGGATCGGACCGCCTGCACCGAATGCGGTGCATGCATGACCGGCTGCCGGGTGGGTGCCAAGAACACCCTGCTGAAGAACTACCTCGGTCTCGCGGAACGCAACGGCGCCAGCATCATCGACCGCACCACGGTGGACTCGTTGCGCCGGCGTGCCGACGGTGTGTGGGAGGTGGGCACACATCACTCGTCGTCGTGGGGGCCGCTCGGGCGTCGCCGGCGCACGATCACCGCGGGTCAGGTGATCCTGGCGGCCGGCACGTTCAACACCCAGCGACTGTTGCATCACGCGAAACGCGGTACGCTGCCGGAGATCTCGGACGCGATGGGTCGGCTCACGCGGACCAACTCGGAGTCGATCCTCGGTGCGATGGGTTCGCGGATCGACCCGGAGAACGACTACTCGCGTGGCGTCGCGATCACCTCGTCGTTCTATCCCGCGCCGAACACCCACATCGAGCCGGTCCGGTACGGCAAGGGCTCCAATGCCATTGCGTACCTGCAGACCCTGCTCACTGACGGCGGAACCAGGCGCAACCGGTTCGGTCAGTTCGCTCGACAGGTCGCCCGCAACCCGTTCCTGCTGGTGCGGTTGCTCGTGGTGCGCCAGTGGAGCGAGCGGACCGTCATCGCGCTCGTCATGCAGAACAACAACAATTCACTCACCACGTTCGTCCGCAAGCGTGGACCGTTGCGGTACGTCACCAGCAAGCAGGGCCACGGTGAGCCGAATCCGACGTGGATTCCGGAGGGCAACGAGGCAACGCGTCGGATCGCGTCGAAACTGAACGGCGGCGTCGCCGGCGGAACCTGGGGCGACATCGTCAACATGCCGCTCACCGCGCACTATCTGGGCGGGTGCGCGATCTCCGACGACCCGGACAACGGTGTCATCGATCCATACCAGCGCGTGTGGAACTACCCGACGCTGCACATCGCCGACGGTGCGTCGGTGTCGGCGAACCTCGGTGTCAATCCGTCGCTGACGATCTGCGCACAGGCCGAGCGCGCGGCTGCACTGTGGCCGAACAAGGGGGAACGGGATCAGCGCCCGGCACAGGGTGACCCGTACCGCCGGATCGAGCCGACGACGCCGAGGTCGCCGGTCGTCCCGGCCGACGCGCCGGGCGCACTGCGATTGCCGATCATCCCCATCACGCCGATCACCGCCCAGCGGATCTCGTAGCAACAGTGCGCAGACAGTGCGCACCGTGACTACGAGATCCCGGCGACTACGAGATCCCGGCGACTACGAGATCCCGGCCTACAGCGTCGGCGGGTAGTGTCGTCGTGCATTGCCGAACGGGGGAGACGCATGTCGGGCACAGAATCGCTGACCGTGGTGTTGGCGGGCGGAAGTGGTTCGCTGGGAACGCATCTGGCGACCGATCTCGCCGCGCGCGGTCACCATCCGGTCAACCTGACGCGACGGATCGATCCGTCCTCGCCCTTCGAGCAGGTGGTCTGGGACGGCAAGACCCAGGGCGACTGGGCCGAGGCGCTGGCCGCGGATCGTCCGACGGCGGTGGTGAACCTCGCGGGCAAGCTCGTGGACTGTCGCCCCACCGACGCCAACATCGCCGCGCTGCGGAGCAGTCGGGTCGATGCGACTCGCGCCCTCGTCGTCGCCTCTCAGGCGCGGTCGTCCCCGATCTCGTACTGGTTGCAGTCCAGCACGACGGCGATCTGGAGCGACGCGGGTGACCGGTGGTGCACGGAGTCGACGCCGGTGCCCGTCGGCCTGCCACAGATGACCGGCGTCGCGCAGCCGTGGGAGGACGCGGTGGACGGCGCGAACGCCGATCACCTGACCGTGCTGCGTACGTCGATCGTCCTGGACCCGGATGCCCCCGCCATGCGCCGGCTCGCCGGCCTGACGAGATTCGGGCTCGGCGGACGGGTCGGCAACGGCCGGCAGTGGTTCAGCTGGATTCACATCGACGACTGGCTCGCCATCGCCCGCGCGGCGATGCGCGTCGACGACGCGGTGTCCCTGCCCGACGGTGTCGTCGTCGCGGCCAGTCCGAATCCGGTGCGCAACGCCGAACTCATGGCGATGCTGCGCGCGGAGATCGGACGTCCGCCGGCGCCGCCGACGCCGTCCTGGTTGCTGAAACTCGGTGCGGTGGTGTTGCGTACGGACCCGGCACTCGGACTCACGGGACGCCGCGCGCGGTCGGATGTCCTGGCCGACGCCGGGTTCCGGTTCCGCTTCCCCCGACTCGAGGACGCACTCTCGGAACTGCTCTGAGTCGTCGTCCGACGGCGGGGCGGGGAGTCAGTCCAGTCCGCGCGCGGTCAGGGTGTCGGCGAAGCCGTCGGCGGTCCGCAGGGCGGCGAGCACGACGGGAGCGACGAGGATGCGCGGACCGGGTCGTAATCCGCGTGCTTTCCGGGCCTCGTCGACCTCTCGTACCACCTCGACCATCAGCGGGATCGCCCGGATGGTCAGCGCCAGTGCGAGGGCGATGAGGTCGACGCGCACCCCGAAGCGGGCCAGGGGGTGCAGGGCGCGGACGATCGTGTCGAGCATGTCCGTGGTGCGGGTGGTCAGCGAGACGACCGCCGCGAGCGCGACCGACAGCGCGAGAACGCCACAGATCACCACCGCCCGTCGCCAATCGGTGAAGACGACCTGGAACGCGAAGATGAACAGCAGCAGCCACGCCAGCGGTCGCAGCTGTCGCCAGGCCTCGCGCGGCCCGATGCCCGCCAGTGCGTAGATCACGGCCACCCCGAGGGTCGCGACCCCGAGGGCGGTGAGTGATCGCACCGTCAGCGAGAGGACGAGGATCAGCACCCCCATCGCGACGAACTTGACGCCGGCCGGTGTGCGGTGCAGCAGGGTGTTGCCGGGGCGGTAGACACCGAGGACGTTCACGACATGAGCTTCCGATAGGCCGCGATCGCGGGGCCCGGTTCGTCGTCGGCGACCACGCGGCCGTCGTCGATGACGATGACCCGGTCGAAGCCGGTGAGGATGTCGAGGTCGTGGCTGACGACGACGAGTTGCTCGTCGAGCGTGGCGAACACGTCGGTGAGCATGCGGGTGTTGCGCAGGTCGAGCAGGGTCGTGGGTTCGTCGGCGACGATGATCGCCGGGTCGGTCACGAAGATCGAGGCCAAGGCGAGGAGCTGCTTCTGACCGCCCGAGAGGCGCTGCGCGGGGTGGTCGGCGTGGTCACCGAGTCCGAACCGCGCGAGCACCTCGCGGGCTCGATCGGCGCGCGCCGCCTTGTCCAGATCGGTTCGGCGAAGCGACAGTTCGATGTCCTCGCGGACCGTCGGCATGATTATCTGGCGGTCCGGATCGGAGAAGATGAATCCCACCCGGCGCCGGACCTCGCGCTTGTTCTTCGCGACCGGGAGTCCGTCGACGGTGACCGTCCCGGTGTCGGGGACGACGAGCGCGTTGATCATCCGCGCGAGCGTCGACTTGCCGCTCCCGTTGGCTCCGACGATCCCGATCCTGTTCTCCGACAGGGTGAGCGAGACGTCACGCAGTACGACGCGACCGTCGTAGGCGTGTGAGACGTCCTCGAACTCGATCATCGGCGGCCGGGCGGTGGCGGGTTCAGGCGCCGGGGGCGTCGCCGCGCCGCGTCAACCGCATCGGTGTGATGAGTCCCGGCCGACCCCGATGGACCTGTGCGGCGACGAGTGCGGCGATCACGACTTTCGCGATGTCGCCGGGGATGAACGGCCCGTTGGAGGAGAGCGCGGCCCACACCGTCAGGTCGGTGCGCAGGAGGAGGCCCACGATCCCGCACAGGTACAGCACGCCGATGCCGCCGAGAGCGTTGATGCCGATGCCCCACAGCACCTTGTACCGGGGTGTGGGGCCGACGCCGAGCATCAACGCGGTCAGCACCCCGATCACGATGACGGCGGGCAGGAAGCCGACGAAGAAGCCTGCGGTCGGCGACGACAGGGCGGTGTAACCGTTGCGGCCGCCGGCGAGGATCGGCAACCCGGCGATCGCCAGCACCATGAAGAGGACGACCGCGAGGGTCCCCTTCTTGGGGCCGAGGACCGCGCCGGCGAGGATCACGCCCAGCGACTGGAGGGTGATCGGCACGCCGCTGGTGCCGATGTTGATGGTGCCCGGGAGTCCGAGCGCGGCGATCAGCGCGGCGAACACGGCGGCCTGGGTGAGGTCGCCGATGCTCAGCGACCAGCGATGGGGGGTTTCCGGCGATGCAGTCATGTCGATTGCGGAGTATTTCACGTGGGGATCGCGGGGCCGCACCCGCCGGGCGGGGTGACCAGGTGCGGGCGCCGGTCCGCCCACTAGACTCGGCCCGGTGACAGACACTTCTTCTGCGAACTCGTCCTCAGCCGAGGATTTCCTCGAGGGCCCGCGGCCGGTGCTCGTCGTCGACTTCGGTGCGCAGTACGCGCAGCTGATCGCCCGCCGGGTCCGCGAGGCGCGGATCTACTCCGAGGTGATCTCACACGACGCCTCGATCGAGAAGATCCAGGAGAAGGACCCGGTCGCGATCATCCTGTCGGGCGGTCCGTCGTCGGTGTACGCCGCCGACGCGCCCGACCTCGATCCCGCCCTGTTCGACCTCGATGTCCCGGTGTTCGGCATCTGCTACGGCTTCCAGGCCATGGCCGACAAGCTCGGCGGCGAGGTCGCCAACACCGGCGGGCGCGAGTTCGGCCGCACAACGCTCACGACCAACGGCGAAGGCGTTCTCCACCAGGGTCTCTCCGACACCCAGCCGGTGTGGATGAGCCACAACGACGCCGTCCAGAGTCCACCCGAGGGGTTCACGGTGACCGGGTCGACGCCCGGCGCGCCGGTCGCGTCCTTCGAGAATCTGAAGCGCCGCATGGCCGGCGTGCAGTATCACCCCGAGGTGCTGCACACGCCGCACGGCCAGCAGATCCTCACGCGCTTCCTCTACGAGATCGCCGGCCTCGAGGCCACCTGGACCGCCGCCAACATCGCCGATGCGCTCATCGACGCGGTCGCCGATCAGATCGGCGACGGCCGGGCCATCTGCGGGCTCTCCGGCGGCGTGGACTCCGCGGTCGCGGCGGCACTGGTGCAGCGAGCCATCGGAGATCGTCTGACATGCGTCTTCGTCGACCACGGGCTCCTGCGTGCCGGTGAACGTGAGCAGGTGCAGCACGACTTCGTGGGTGCGACCGGCGCCAAACTGGTGACGGTCGATGCCGCCGACACCTTCATGCGCGAGCTGTCCGGCGTGAGCGATCCCGAGACCAAGCGCAAGATCATCGGCCGGGAGTTCATCCGGTCGTTCGAGGGCGCGGTCAGCGAGGTCCTGGGCGAGGAGGCCGAGGCGGGGGAGAAGGTGGATTTCCTCGTGCAGGGCACGCTCTACCCCGACGTCGTCGAATCCGGCGGCGGCAGCGGGACCGCGAACATCAAGAGCCATCACAACGTCGGCGGTCTGCCCGACGATCTCGAGTTCAGCCTCGTCGAACCCCTGCGCCTGCTCTTCAAGGACGAGGTGCGCGCGGTCGGTCGCGAGCTGGGACTGCCCGAGGAGATCGTCGCGCGACAGCCCTTCCCCGGGCCCGGCCTGGCGATCCGCATCGTCGGTGAGGTCACCGGCGACCGCCTGGAGATGCTGCGCAAGGCCGACCTGATCGCCCGGGAGGAACTCACCGCGGCCGGGCTGGACTCGCAGATCTGGCAGTGCCCGGTGGTGCTGCTCGCCGATGTGCGCAGCGTGGGCGTCCAGGGGGACGGCCGGACCTACGGTCACCCGATCGTCCTGCGCCCGGTGTCGAGCGAGGACGCGATGACCGCGGACTGGACGCGCGTGCCCTACGAGGTGCTCGAGATCATCTCGACCCGCATCACCAACGAGGTGGCCGAGGTCAACCGGGTGGTGCTCGACGTGACGAGCAAGCCACCGGGCACCATCGAGTGGGAATGAGATGAACGACCGAATGGGATGAGCCGTGGAGACCCCTGCTCCGTGATCCGAAGAACCGCATAGCCTCTGGTCCCCTGATCCGAAAGAACCGCATAACCCTTGCTCCCTGAGGTGCGAGGAGCGCAAGCGACGAGCCTCGAAGGGCCTGGTGAGACACGTTGCGAGACCCTTCGTGGCTCGCTTCGCTCGCACCTC
>NZ_JBHYNC010000060.1:0-28526 GCF_042743165.1 Gordonia sp. NPDC058843
GCGACACCCTTCGTGGCTCGCTTCGCTCGCACCTCAGGGAGCAGAGGGGGTCTTTCGTGGTCCACGGACGGCCGCCAGGCCGCAGATACTGAGGTGTGAGGAGCGCAAGCGACGAGCCTCGAAGGGCCTGGTGAGACGCCTTGCGAGGCCCTTGGAGGCTCGCTTCGCTCGCACCTCAGGGAGCAGAGAATGAAGCTCGCCTCAGGGAGCAGGCACGAGTCGACGATCCCCGCTTCACTCCGGGTCCGCGAGCCAGGCCCCATGGAGTCCGGCCGGTACGCGGATCGGTAGTTCGACGGTGGCGACAGGTCCGGCCGCTGGCTCGTCAGCGGCGAGAAGATAGAAGTACGAACGCATGTCGGTGGGGTCGGTGCCGATCGCACCCCAGTGGTCACGTTCGGTTCCCGGGATGTAGATCGGCTCACCGATGGCGGCGTCCGGGCTCCAGAACGTCTCCGTTCCGGCGGAGAGGTCGTGGAACCAGAGGCTGTCGGTGGCACCACTGTCGCGCGGCCCCTTGGCCACCGACGCGACCCGATGATGGTCTCGGGTGAGCAGTCGGTCGTCGACCCGCGGGAACTCCATGTTGAATGCGTTGTCGCTGATCGTGTTCCGTGTGATGGTCCCATCCGGTCGGATGATCGCGCGGGTGAGCGCAGAGGTCGCCGGGCGCGGTTCGTCGGCGAAACCGCCCGGGTAGCTCCATTCGACATAGTCGACGGTGACGCCGTCGCCGGGTCCCGGGCCGTCGAAGGCGTTGGCGAAGTGCCACACCCAGAACGGCTCGGTGTGCACCCAACGGACCGGACCGCCGTCGCGTGGGATGAGCGCGATGCGCGTGCCGTCGTCGGGCTGCCAGGACAACAGCGACCCGCCGGTCATCACCGCTTCGAGGTCGAAGATCAACGGGCACACGAAGAGTACGACATACCGCGACGTCAGGGCCATGTCGTGGATCATCACCGTCTTGTCGAGGCCCTCCACCGGCGTCGGTCCGGAAATGGTGCGTCCGTCGGCAGCGACCGCCGACCAGGTCAGGTACGGCGCCTCCAGGCTGTAGTTGAACAGCAGCATCTCCCCGGTCGCGGGATCGATCTTCGGGTGAGCCGTGCTCCCCACACGCATGGCTCCGTCACAATCCGACTTGGCCAGGGTCGCCAGCGATGCCGGATCGAGAAGGTACGGCTGGTCCGACTCGGCCATCGCCATCAATCGGCCGCCATGGCGCACGATGTTGATGTCGGGCAACTCGCGATATGTGCCGGCGAGTTCGGGTCCCACCTCATCGGCCGACGGGGTGTACCCATCGGTGATGCCGGACCAGATCGCGTGTCCGGCGGCCTCTTCAGCGGACACCATCGGGGTTCGGACGAATCGGTTGGAGTAGCTGACCCGGCCGCCGTCGAAGCCGATGCGGTGAACCATGCCGTCACCGTCGAGGGGATAGACGAACGAACCGATCGGGTCGAATCGGGGGTTGGGGCCGTTGCGCAGATAACTGCCGCGCAGATCGGCAGGGATCTCGCCGACAACCGTGAGGTCGGCGACGTCGACCTCTTCGCGTTGGGGCGCGAAGACGCCGGTCAGATGGCTGTGGTGGGTGAGGTCGACAGGTGCGGGTGGCGTGGGCGGGGTGGTGGCGGTCATCGGTTTCCTTCGGATGGCTGGGCCGTGCCGGCGGGGTTGTGAGGGCTACGACGAGGGCTCAGCCCGCGTTCTGCGACGGCTGCTCGGCCGGAGTGCTCGGGACATCGCCCGCGATGGCCTTGGTTCGCTTGACCGCGAACACGATCAGGGCGATCGGGACCACCCAGTTCAGCAGGATGTTGCCGGGGTGACTGCCGGGCACCGAGGCGGTCGAGGCGAGGATCCCGGCGACGAGATGGGCACATCCCATGAGTCCGATGGCGGCCGCCCACAGCAGGCTGATCTTGCGGTTCTTGGCGCGGAAGGTGGGCGTGTGCCAGAACGCGGGGTCGACGGTCTCCCGTGCGTACTGCTCGGTGAACGGGACCGTGAATGCCGAGATCGCCATGACCGCGGCGAGGACGAATGCCGATCCGCCGCGGCCGAAGTACACGAGGGTCTCGTCGACCTGATGGTCGCCGAGGAGGCCGATGAGGGCGATGACGCCGAACAGGATCACCCCGGCCACATCGATGATCTTCCACCCGCCCTTGGTGCGGACGGCCTCGTAGATGGTGACGACGAGCGCGAGTGCGCAGGCCGCCATCGCCGCGAGCGTCACGTGGTCGGCGCCGAGCCGTTCGGCGGCCCAGGCGAACACGAACCAGGGGGCGAGCCCCAGGATCATCGATTTGGCGTTCACTGCGATCTCCTTCGGTACGGCTGAGGTGGTGTGACTCCACTGTCAGCTGCGCGGGTGGCGCGAACATCTGCGTCATGACGGAGAAAACGCCGCCAATCGTGCCGATCGATCAATTCTGCGGCCGGCCCACGACGAATGCGGCCAGTTCGACGCGGGTGCGCAACCCGAGTTTCGCGAGGGCGTGTGAGACATGGGTCTGGACTGTGCGGGTCGAGATGTAGAGGCGGTCGGCGATCTCGGCGCCGCTGAGGCCGCCTGCCACCAGCTCGGCCACTGTTCTCTCCGTCGTGGTCAGGCTGTCCCAGCCGTGCATCGGACGATCGCGGACCGCGGTCTCCATCCGGATGCCCAGCGGCCGCAGACGCGAGACCACACGAGCAGAACTCGTCGCGGCTCCCATCTTCTGGTCGAGTAGCAGCGCCCGGCGGGCGAGTTCGCGGGCGCGCGATCGGTCACCCGCCATCGCCGCCCCGCACGCCGCTTCCTCCCACACGCTCGCCTCGGTCCGGCGGTCGCCGAGGGTCTGCAGATGCTCGGCGTTCGCGGTGGCCGCGACGACGATCGCCATCGGGTCGGCGTCGTGCAGGGCCACCGCGCACATTGCGCGAGCCACGGCGACGGGACTGTGCACGGACTGCTCGGGCAGGTCGTCGAGGCCTGCGATGATGCTGCCGAGCAGTTCGGTGTCGTCGCTGCGGACGGCGATCCGGGCACACTCGATCGCAACGGTGGGCAACCAGACGGACAGGCGGAAACGGCGACCGTGTTCCCACACCGACGTCGCCGACGCTGCGGCCGCCCGCATCTTCCGGTTCGCCTCCAACAGGAGCGATCGCGCGTGGGCCGGCACGGGGAAACCGAACTGGTCGGGCAGCCCGCTCTTCTCCCAGGCGTCGAGCCGGGTCGAGGCGGCTGCGAGGTCGCCACGGAGGACGTCGATGATGGCCCGGCCCCCGATGGCCATCGACTTCCAGCCCATGTCTGCGGAATCCGCCCGTTCCAGGCCGGCATCGAACGACGCTGCCGAATCCTCGAGATCACCGAGACCGAGTGCGATGCCTCCCCTGGTGAACTCGTGGTAGGCGGTCATCCAGTCGGAACCGCGGATGGATCGCGCGCGTGTCGCCGACGCGAGCAGATCCGCAGCGGCGGCGGGTCCGTGCGCGTACTGCGCGATCAGGGACGGCCAGATGTCGGCGGAGGAGGTCGACGGTGTTCCCGAGGCGACTTCCTCGGCGGCGCGGTCGGATGCGACCAAGGCCAGCCGGAGTCCGGCGTCGACGTCGCCCCGCAGAAAGAGCCGGAGCGCCTCGGCGATCAGTCCGGGCACCGAGCGGCCCACGAGGTCCGCCTCCGCGTCGAAGAACGGAGCTTCGGGCGCAGGCGAACGGCCGTCGAGCAGTCCGACGTAGCGGCGGAGATCGATCAGCGTGGCAACGACGTCGTCGCCGACGGGTAGCTGCAGGGTCTCGTCGATCAGTTGCCGGACGCGATCGGTGTCGCCCTTCGCGGTCAGGGCGAACAGCAGGACGCGATGCAGTGCGGCGATCTCGTCGATCTCGGTAGCGGCTCCGAAACCCTCCTCGGCAACCCGGGATGCCCGCGCGAGTTGACCGGTGCGGGCGAGCGCATGGGCGAGAGCCAGGTGCACTACGGCGGACGGACTTTCGGTGCGTTCGGTCAGGGTCTCGAGGAGTTCGGCGGCCACCGCGGGTGTGCTGACGAGTTCGCTCTCCGCCCGGCGCACCGCGGCGAACATCGCCGGTTCGTCACTGCCCGAAGCGATTCGGTGGTGCGCCACGGACTGCGGGTTGTGCCGGGTGCTGGGGTGGCTGGCAAGCGCGTCGTGCAGCACCGACCGCAGCATCGGATCGAGGTGTTCGTAGGTGACGTCGGCGTAGAGGTCATGGGTGAACCGCAACGCTCCCTCGTCGTCGACGGCGACGATGCCGGCGTCGATCGCCGACTGCGCCGGCCCGACAAGGGAGGCCGGCGGAACCGCATCGACGGCGGCCAGTTGGGCGAGTGTCGCCGGGCCGCCCCACACCGCCAGCTTCTGGGTCAGTTCGCGCGCACGCCCGTCGAGTAGCGCGACATGTTCGGCGATGGCGTCCTCGAGCCCACTCGGCATCCCCACCCGGGTGTCCGCATCGACGGTCGCGCGGCCATCGACGATCTGCAGCCCCCCGGACTGCTGCAGGGCGCGCAGTATCGAGATCACGTGCATCGGGTTGCCGCCGGAGGCGTCGAGCAGTCCGAGTAGTTCGTCATCCGGTGCGGCACCGATGATCTCGCTCGAGATTCGACGGACTTCGTCGGCGCTCAGTGGCGGCAGCGACCATTCGCCGACCTCTGCCCGCGCCACGAACCGATTCAGGAGGTCCCGCTCCGGGAGAGGCCGGCGACCGACGAGCAGCACCAGGGGAAGGACGCGCGTGACGGCGACGAGACGGGACAACAGTTCCAGGGTTGCGGCATCGGCATGGTGGGCGTCGTCGACGACGAGTACGAGCGGTTCACCTGCGCACAGCGCATCCACGCGCGCGTAGAGGTCGTCCTCGAATCCCTCGGGTACCGGGGTCGGCAGATCGACTCCGAGCAACTGTCCCGCGAGCGCGAACGGCTGACGCCACGTGAGCTCGTCCGCCCGCACGCCGCGGACGGATCCCTCGGCGGCGGATGCCAATTCCCGCAGGGTATGGGTTTTGCCTGCGCCCGGGCCGGCGGTGATCACGCAGACCCCCCGACGCACGGCACCCGGCTCTCGCTGGGCGGCCACGACGAACTCGCGCATCTCGTCGACCACCGCGCGACGATCAGCGGACCGGGACGCGAGCACGGACCCAGCGTAGCGGTTGTGTCCGATTCGCGTGATCTATCGGCTCACGATCACCGACCGAACTCGGACCCGTATCCCTGCCGGTCCGCGGCCGCGGCGAGTCGCCGATCGAGGTCGTCGGACCAATCGCGCGCGACCTGCGCGTCGAGAACGGCCAGCCGTTCGGCCACCGGAATGCACTGCACAGGCCCGCACCCGGCGAGCAGGGCTTCGAACAACGCGCGCAGGCGGCGCTGCACCTGCACCTGACCCGTGCTGTGCCTGCGGATCTCGTCGGTCCCGATCGCGACGTAGTCCGCCCAGCTGCGCCGGATCCCGCGAACCGAGGTGTCCGGCACGGCGTGTTCGTCACAGAGCCGCGGTGCCAGCAACAGCAGCAGATCCTCGGTGTGGTCGAGCGCCTGGACCACGACGCTCGGGTCGTTGCTGCCCGCGGACATCGCCTTGAGCGCGATGTCCGAGATCGCCTGCAGCGCCGCAGCGGGACTCACCGACGGTTGGTGGGTGTCCCCGAACAGCAGACAGGCCAGCACCCGCCGTTTCTCCACCCGCGCCGGATCGCCGACGATCTCGACCACCGGCAGATCGTGCGGCACATGGTCACCGACGGCGACGAGCACGTTGATGCCGACGTTCCACGACGCCGCGTACCGTCGGAGACGATCGGCGTTGACGGCCAACAGGACCCGTCCTCGCGCGGTCACCTCCCCCAGCCTGATCTGCGTGTGGGACGCATCCGTCGTCGAGCCCTGATCGACGCTCGGTTCACCTTGTCCGGTGGCGATATCCGGAACCAGATCACCGTCGAACCCGGTTGTGCCGGTGGGCGTCTCATGCCTGGTCGTCGGCATCGGCAGCTGCCGCACGATCGCCGAACGGCCGTCGTCGGCGATCCATTGCAACAAGCGCGCGGTGTTCAGGATCGTCCCGACCTTCCCGACGAGCGCGATGAAGAGGTACGCGCTGACCGTCGTGAGCATGAACGCGATGGCGGTGGACAGGCCTGGGGTCGGCTCGTCCGGGCCACCCACCGACAGGTCGATCGCGATGATCACGCTGTAGACGAATGTCGCGAGGAAGAAGCCGGTGGACCACCGCATGACGGGTTCCTGCTGCAGCATCGGGATCACCCGCACCGATATCGACGACGCCCCGAACTGCATCGCGAGGGTGACGGCGGTGAACACGAGGCCGGTCAGTGTCGCCATCGAACCGGCGATGACGCTGAGCAGCGTCGCCAGCGTTCCCGGATCGACTTCCAGTTCGAGGAGCTCGTCGAATCCGACGGTCGTCCACGCCGCGACGATCGCCAGCGTCACCAGGACGACCGGCAGCCGCCAGATCGGGACGGTGCGCAGCGCCCGGCGCGTACGCCGCCACCGGATCGTGGTGGCCAGCGCGCTCGGCACCTTCTCGGTCACCACGCCGACCGCCGTCGGTACCGGCACCTGTGCCGGAGCGGGAATCGGCGCGGGGGTGTCGGGCACCCCGAACCGGCCCGCCACCGCTTCCTGCACGACGATCTTCCATCGCATCAGCGGTTCTCGATAGCGTTGCTCACGCCCGATCGCCCGGGCCAGTTTGCGGGGACGGTTCTTGTACCGCCACCGGGCCCACGGTGATCGCGGTCGCGCCAGTCGGGCGGCACCGAACCACAGCAGGACCGGGACGAACATGCCCACCAGCCCTGTCCAGACCTTGCCCTTGAGCAGGGTGACGACCGCCAGGAGCACGTTGAGCACGACGAACCCCGCAGCCACCAGCCTTGCCACCAGGCCGTTCTCGTTCCGGATGTCCCCGACGACCTCGAACGCGCCGAAGGGTTGCAACCCCAGGAGAAAGAGCAGGCCGATGGCGATCGCGACGAACACCGCGTCGATCGACGTCCGGCCTTCCTCGGCCCAGTACACATCGCGCAGATGGAGGATCAGGGCGAACTCGTCGAGCACAAGGGCCGCGCCGATACCGAACAGGGCCGCCAGCACACAGTCGATCACCGGGGTCCGCAGCGGGTCGACCGCGACGAAACCGAAGCCCGCCAGCAACATCGCCATCATGCCGAAGAAGGCGTGGTGGACATGCACCCCGCCGGGCGTCACGTTCCCGGGCCACCAGCTGACCTCCGCGCGGATCATCCGCACGCTGAACCGGATGAACAAGAATGTCAGGACGAACGCGAGCAGCAGGAAGAACAGCGGCAGGCGACCGGTCTCGACGATCCGCTCATCGAACCACCCGGTCATCCCCCGACCCTAGCGGCAGCGCCGTCCGTTCTCGCGGGCTTGACGAAGACGTCATTGCGGGTCCGGTTGATCGGACCGTCGGGCCCTGTCGCGTCGGACCGACGCCAGCCGGGACGCGGCCTGCGCATGCAGGGCGGTGATGTTCGCCGCCGGCGCCGGTGCCGTGGCAGCGCCCAGCGATGTGGACGGGAGTTGTCGACGCAGCTCGGCGATCAGCGTCGCCGCCTGTCCCGGTGGGCCACCGTCGTCATGGACCAGGCAGATCGCGAACTCGGAATCGCCCACGCGGGCCATGGCGGTGTCGGCCGGCAGCAGACCGACGCAGGTCCGGGCATGGTGCGCGAGTTGCCGATCCCCGGCTTCGCGACCCTGCGTGCCGTAGATCGTCGCGACGTCGTCGATGTCCAGGGAGATGACCGTGACGGCCGCGGCCGACCGACGCCCGTCGAGAAGTCCCGTTGTGGCGAGTTCCCAACCCGCGCGGTTGAACACACCGGTCAGCGGATCGGTGCAGACCGCGGTGAGCAGTGTCCGCGTCAGCAGCCCGAAGGACTCGGCCGCAGCGGGAATGGCGACGGCGACGACGATGTAGGTGCTGAGGTACTTGGGAGCGGGCGCCACGGCGAGAGCAACGACGCACCCGAGCGTCAGCAGACCGATGAACGCCCACGCCCGGCGGCGCGGGAGGGTGGCGCGCAGGTACATCGCCAGGAACATCGCCGCGACCATGCACAGGAACTCGGCACTGATCAGCTCGTGGAACGCCATCACCGCAGGCGTGGCCACACAGGCCGCGATCACGGCCGGGAGTGGCCGCTGCGGACGCACCGACAACCAACCCAGCGCCGTGAGGCCCAGCACGACGGCGACGAGCCCGCCGGTCGGGTCGGACAGGGTCGCCGAGTCGTCGACCGGGAACAGGGTGAGAGCCACGCCGATCGCATACAGCAGCGACGTCACCGCCAGATAGGTCCGCAGTACGTGCAGCGGTGATCGCGGCAGCGGGCCCCTCAGCGTCCCCAGGTGCAGGTCCGGTCGATACATCCCCCACTCCGATCCTCGGTATCGCTCCCCGACCCGAGGTTGCCAAATCGCGACGCGTTCCGCGACCGCCACACATGGGGTGCGCCCGGTTGTGACCCATTCGGGGACGAGAGTGCCGTTCGCCCCGGTTCCCGAAGGTCCCGCACATATCCTGAGCCGATGAACAGCCTCGTCACCGTGGTCGTCGTCGACGATCATCCGTTTTTCCGCGACGGTGTGTCCCGGGGCCTGACGGCCAGTGGGCGGGTGCGGGTCGTCGGTGAGGCCGCCGACGGGATGGCCGGGCTCGAGCTCATCCGGCGTGAGAAACCCGATGTCGCGGTCGTCGATCACCAGATGCCACTCATGACCGGCGTCGAGGTCGCGCACGCGGTGTCGCGCGACGGGCTACCCACCCGGGTGTTGCTGTTGTCCGCGGTCACCGACGGTCCGATCGTCTTCCGGGCGCTCCAGGAAGGTGCGGCCGGTTATCTGTCGAAGGACGCCGATCGCGACGACATCGTCGGCGCGGTGACCCGGGTGGCCAAGGGCGAGACGGTGGTGCCACCCGAGCTCGCCGCCGGCCTGGCCGGTGAGATCCGGGCGCAGACCCAGCGTGATGCACCGGCGCTGAGTGAGCGCGAGCGGCAGGTTCTCACGGGATTCGCTCGAGGGCAGTCGATTCCACAGGTCGCTGCCGAGTTGTACATCGGCGCCTCGACGGTCAAGACGCACACGCAGCGTCTCTACGAGAAGCTCGGCGTGTCCGACCGTGCGGCCGCCGTCGCCGAAGCGATGCGCCGTGGATTGCTCGAATAGCGCCGGCTCCTCGAGTAGCACCGGCTCCTCGAGTCGAGGGGTCGACGACCGAGGTCATCCTCAGATCGCCGGAGCCACCAGCTATCTTGGCCTCGACGAGTTCGCCGACGAGCCACGGATTCACGGCATCCTGATCGACCATGCGATCCGTGGCATACGGATCCAGGTGGTCCTCCGACTGTTCCTGTCGCTGTTCGTGTTGCTGACCGTCGGTCTCGACCCGCCCGCGCACGCGGAGGCATTCAGCGTCGTGACCGCGATCCTCTACGCGGCGTGGTGCATCGGCGGGGCGGTCGTGGTCGTCCGCCACGAATCGGCGATGATCCGGTACTCGTGGATCGCGCTTCCCATCGATCTCCTTCTGCTCACCGCACTTGCCGTCGTGGCGAGCCGGTCCAACGAGTTGAGTTGGACCACCGACGTTCTCCTGAGCGGATTCGTCCTCGTACCGATGATCGCGGCGATCGCGTTGCAGCCCAGGACCTGTGCGGTGGTAGTGGTCGTCACGACCGCGGTGTATGCCGTGTCCTCCACGTTGGCCCGCACCTCGAACGGTGAACCGTGGTCGGTGATCGTGCTTCGCATCCTCGTGGTCGCAGCGCTGGCCGTCGGCGCGATCTTGTTGTCCCGCTTACAGCGCTCGCGCGTCACGACCATCGGATCGCTTGCCGCCGAACGGGCTCGGTTGCTGGACGCGACGATGGAGATCGAGGAACGCGAGCGGCGCGATCTCGCCGACAACCTGCACGACGGCGCCCTGCAGTACGTCCTCGCCGGGCGGCAGGAGCTGGCCACGCTTCGCGACTCCGCCGACCCCGTGACCCTCGACCGCGTCGACGGCGCGCTGCGCGACGCGGCGCAACTGTTGCGTTCGACTCTGAGCGAGTTGCATCCGGCGGTCCTCGAGCAGGCCGGTCTGTCGGTGGCCCTGACCGACCTCACATCCTCCTTCGGCAGCCGCGCCGGCGCCCCGTCGGTCGCTGTCGACACCGCGGGCTGGCCGCCCGAACTGCGCACCTCAGCCGACTCTCTACTGTTCGCCACCGCCCGAGAACTCCTGACGAACGTGATCAAACACGCCTCCGCGACAACCGTCGAGGTCACCGCGGAGTTCGACGACGGGCGAGCGCGGCTCGTCGTGGTCGACAACGGTGTCGGTCTGCCCGCCGACGTCGACGTCGAGGAGCTGATGCGTCAACGACAGGCCAAGGGTCACATCGGTCTTGCCTCGCGTCGGGTGCGGATCGAGGGGGCCGGCGGCACGATGTCGCTCGCCGACCACCCCCGCGGCGGCACGGTCGTCATCGTGGAGGTACCCGCCCGCGAACAGTGAGGGCGTGTCCCCCGATCGGTGGATGCACGGTTCACCCCCTCCATCACCCGGTCAGCGGAAACCACACACCGCCCGCGGCGAGCAAAGTCAGTGGTGTCACCGAAACAACCCCACACCACACCGGGAGCACACCATGAAGACCACCACCCGCATCGCCACCGCCACCCTCGGACTCGCCGCCGCAGCCGGCATCGCACTCGGCGCCGCCGGCACCGCCCACGCCGGGACCCTCCCCGTCACCCGGCCCGGCGAACCCACCGTCGCCATGACCATCACCAACCACACCGACAAGCCCGAATACCTTCAGGGCGCCAACGCCGACGGCGGCCAATGGGTCAACGCCCCCCAACACATCCTCTACCCCGGCGCCACCGAAACCTTCACCGCCACAGCGCCCTACAACAACCATCTCGACGTCAACGCCATCTACCGCATCGGAACCTTCGGCCCCACCGCCAACTACCAACTCACCAACCACCCCCACAACGTCAACACCGACATGAGCACCATCTGGGGACCCCACGCACAGCAGTACTGGATGAACAACCACATCGACACCGGTTACCCCCAGGTCAACGTCGGCTTCGACCAGTGGTGAGGATTCTCGAAAGGAGGATGAGGGAACGGTTCGGGGGTGGTGCTCCGCCCCCGAACCCCCTGCCCCTTTCACCATAAGCCAGGAGTAGGGGCTTGCGGCAAGGCCCCCGCGGCCGTGCACAATCGCTCGACGACCGACACACGGGAGGCGATCGATGGCAGATATGGCGGACACACCGGAACGGTTCCGGGTCCACGAGTCCGGGGCTTACTTTCACGGCACCAGAGCCGATCTCCGCGTCGGCGAGTTCCTGACACCGGGCCACCGGTCGAACTACCGTCCCGAGCACATTTCCAATTACGTCTACATGACCAAGGTGCTCGACGGTGCGGTGCTCGCGGCCGAGATGGCAGTGGGTGACGGTCGGCCCCGGGTCTACGTCGTAGAACCGCAGGACGACGTGCATGACGACCCGAACGTCACCGACAAGAAGTTCCCCGGCAACCCGACCCACTCCTACCGCAGTGCGCAACCGGTACGGATCGTCGGCGAGATGACCGACTGGGTGCCCCATTCGCCCGAGTATCTCGAACGATTCCGCGCGGGACTGGAAGCACTTCGGCAGCGCGGAGACGCGGTCCTCTACGACTAGGTACGATGGATCTCGTATGTTCCGGCACGGAGGCACGCCGGGCGATGTGAATGTGGAGAGAGGTGCGCGATGGCCGATGCCGACGGACATCCCGACGTCGACGAGTTCGATCTGTCCGCGGTGCTGCATGCACTGGCGGACACCAACCGCCGGAGCGTGATCGCGCAATTGGCCGCCGAACCCCAGGGGGCCGAACAGTTCTGCAGTGTGTTCGGCCTCCCCTGGGCGCCGTCCACGCGGACTCACCACTTCCGCGTCCTCCGCAAGGCCGGGCTGATCTGGCAGCGTGACGTCGGCAACGGCCGGATGACCAAACTGCGTCGCGACGACATGGATCGGGTCTTCCCGGGCCTGCTCGATGCGATCCTCGCCGCCGACACCGCGGACCGCGCGCCGGCCGGTTGAGGTTGCGACACCTCCCCGGCCGCGCGTCAGATCACCACGTGACCGGCAACGACACCGGACGGTGCACCAGTACCCCGGTCTCGAACTCGACCTCGGCGGGATCGACGGCGAGCCGGAGTCCGGGGAACTCCGACGTCAGTCGGCCGAGCACCTCCACGATCTCCATCCGCGCCAGTGCCGCACCCATGCAGTGGTGCATGCCGTACCCGAACTGGAGGTGCCGGCGCCCCGAGCGCCGCACGTCCACCGTCCACGGATCCGGGTAGACCGCAGCATCCCGATTCGCCTCGTGCGCATCGGCATACACCACGTCACCCGGGTACAGCACGCCGTGCTCGAGCGTCACCTCAGTGGTCGTCACCCGCGGGAAGGTCGAGATCCGGCCGAGCGGCAGCAGCCGCAGCAGTTCCTCGACGGCGGCCGGTATCTCGTCTGGATTGTCGACCAGGTGGTTCCACAGCTCCGGGCGGGCCAGCGCGACGTAGGCGATCTTGGTGACCACCGACAGAATGTTCTGATCACCACCGACCAGCGATCCGAGCAGGATGGCCGCGTACTCGCCGTCGGTGACCGGCGGCGAGACCGTGTCACGGGCGGCGAGCAGGTCGCTGATCAGCCCGGACTCGACCGGCCGGCGTCCGGCGACCAGGTCGCCGATGTAGGTGTAGAGGGTCCAGAAGTCCTCCAGCAGCTGCGGTACGTCGGTGTCGTGGGCGAGCTGCATCTCCCGCGAGAGGTGGCGGAAGTAGGAGATGTCGGAGGTCGGGATGCCGAGGTAGTCGACGTTGACGCCGATGGTGAGCGGATCCAGCAGCGTGCCCACCAGGTCGGCCCCTCCCGCCGCGTGCTGCGTCCGCAGGTCGGCGACCGCGGCGTCGAGCACTCGTTGGACACTCGGGATACGGCGGGCGATGGTGGCAGCGCTGTACGCCGATGACACGAAACCCTTCAACCGACCGTGATCGGGATGATCGAGGTTCAGCAACATCTCGGTCGGCATGATCGTCGGCAGGAAGGTAGGGCCGTCGTCGACGTTGGTCTCCGCCCGCGCGAAGGTGAGATCGGTGAGGACCTTGTGAACGTCCGCGTAGGACATCAGGTGCGCGGCCGCGTGCCCGCTCGGCAGACGAATCTGCTCGAGTCCGCCCGCCGTCCGTTCGGCGATGGCGGTGTACATCTGCGGTGGTGAGATGTTCGGGATCTCGCGCAGGTCGAACCGGACGGATGTGTCTGTGGCGCTGGTCATCTCAGATCTCCTTGTTCGGCGGGACGGTCGGCGGGACGGTCGGTGGTAGCGGTCTCGGCGGTGCGGCTCTTCCGGCTGCGCACCACCACGATGGCGATGGTGACCACGACGAGCAGCGCGATCAGCACACCGACGGTGGTGACGAAGGCCGAGCGATAGACGTCCGGATGCCCGAACTGGCCGGCGGCGGTGTCGTCGGCTGCCGCCCCGGTGAGATGCGCGCCGACCACGGTGGAGAGGACCAGTGCATAGCCGGCGACGAACACCGCCTCGCTACCGATCCGGAAGAAGTTCAGCAGGCCCGCCGCGGTCCCCGACCGCTGCGCCGGCACGACGGAGAGGGCGTGACCGTCGACCAGTCCGATCGGGAGGCCGAAGCCGAAGCCCAGCAGGATCATCGGGACGATGACCCAGGCGATCGAGCGTCCCTCGGTGAGCAGCAGGACACCCGCGTTGCCCAGCAGGAGGGCACCGAGGCTGAGATAGACGACCACCCCGACGGTGAGCGCGCGGACACGGGTGATCAACTGCGCCACCGCAAGCGGTGCCACCAGGACCGGAATCGTCATCGCCAGCATCACCAGACCAGAGGTGCCCGCGGACAGATCCTTGATACCGCTGAACGCCGACGGCAGGTAGGTCAGCAGTGTCACGAACCCGATGGAACCGGCGACGGGAACCAGGCACATGGCAAGGAACTCCCGGTTGCGGAGCAGCGACACGTCCAGGATCGGCGCCTTGTCCCCGACGACCGCACGCGCGGCCGGGAGCACCCGGGAGCCGACGGCGGCCGCCGCCAGGATCACCGCGTGCACGATGAACACCCCGCGCCAGCCCGCGAACGACACGAGCGCACCCGAGATGGTCGGTCCGAGAGCGAGCCCCAGGCCGTTCACCGTGCCGAAGATGGCGAACGCATGCGTGCGTCGGTCGCCCTCGAAGGCATTGGACAGCATCGAACTCGACCCCGTCAGGATCGCGGCGGCGCCGATGCCGGCGACCACCCGGGCGGCGTCGAGGACCAGGAGTGTGGGGGCAGCGGCACTGAGGACGCTGCCGACGGTCACGAGAACCGCTCCCGCGGCGAATGTGGTGCGGTGGCCGATCCGGTCGCTCAGCGCGCCCCACACGAGGGTCGCGAGCGCGAAGGCGACGTTGAACCCGTTGACGACCCATTGCAGTGCAGTGGGATTCGAGCCCAGATCACGTGAGATCAACGGTAGTGCGATCGCGGTGCCCGCGATCGCCGTCGGGGTGACGAACTGCGCCGCGAGCACGATCGGCAGCGTCCATCTGCTCGGCGCCTCGGACTGCCGTTCGGCCGATGTGCCGGTGGCTGATGCGGTCTCGTCGGTGGTGGCCGACATGGGATCTCCCTTCGTTCGGTCATATGGATCGATCGGTCGGAGTACGACTAGCGACATCGTAGCTACGATGTTATTAGTAGGTACCATCGCTGTCGTACGGGTGCAACAGGAGGACTCATCGAGATGGCCAGTTCCAGGAGTCGGACCGACGTCGTGATCGTCGGGGGTGGGCCGGTCGGGATGCTGCTGGCCGCCGAACTCGCACAGCAGGGCACCGCGGTGACCGTGTTCGAGACACGGACCGAGGTCGACGAACGGCCGCGGGCCGGTACGGTGCACGCGCGCTCGATCTCGCATCTCACGCGGCGCGGGTATCTGCCGTCTGTGCGCGCCGACGACATCGTCCGGAACGCAGGCATGACGCGACGCACCCCGTTCCAGTTCGCCGCCCAGCCGGTGCTCTCGATCACCGCACCGGCGGTCGAGGCCGCGCCGATCGCCGGCATCCCGCAGGCCCGCCTCGAGGCCGCGTTCGAGCACAGGGCCCGAATCAGCGGCGCACGAATCCTGCGTGGCCACACCGTGACCGCCATCCGACACGGGGACGCGTCGGTGACGGTCGACGCCGTGGCCGAGCAGGCCGGCGACACGGTCACGATCGACGCGAACTGGGTGGTCGGCGCCGACGGCGCGCGTGGGCCGGTCGCCGCGGCCGGCGACTTCCCCACCCGCACCTACCCCGCCACGATGAGCGCGATCGCCGGGCTGGCGATCGCCCCGGGGCCCGACGCACCACCGTCCGGATGGCACCCGACCCCGTCCGGGTGGACACTGCACAACCCCAGTCCCGGCGGGCCCGCCCGGATCATCGCGATGGACTTCTCGGGACCCGCGACCATCCGGGACGTCCCCGGGACCGATGAATATGTCGATCGCCTCGGTGCCGTTCTCGGCAGAACTGTTGATCTGCAACGGATCTCGCACCTGACCCGGTTCAGCGACCACGGTCGGCTCCGGACCCGGATGCGGGACGGCCGGCTGCTGCTCGTCGGTGATGCCGCCCATGTGCACTACCCGCTCGGCGGACAGGGACTCAACACCGGGATGCAGGACGCCTTCACCCTCGGGTGGCGTCTCGCCCGGGTGAGCAGCGGTGCCGCCGACGACTCGATGCTCGACGACTGGTCGCGTTCGCGGGTCGGGGTGGCCGAGGCGGTCGTCGCCAACACCGTCTTGCAGTCGCGGATGATGGACCCGGCGAAGACCGACCTCCGCGATGCGGTGGTGACCATGCTGGCCGTGCCGGCGATCCACGACGCGGTCGCGGATCTCATCAGCGGACAGTTCCAAGCGGGATTCCAGCACGACCTCGTGGTGACCGAGGACGACGGCACAATCCACACGCTGGCCGAACTGCTCTCCGCGGGGCGGTATGTGGCGGTCCGGCCGGACGCGAGTGCCCCGGTGCCGGGAGCGGAGCGAGCGGGCCGAATCAGCACGGTGCCGGGAGCGGAGCGAGCGGGCCGAGCGGTACCCGGGCCGGTGGTGGTCACCGGCAAGGTGACCCCCGAGCAGCCCTGGGTGAGTGCGCTGATCCGACCCGACGGTTACCTCGAGGCCGTCGGGTAGGTTCACGCCACCAGGCGTGCCGCGACCGCCGACCGGACGTCCCGGACAGCCTGGGCCGCGTCCACGAAGCGGATCGCGGTCCAGCCGGCTTCCCGTGCGGCCGCACAGTTCTCCTCGAGGTCGTCGAGGAGGATGCAGTCGGCGGGGTCGACGTCGTTGCGGCGGGCAGCGAGATCGAAGATCTCCGGATCCGGCTTGCGCACACCGACCTTGCAGGAGTCGACGAGGTCGGTGACCACATCGTCGAGCCCGACCATCGGCCGCCAGTACGCCTCCCACTCGACGACGTTGTTGCTGAGTATCCCGACCCGCAGACCCTCGTCGGCGAGTTCGATCGCGAGATCGCGCACCGGCTCGTTGACGACGTGCCCGGTGAACCACTGTCTGCCGAAGTCGGGTTCGCTGCGGGACAGGTCGAGGTCCGGGTCCTCGGCCCGTAACGCCCGGTGCAACCGGGCGACCCAGTCGCGTTCGTCGAGCAGCGCCAACTCGATGGGCGCCAGCGGGGGCAGCCCGTATTCCTGCCCCACGACCCCGATCGCCCGCTTCAACGCGTCCGACGGGATGCCGGTGTTCTGCTCGTAGAGACCGAACAGATCGTCGAGCGCCGGCGAGAGGACCCCGCCGAAGTCGAACCACACGAACGGTCCCCGGCGGCCGGCCGTCTCCGTGTTTCTCGATGCGGCGGTCACTGGACCATCGTCCAGACGTCGACCGGAAGGAGTTTGAGATGCACCCAGCCGGTGGCGATCACGTCGCTGTCCTGGGTCAGTTCGATGTCGGCGAGTGCACCGCGACCGTCGTCGTCGGCCTGCACGGTGGACCGTGCGACGGTGTCGCGTTCGAACTCGCCGAACTTCGTGAACTCGATGCGCAACCGATGCATCACCATGCGGCTCGTGTCCAGGCCGAGCGTCGCGTTGGCCGCTGCCATCGCGACCTGCCGGGCGGCCTCGAACTGCAACATGCCGGGCACGTGGTCCAGCGCATGATCGAACAACGACGGGTGGTTGGTGTCGATGATGGTGAGGGCGTTGAGTTGTGGGCCGGCCAGTTCGGGATTGGCGAGGATCGCGTTGCGCGGGTTGTGGCGTCCGACCGAGTTCGGGCGCATCCGCGCGACGTGAGTCACCGGCGGGATGGTGTGCTCCGGCGGGAGGCCCAGGCTCTCACGTCCGCGTTTGCGGATCTTCTTCCACGCCGCCGACGGCATCCACTGGTAGGTCATCGCCTCGCGGGCGGCGACCCGTCCCTCGATGGAGGCGACCATCTCCAGTGTGAGACCGATGATCTGGCCTTCACGCAGCTTCTCGTGGACCACGTGCGCTTCGATCACGCAGTGTCCGGGGCAGGCACCGATCCGGAGGGTCTCCTCGTCGAGGATCTCGAAGTCGGCGGCCCCGAAGATGAACTTCTCGGATCGGTCGGCCCCCACGAAGGTGTGGGCGTAGTAGATCGCCACCTGGCGGAACACCTCGATCAGCAGGAGCGGGTCGTAGGTGGTCGCGGTGCCTCGGTGATCGCTGAAGTACGAGTGGTTGCGCGGTAGTTGCGCTGCGAAGGTCGCCCCGTCCGGTGTCTGTTGGGCGTCGGTCAGGAAGACCTCGGCGATGGATTCGCGATGGACGATGCCGCGCGGGATGTTGCGGTCGAACGACAGTTCTTCGAGTGTGATGGACACGTCGTGCCTTTCTGTTGTCGGACTGCTGATTTCGGACGTCGTACTCGTGGTGGATCGGCTAGCCGGTGCGGACGGCGATGTCGTACGCCCAGCCGTTCACCGAGTTGCGGGGTGGATCGAACAGTGAGGTGAGCCCGTGGACCTCGGACGTCGCGGCGACGCTGTTGCGATCCGTGTAGAGCGGGATCGCGACGGCGTTGTCGAGGATGTATCCGGTGACCTTGTCGAACAACTCCTTTCGCGTGTTCTGATCGGTCGCCCGGGTGGCGTCGAGCAGCCAGCGGTCGACCTGCGGATCGGCGAGCTTGGAGCCGCCGACGATGGAACCGAGGGTGATCCCGTCGATCTGGCCATAGGTCAGATCGGGTTTGGTGGACCCGAAGGCCCGGTTCAACTGCAGCGACAGGTCGAGACCGCCGACCTGGCGGGGGAACGCCTGATAGTCGTTCTGCGCAAGGAGGTCATAGACCTGGGCGTTCTCGACGTACTTGAGTTCGACGTCCACGCCCAGGTTCTGGCGGAGTTCGGCTTGCCACGCCTTGAGGACATCGTCCTGCGGATAGGTCGGCGTCGTCGCGACGAGCCGGATCGTCAGCCGCTGCCCGGCGTCGTTGCTGCGGATGCCCCCGTCCTGGCCCGAGGTCCGCCATCCGGCTTCGTCGAGCAGCTTCTTGGCGAGGGGCAGATCGGCCGGTGCCGCGTCGTCGTACTTGGCGTCGAAGTATTTGCTGTCCGGGGAGATCAGGCTCCACGCACGCTCCTGACTACCCTTCGTGACCGATTCGACGAGCGCCTCGAGGTCGACGCCACGACTGATCGCCCTCCGCACCCGCACGTCCCGGGTCGCACCGTCGGTGACGTTGAGCATGATGACGGTCGTCGATGCGGCGGAACCGGTCTGGGCGTACTGGAAGCCGGACACGTCCTCGAACAGCGGGATGTCGGTGGCCTTCACCGTCCCGATCGCGTCGACCTCACCGCTGCGCAGCAGGCCGGCGCGGGTCGATGCCTCCGGGACGTACTTGACCACGACGTCGTCGACGTGAGCCGGTCCCGTGTGACGCGCGGTCGCCGGACCCCATTGGTAGGCGGGGTTCTTCCGGAAGTGGATCTCCTGGCCCTGTACGACCCGGTCCAGGATGAACGGCCCCGAGCCGATCATGTCCGCTCCGCTGGTCAGCGTGGCCTTGTCACCGCGCAGAGTGCTCGGCGCGACGATCGCGCCGCTCAGCCCGGCCAGGGTGGACAGCAGGTCGGCCCGCGGTTGGGAGAGGGTGAGTCGCACCGTGGCGGGATCGACGACCACGACGTCGGACACGCTCGAGTACTGGAGGAGACCGTTGGTCGTCCACGACGGGTAGTTCGGGTCGCGCAGGACGTCGAGATTCGCCTTGACGGCTGCGGCGTCGAGCTTCTCGCCGTTGGAGAAGTGGACCCCGTCGCGGAGGCGGAACTCGTAGGTTCGTCCGTCCGGGGAGATCGTCCACGACGACGCCAGCCAGGGGTGGAAGTTCTCGTCGGCATCTTCGGAGATGAGGCTGTCGTAGGTGTTGCGCAGCACCTGCGAGGCGTCGAACGCCGACCCGTAGTGCGGATTCAGGCCGCGTTCGGGGTACTTGTCGAGGGCGATGGTGAAGGTGCCGCCCGGTGCGGGCTCGCCCGACGGCGCCCCGCCGCCGCTGCCGGGTTCGGGGTCGGCCGCACAGGCGCCGACCACCAGCAGGCCGACGACCGTCGCAAAGGTGACGATGACGCGGCGGAGTCTGTTGTGTGAGGGTATTTCGTGTCTGTCTGCTACGCACGGTCGGAACTCTTTCGGGCAGGGGCCGGATCGGCCGGGTCGGTGCGGTCGGCGGCCGACCGCAGGGTGGGGATGGCGTCGAGAAGTGCTCGGGTGTGGGGGGAGGACGGTGACGCGAACACGTCGCGGGCAGGCCCTTGCTCGACGACGCGGCCGCGGTGCAGCACGAGCAGGCTGTGACACAGCTGCCGGACGACGGCGAGGTCGTGGGAGATGAAGACCAGGGCCAGGTCGCCGGTCTCGGCCAGTTCCCGCAGGAGGTCGAGGATCTGCGCCTGAACCGAGATGTCCAGTGCCGAGACCGGTTCGTCGCAGACGATCAGTCGTGGCCGGGCACCCACCGCGCGGGCGATGTTGACCCGCTGGCGTTGCCCGCCGGACAGCTCGCGCGGATGGCGCCCGGCCACGTCCGCGGGCAGGTGAACCGCGTCGAGCAGCCTTCGGACCTCGGCGGCACGGGATGCGGAGCCGGACCGCCCGGACGGGAGGCCGGCGGCGCCGAGCGCCTCGGCGATGACCTCACCGACCAGGTACCGCGGATCGAATGAGGCCACCGAATCCTGTGCCACCAGACCGATCTGGCCGACATGAGCCGCTGCGGGGTGCGGTGCACCGAGGAATCGGAGTTCTCCGGCGTCCGGACGGGTGAGACCGGTGAGCATCGACGCGATGGTCGACTTCCCGGACCCGGACTCGCCGACGATGCCGAGGACCTCCCCGGACCGGACGTCGAACGAGACATCCCCGACCGCCGTCACCGGCCGTCCGAGGACGCGGTAGGACTTGGTGAGCCCGGCCGCGGACACCACCGGGGTGCGATCGTCGGCCACGACCGGCGGTCTCGCCGAACCCCGCGGCACCGCATCGATCAGGGCTCGTGTGTATCGATCACGCGGATCGTCGATGACCTGGCGGACGGGTCCCGATTCGACGATGCGGCCCTCACGCATGACGAGCACCCGATCGGCGACCGCCGACACCACGGCGAGATCGTGGCTGACGAGGATCACTGCGCGACCCGCCCGCGCCTGCGCCACGATCAGGTCGAGGACCTGTGCCTGGACGGTCACGTCGAGCGCGGTGGTGGGCTCGTCGGCGATCACGAGGTCGGGGTCGCCGGCGAGGGCGGCGGCGATCAGCGCACGCTGGCGCTGCCCGCCCGACAGCTGGAAGGACCGCTGCCTGCGCCTGACCTCCGGGTCGTCGAGACCGACCGACCGGAGGAGATCGTCGACGCGGGCCGCGCGTTCGCGCCGGGACACCCTGGGACCGCCGGTCAGACCCTCGGCGACCTCACGCCCGATGGTCCGCAAAGGGTCCAGCGCGGTCAGCGCGTCCTGCAGGATGAGGCCGACACCCGCGCCGCGCAGGCGTCGCCAATCCTTTTCGCCGTGACCGGACACGTCCTCGCCGAGGATCTCGAAGCGGTCGGCGCGGACGTGTGCCGTGTCGCCGGCCAGACCGACGAGACTCCGTGTGGTGACCGACTTCCCGGAACCGGACTCACCGACGATGGCGAGGACCTCACCGCGGTGGATCTCGAGATCCACCCCGGTGACCACCTCGGGTCCGGAACCGAATGCGATGCGCAGGTTGGTGACCCGGACGAGCGCGTCGGTGACGACACCCTCATGGGCCTCGGGGCGGGCCACGGTGAGCGTCATCGCGCGACCCTCCGCTCGAACCGGCGCTGTGCCGCGCGGCCGAGCACCGTCGTCGCGATGACGGTCGCGGTGACGGCCACACCGGGGAACAGCACCGACCACCACGCGATCCGGAGATCATCACGAGCCTCGGCCAGCAGTGCTCCCCACTCCGGCGTCGGGGGCTGGGGTCCGAAGCCGAGGAAACTCAGCGCCGCCGCGCCCAGGATCGAGGTACCGAGTCCCAGGGTGACGAGGACGGGCAGTGTGCCGATCGCGTTGGGCAGCGTGTGCCGCAGCACGATTCGCCACCGAGATGGGGTGAGGAGACCGGCCTGGGCGACAAAGGCCGAACGGTGGACGAGCGAGGTCTCGGCGCGCATCACGCGTGCATAGCGCGGTGCCGAGGCGATCCCGATGGCGACGATCAGGTTCGCTGTCCCCGACCCGGTCAGCGTGATCAGGACCAGGGCCAGCAGGATCTCCGGGAAGGCGCCGAGCAGGTCGAAGAACCGGGAGAGCACGGTGTCGACGACGCGGTTGCCGAGACCGGCGACCAATCCGGCGGGCACGCCGATGGCCACAGCGAGCAGCGTCGCGGCGACACCGATGAAGAGCGAGAGTCGCGCGCCGTGGACCACACGGGTCCAGACGTCGCGGCCGAGTTGATCGGTGCCGAACGGGTGGGTGAGCGACGGAGCCTGGTGAGAGATCGCCAGATCCGTGTGCAGGGGGTCGCCCGCCGCGAACACCGAGGGGACGGCAACCGCGAGGGCCAGCGCGACGAGAAAGCCTCCGGCCGCCCACGTCCCGGCCGTGCCCGGCAGGGTCAGCGCGGGCCACCGTCGTTGCGACAGCGACAGACTCGTCATCGGACACCCTCCTTCAGTCGGGGGTCGATCAACACGTAGGTGAGGTCGATGAGGATGGTGACCGTCAGATAGATCACCGCGGTCAGCAGGGCGACGCCGAGGACGACCGGGAGGTCGGAGTAGGTGACCGCCTCGACGGTGACGGTGCCGAGTCCGGTACGCCCGAACACCTCCTCGACGACGACGGTGCCGGTCAGGAGTCCGCTGACGGCCCAACCCGCCAGGGTGGCGGCAGGCAGCAGCGAGTGCCGCAGTCCATGGGTCAGGCGCAGACGGGTCGCGGAGATCCCGCGAGCGCGGGCCGTCACCGCGAACGGTTGCTCCAGCGCGCGTTCCACGCCGCCCCGCATGACCTGCGACAGCACGGCCGCGATGGGGAGTGCCAGGGTCAGCGCGGGCAGGATCAGGCGCTGGAGTTCGGTGCCCGAGGTGACCGGCAGTACGCGCAGGGTGAAGGCGAACACCCAGATGAGGATGAGGCCGACCCAGAACGCCGGTGCCGACGCGACGGCGAGCTCCACGCCGCTGACCGTGCGCGAGAACCAGTTTCGCCGACCCGCGGTCAGCACTGCGAGTGTCGGGGCGATGAGCACGACGAACAGGAGGGCGAGGCCGGCGAGTTGTGCGGTCGCCGCGAGCTGTTCGCCGAACAGGACGTCGGTGACGGCCTCGCCGCGGACGTAGGAGTAGCCGAGGTCGCCGTGCAGCACGTCGCCGAGGTAATCGAGGTACTGCACAGCCAGGGGCCGGTCGAGACCCCATTCCTGCTCGACCTGAGCCCGGAGGTCGGGGTTGCTCGATTCGCCCATCACCGCGGTGACCGGATCACCGGGCGCGAGGTGAATGGCGAGGAAGGCGAGAGTGGCCGCGGCCCAGATGGTGACGAGCGCGGACACTGCGATCGCGAGCACCCGCCGTGGGGCCGAGCGTCGTTCCGGCGCCGCGATCGGGGCCGGTGCGGCGCCTGCCGAGCCAGCCGGGGCCGTAAGGGTGGGCGTGTCGGTGACGAGCCTGCCCGCCGCGGTGTCGGCGTCGGAGAGGCCCCGCGTCGCGGTCATCGCTCGATAGGGGTGCCCACGATGCTCCCCCACTCGGTCCACGACCCGTCGTACACACGCACACGGGGATCGGAGAGGATGTCGGTCACCACGAGCCACCCGAGCGCCGCACGATGCGAGAGTCGGCAGTAGAACACGAGTTCCGTGGCGTCGGCGGCGTCGAGGCCGGCGATCCTGCGGCGCAGTGCGTCGGCGGGCAGCACCCGGCCGGCGTCGTCGAGCAGTTCGTTCACGTGCAACGGACGTGCACCGGGGATGTGGCCGTGCCGCTGCGCCCCGTGATCGATCGGCTCGGTGTCCGGCGCGACCCGCTCGCCCGCGTACTCCTCGGGAGTGCGCAGGTCGACGATCACGGACTCGGAGTCGATTGCCCGCCGTACCCCGTCCCGGTCGATCACCGCCGACGACAACGGCGTCACCAGCGGGAGCGGCGACGCGGGCGTTCGCCGCTCGACGGTCGGGGAGGTGCCCGTCGGTGACCCGTGTCCGAGTTCCCACGCGGGAAGGCCCCCATCGAGGTAGCGCAGCTCACCGCCGACGCCGACGACGCGCGCCACCCAGATTGCGTAGGCCGCGAATTGCGCTGGGCGCCCTGCGAAGACCACGATCCGGTCCTCGCCCGCACCCAGCACTCGCAGCCGCTCCGCGAGGTCCGCGGGGTCGGCGAACCGACGGCTGGTCTCGTGCCACAGGAGGCGCTTCCAGAACACGGAACGCGCGCCGGGGACGACCCCCGGGCCGTCGACATGTTCTGGATCGTCGGTGACCTCGATGACGACGACGTCCGGGTCCGACAGACGACGCGCGAGCCAGTCGACGCCGACGAAGACGGAGGCCTCCGGGTCGGGCGACTCCGAGGCGACAGCGCTCGGATCGACGGTGTTCACAGCGTTGGTCACAGGACCTCCTTCCTCCGTTCGGGGCCCGGGAAGTCGGGCAGTTGAAACATAAGCAGTCGGGCGGTGCCCGGTGAATACAAAAATCACGAAGGGTTGAAGTATGTTCTCAAGTCGCGCTGATCACATAACTTTTCTGCAGCCGCTTCACCGACTCCCGCCCCCGATGCGAAGGACAGCCGCCGATGCCCGACCGCCGCGACGATCTCGTGTGTTCCGCCTCTGAACTGGTTCGCCGCCGCCCGCCCGGGCTCGTACTGCTCGACGTGCGTGTCGATGCCGGCGGCCGCGCGGACCGCGAGAACTACTTGCGCGGCCATCTCCCGCGGGCGCACTTCGTCGACATCGACGCGGACCTCGCCGGGGAGGTCACGCCGGCGTCCGGCGCGCGGCCGTTGCCCGAGCCCGCGGCGTTGACGGAATGCCTGCGCCGGTGGGGGCTGTCCGACGACAGCACCGTCGTCGTCTACGACGACTCGAGATCCGCTGCGGCGGCACGCGCCTGGTGGGTGCTGCGGTGGGCCGGACTGTCCGACGTCCGTGTGCTCGACGGCGGCCTCCGTGCCTGGATCGCTGCCCGGGGTCCGATCGCGATCGGTGAGGAACCGGACGGCGACGGCGACATCGAGGTCACCGGTGGTTCGATGCCGGTGGTGGACACCGACGACGTGGCACGGTTGGTACGCACCGGCGTCGTCCTCGACGCCCGCCCCGAAGCCGACCACCTCGGTCACGGCCACATCCCGGGTGCCGTCGCCGCCCCCGTCTTCGACGACCTCGACGCCCACGGCCGACTCCGCGACCATGCCGACCTGGAGGCGCGCTACCGCACGTTCGGGGTCACCGATCGCGGGATCGAATCCGCCTCCTACTGCGGCAGTGGCGTCGCCGCCGCCCTGCAGGTCCTGGTCCTCGAGTCCCTGGGGTTCCGGGCTGCGCTCTATCCGGGCTCGTTCTCGCAGTGGTCCGCCGATCCGGCGCGCCTCGTGATCCGTGGGGCGCTCGCCGGGGCCCCGACCTCGGTCCCGGTCGGAGGGATCGCATGAGCACGGGCCGCCATGTCATCCTCAACGCCAACCTGATTCCGGGGGGCACCATCGGCAGTCCGTGGCGACGGGCCGCACCCGATGGCGAGCACTTCGTCACCATCGAGCACTACGTCGACGTCGCACGGGTGGCCGAACGCGGCCTGCTGGACGCGGTCTTCCTGGCCGACTCTCCCGACCTGCAGGCCAAGGACTGGAATTCCCCCAGCCGTCTGCTCGACCCGTTCATCGCTCAGGCGGTCCTGGCGGCACGCACCGAACGGATCGGACTCGTGGTCACCGCGACGACGTCGTACAGCGACCCGTACAACCTGGCCCGCCAGTTCGCCTCACTCGACGCGGTCTCCCACGGGCGCACCGGCTGGAACGTCGTCGTCACCGGCGGGGATGCGGCCGCCCGGAACCACTCGCTCGACGCGGCCCTGCCCAAGCAGCAGCGGTACGAGCGGGCCGCGGAGTTCCTCGAGGTCGTCACCGCCCTGTGGGACTCATGGGAACCGGGTGCACTGGTCGCCGATCGGGGCTCCGGCCGGTATCTCGATCCCGCGCGGATCCACCCGATCGACCACAAGGGCGCGCACTTCCGGGTCGAGGGGCCGTTCAAGGCACCACCGCTGAGCGACGGCCGGCCGGTGGTGATCCAGGCCGGTGCGTCCACCCATGGCGTCGAACTGGGTGCCCGCACCGCGGACGCGATCTACTCCGCGCACACCGATCTCGAGTCGGCGCAGCGTCGGCGCGGGGAGATCCGGCGACTGGCCGCCGGCGCGGGCCGCGACCCCGACACAGTCAAGCTGCTGCCCGGTCTGATCATCGTGCTGGCCGACACCGAGGAGGGCGCGCGCCGACGGGAGCGCGAACTCACCGATCTGATCCCGGACCACGTGCAGATCGCGAATCTGGCCGCCCGTCTGGACATGCACGCCGATGAACTCGATCTCGACGCGCCGATCCCGTGGGACAAGATCCCTACCGAGGCCGAGGTTCCCGGGTCACGAGGCCAGCGGGCGGTCTTCCTGGAATTCGTCCGGCGCCGTGGTCTCGACACCCGCGGGGCCGCCCGCCTCCTCGCCGCCGGCGGCGTCCACGTGACGGTGGTCGGGACACCGGAGCAGGTGGCCGATCACATCGAGACCTGGTTCCGCTCCGGTGCCTGCGACGGGTTCAACGTCATGATGGACGAATTGCCGTCCGGACTGGAACTGTTCGTGGACACGGTGGTACCGATACTGCAGCGGCGCGGGCTCTTCCGCACCGAGTACGCGACCACGACTCTCCGAGGACACTACGGCCTGTGAGCACCCACCCGTGACCACCACGACGATCACCGCGCCCCGTTCCTCGCTGTTCGTCCAGGTGCGCACCGGACCGCTGACCGCCTCGGTGTACCGGTCGGCCATCGACCTCGCCGTCGAGGCCGAGCGCCTCGGATTCCACACGATCTGGTTCGCCACACGCCATTTCGGGGCGCACTCGGCGGCACTTCCGACGCCGTTCCCCCTGCTCGCCGCGGTGGCCCAGCACACCGACCGGATCCGGGTGGGCAGTGGCGTCGTCGCGCTCCCCTTCGAGAACCCGGTGCGGCTCGTCGAGGACGCGGCGGTCACGGACGAGCTGAGCGACGGCCGGCTCGAACTCGGCATCGGCAAGGGGCTCGGCTTCGGCCTGTCGGCGACGACGTATGCCGGATTCGGTCTCGCACAGGATGATCGGGAGGCGCTCTACACCTCGCGGCGGGAGGCTCTGCATCGTCTTCTCGAGACCGGCCGGGTGGCGCCCGGGGTGCCCGTGCATCCGGACCCCCGGTCGCTGCGTGCGCGGGTGTGGCAGTCCACCGGCAACCCGGAGACCGCGCGGCACGCCGCACGAGCCGGCGACGGCCTGTTGGCGCACACCGCTTCCGAAGCCGCCGGCCGCGGCGGCGCCGACGAGTTGATCGAGGCCTACCTCGACGCGTTCCGCCCCGACGGCCCGGGACACCCGTCGCCGCGTGTCGGTGGCACGATCGCCGTCGTCCCGGGGAAGTCCGACACCGATGCACGGGAGATCTTCGACCTCGACGTCGCCACGAGTCCGGCCTACTACTCCGACAAGCTCGACGATCGTGATGCGGCGACCTACCGCGACGATCTCGCCATCCACTGCGGAGACGCCGGCACCGTGGTCGACGCGGTCCGCGACAGTCCCCTCGTCACGAGATCCACGGACTGGCTGTTCCATGTCCCGCTCGCGCTCGACCACGCCCGGTATGGGGAGTGCATGGCGCGGATCGCCGAGCAGATCGTCCCGGCGTTGTCGGTCCTGCGCGCCCAGCACATCTGAGATCGCTTCGCCGACAGAAGGTTCGCGGAACCCTCAGTCGAGGAATTCGCGGTGCACGGCACCCGCGACGGCCGCGACCGCATCCGCGAGCTCCGCGATCGCGTCCGGATCGTCGGGCAGTTGCGGCACCGCGATCCGCAACAGGCCGTGACCAAGCGGGTCGACGAAGGATCGCGCTCCCGAACCGACGTGTATCCCGCGGCGCGCCAACTCGATCAGAGCACCGGTCTCGTCGCGCACCTCCGCCCACAGCACCAGGCTGTTGGGACCCGAGCGGGCGCGTACCCCGCGTGCGGTCAACTCGGTGCGCAGCGCCTCGCGACGATTCCGGTAGCGCGTGCGCGCGGTCTCGATGACGGTGTCGGTCTCGGGGTCGGCGACCAGATGCGCGAGAGCGTTCTGCAGGATGCGGCTGTTGGCCGCGATGCCGTGGACGCGGAGCCGGATCGCCCGGTTGATGAGTTCATCGCTGCCGCCGATGACACAGGTCTTGATGTCCATGCCGTAGGCCTTGCAGTAGCTGCGGACACGGACCGTCCGGTCGGGGAGATGTTCACCGAGTGACGGCGCCTGGGCGTCGGCGAGCGGACCCACGGCATCGTCCTCCACGATCCACGGCGTGCGGTCGGCGTCGGCCACCAGCGCGACCAGTTCCGACCGACGGCCCGGGGTGAGCGTCCCACCCGCCGAATAGCCGCCCTCGGGTTGCAGCACGATCGCGGCGGGCTCGGCGTCCAGCGCGGCGGCGAAGGAGTCCGGGCGGGCGCCGGACTCGTCCGAGGCGATGCCGACCACGCGGTACCCGACCTCGGCGAGGGTGTCGAGGAAGCCCGGCATGACCGGC
>NZ_JBHYNC010000061.1:0-8005 GCF_042743165.1 Gordonia sp. NPDC058843
CGTGTCTCACCAGGCCCTTCGAGGCTCGTCGCTAGCGCTCCTCGCACCTCAGGGACCAGGGGTTATGCGGTTCTTTCGGATTAGGGAGCAATGGGTGGGCACCTAAGGGACACCATTGACATGCAAGTGACCACTTGCCTATTGTCAGGTGTGGCCGACGTGTTCCATGCACTCGATGACTCGACGAGGCGGGCAATCCTCGACGAGCTCGTCGAGCGTGACGGTCAGACGCTGTTCGAGATCTGCGGTCGACTCACGTCCCGACGGGGACTCAGCTTGAGCCGACAGGCGATCTCGCAGCATCTGGGCGTGCTGGAGTCCGCCGGACTTGTCCACGCAGAGAAACGCGGACGCTCCAAATTCCACTACTTCGATCCCGGACCGCTCCGCGAGATCGCTGACCGGTGGCCCGCCCCTCGAAAGGACCTCCCATGAGGCTCACACTGATGTCCGTCTTCGTCGACGACCAGCGCAAGGCGCACGAGTTCTACACCCAGATACTGGGATTCACGACGCGGCACAACATTCCGATGGGGGAGGACACGTGGTGGCTCACGGTTGTGTCCCCTCAAGACCCCGAGGGAATGGAGCTCCTCCTCGAACCGTCCGGCCACCCCGCGGTCAAACCCTACCGCGATTCGCTCATCGAAGACGGAATCCCGTTGGCGCAGTTCACCGTCGATGACGTTCAGGCCGAATACGAGAGGCTTCGAGGCCTCGGCGTCGAGTTCACCCAGGAACCGACCGACATCGGTCCTGCAGTCGTCGCGGTCTTCGACGACACGTGCGGCAATCTGATTCAGATCGCCGCAACGAAAGACGTGGCCCCGCAGTGACTATCGCGGGGTAGCCAGCGGTTCGGCCCTCGTGTTCGGGGTAACCGCTGTCTGCGGCGCGGTGACTGGCGCTTCGAGCGGCGGTATCTCGATCACGCGGTTCGCCAGTGGCACCTTTGTCTGTCTGACCAACGTCGTCCAGTCGCCGATGTTCTCTGCCTTCTTCTTGCGTGATCCGACGTCGTCGTTCCACCGCGTCAGCGCGGGAGCGGCGATGAGCAGCGGGATTGCGTTGTCGTTCTCCACTTCAAGTCGTCGCGCCTGACGCTTGTGCCGAACGGTCTCACCGCGCATGCGGAGCGGTCCGAACACGATCTTGATCGCGTTGACGATTCCGTACGCGGCGTTCATGGACTTGTTGGTCGTGTACTTCTCGTTCGACGGGTCGATGGGGAAGTTGATGGGCGTGAATCGCCTATAGCAGAACTGCAGGCCTGCGAGGTGCGCCTCGCGCACCATCCAGGACAGACTGAGTTCCGACGGTTCAGTGACCGCCAAACCACCGCCGATATCGGAGTGGACCCCTTCGAACCACACCTGTTTGATGTCGATCTCGCCCCGGTCTTCCTCCTTGACCTCCCAGACGCAGGGATCAAACGTCAGCCGACGCTCGTCGATCGCGAGCGCCTGCCGGGCCACTTCGACGTTCCTGCCGAGCTTCACATCGTGGAACTTGTGCTTGACGCGAGTGATACCGGGAACGCCGAGCGCGCCGACGGTGTCGAAGACCCCGATGAACTTGACCGGCACCTGCGTGCCCGGAGTCTGTGCCGGGCGGTCCTCGCGCTTCATCCGGTAATACCGCAGGACCGTTTCGAACAGGTTCTCGGTCGGGCGTTGGGCGAGTTCGTGCGGCGTGACAAGCCCAATCTGCCAGATCATGCCGCCGAGACTTCGCGCGGTGTACGCGCCGCGACTGAATCCGAAGACGAAGATCTCATCGCCGGGCTCGTAATTGAGCGCGAGGAAGCGGTACGCATCGATCAGATTGGCGTCGAGCCCTCGACCGAAGGCCCCGCCGATGATGCGGTCGGACCAGCCGGAGCCGGTCCCCACACCGTTGACATAGTGGACGAGCTGGACCGCGCCGTCGTCGGCATCAGTCGTGACAGCCCGGGCGATCTTCTCCACATTCGAGATTCTCGGGTCCTTCGACGACTTCCACGTGCCGTCGCAACAGACCACCAGACGCTTCTTCATTTTTCCGACCCTCCACAGGCTCGCACGCGGCCCACCCGACGATGACGATAGTCGCATCGCGCAGTCGGATGCAGCAGGTGTCGGTTGTACGGTTTACTGCGGTAATGAGCTCTCCGGACGTTATGCCGCGCCCTCTCGCGGTCCTCGTTGTCACTGTCCTCGGCGCCCTCCTGATGGCCGTAATCGGCGCCGCGCCCGCGAACGCCGCACCGTCGACCGCCGGCCTCGATCCGGTCTTGGCGACGGCCTACCAGCAGGCGTCGAGCACCGCTCGCGCGCAGGGGGTTCCGTTGTGGATCACCTCCGGAAAGCGAACCCACGCCGAGCAGCGTCAGATGTGGCGGGACGCGATCGCGACCCACGGAAGTCCGGAAGCGGCGCGACGGTGGGTCCTGCCTCCCGAACAGTCGACCCACGTGCGCGGCCAGGCCATCGACGTCGGCCCACGCGAAGGTGCCGCTTGGCTCCAACGCACCGGTCACCGATGGGGTCTGTGCCGAACCTTCGCCAATGAGTGGTGGCACTTCGAGATGGCGAGCGTCCCAGGCCTGCCGTGTCCCGCGATGTGGCCCGACGCCGCGGCTCGTGCCGACCGGCTCGGCAGCCCTTCGTGACGGCCCTCCGCAGGGGTCGGGCGGGATAGCCGGAAAAATTGTCTGTCGAAGATGTCGAATGGCGCTCGGCACGGTCGTCATCACTGCACACGGACCGATGCGCGGTTCGATGAACGAGAGGTCAGATCATGCATTACTCGCTGCTGCTGCACTACCCGGAGATGGACGCGTCGACTCTCGGTGAGGAGGCCATCGCACAAGGGCAGGCGGCCTTCGCCGCGTACACCACCGCCCTCCAGGACGCCGGCGTGCTCGTGAGCGCCGAAGTCCTGCAGCCTTCGGAGGTCGCGACCACTCTGCGCAAGGTCGACGGCCGACTCGTGGTCCAGGACGGTCCGTTCGCCGACACCAAGGAACAACTCGGCGGAACCGTCGTCATCGATGTCGCCGACCTCGACGCCGCCATCGAGTGGGCGCGTCAGGCACCGCCGATCGAGTGGGGCGTCGTCGAGATCCGGCCCGGCGCGACGTACACCGTCGACGGCGCCTGGATCCCCAACGCGTGACGTCGGACCCATGACAGAGCGAGAGGCGCACACCGCCGCCGGACACGCTGCCCGCGAATCGTATTCGCGGCTGGTGGCGCTTCTCGCCGCCACCTCGGGGGACCTGGCTCTCGCCGAGGACGCGCTGGCAACCGCTTTCGAACGGGCACTCGTCACCTGGTCATCCGACGGGGTACCGGCGAACCCGGAGGGCTGGCTGCTCACCGTCGCACGTAATCAACAGCGCGATGTCTGGAAGTCGGCGGCCCACCGCACATCGACGGTCCTCGACGACACCCTTTCCCCCGGAGCGACCGCAGTGACCCCCTTCGACGATCTCGACCCTGACGCAATCCCGGACAAACGCCTCGAGTTGTTGTTCACGTGTGCGCATCCGGCCATCGACGCAACCGCCCGAACTCCGCTCATGATGCAGTCGGTGCTCGGCTTCGAAGCCACCGACATCGCCGCTGCGTTCGCGGTGGCGCCGTCGGCGATGTCGCAGCGCCTGGTCCGCGCCAAGCGCCGGATCCGCAATGCACGCATACCGTTCGTCGTCCCCGACCGCGCGGCCATGCCGGAACGTCTGCCCGCGGTACTGGAGGCCGTCTACGGATGTTTCGCCATCGCGTGGAACGACGCGGACGGCTCTCACCCCGACACCGTCGAATCGATGGCGGGGGAGTCGCTCTACCTGGCCGTCACACTCGCTTCGCTGCTCGACGAACCGGAGGCCTGGGGTCTCGCCGCCCTGATTGCGCTGTCGTTGTCGCGGGCGCCGGGACGGACGGGCCCGTTCGTGCCGCTCGAGGAACAAGACCCCGCCACCTGGGATGGGGCGCTCATCCGGGACGGTGAGGCAATGCTTCGACGAGCATCGTCGTTCGGGCAGCCGCACGGACGATTCCAACTCGAGGCGGCGATGCAGTCCGTCCACGCCGACCGCGCTCGCACCGGTGTCGTCGACTGGGCTGCGCTGTCGGCTCTGTCGTCCGCGCTCGTCGCGGTTGCCCCGACGCTGGGTGCACGTATTGCTCACGCCGCCATCGTCGGGCGTGCGAGTTCTGCTGTACACGGACTGTCTCTGCTTGCCGAGTTGGGCAGTGATGCCTCGGATTTCGGACCGTTCCACGCGGCACAGGCGGATCTACTGGTTCGCGCCGGGCACTACGACGCAGCTCGTGAGCACTTCGAGCTGTCCGCCGAGCTCACGCGCGACGAGCGTGCGCGAGACTACCTTCGACGACGTGCGGGTGAGGTGTAGGGAGGGAAAGCCCTCGCGCTCCGGCACTGCAGCCTACTGTCGGCGCGAGTACGCAATGCCGACGCCTGGACGTGCGTGCCGGTCCGGACCTTCGATGCCGCGGATGCCCGCGGTCCGATTACGCAGGATTCGATACGGGTGTTACTGGAGTCAACCACTGTCAACGGGTAGTGCACAGTCAACGAAAAACGGCGCACAGTCAACGAAATATGCTGCACAGGCGACGAATTCGTCGAACTGACTTGTGGCTAAACCTCGAAATCGAACGCATGTTCCTGTAGCTTGGAGCCATGCCAGAGCTCGACACCCTCCTCGATCAGCTCATCGAGATCACCCCACCCGCCGACGATCCCACGGGCAGAACAACATTCGAGGACCTCAACACTCTGCGACTGATCGCCAATGTCGTGGCCCACCAGATCGTCACCCACACAGCACAACTCGACACGCTGGGCGTCGCGCGGAAAGTCGGCAGCACCACCAAGAGGATGCTGATCGAGTCAGGTCACGCACCCGCCGCAGCCATGCGCACCATGCGCGGTGTCGACGGCCTACCCGCGCTTCCCGCAGTGGCTCGTCACGCGGCGGACGGACGATTGTCCTCGGAAGTCCTCGACGCCGTCATCCGGGGTATGAACCAGATCGAGAAACGGTGTCCTGATGTACTCTCCGACGACGACAAGAACTCTTACGAGATTGAACTTCTCGCGCAAGCTTTGTCTGGTGCGACGCCGACGCAAGTCCTCGAGCGCGCACGGACGATCGCCAACACTCTCGCTGATGCGTCCGACATACGTCTCCCCGCCGCCGACGATTCGTCTCTGAACTCGGTGACGGCGCACACCACCGACGACGGCCGCGTCGTGATCCGCGCCGATCTCACCCAACTGGTCGGAGAGAAGTTCCGGGCCATGATCGACGAACGAACCTGCCCACGAACTGAACCCGACGGCGCCGAGGATCGGCGCACCGCAGAGCAGCAACGCGCCGACGCCTTCGAGCTGATCCTCGACCAGGCAGCGATCGGTGCGACGATTGACAGTGTTGGGAGCCCGCGCACGCAACTGATGTTGACCATCCCCGCGACCGGCGTCGATCCGGCCACCCTGCCGTGGACCGGTTCCGTCAGCCAGGCAACAGCTCGCCAGATTTCGTGCGACGGATCCTTGGCCGAGATCGTCCTCGACGATGAGGGCGTGCCTCTACAGATGGGGCACACCCACCGACTGTTCCCGCCACACCTCAGAAAAGCGATGATCGTTCGCGACAGCTGCTGCATCAAATGCGGTGCACCACCGTCACATACGCAGGTGCATCATGTGGCGCACTGGGCCGACGGTGGTCCCACCGACCTCGATAACGGCTGTCTACTCTGCCAACGCTGCCACACACAGGTCCACCACCACGGATGGGACGTCGTCATGGGCTTCGACCGACACCCCTGGCTCGTACCACCCGCGACGATCGACCCACGACGCCGACCGCTACCCGCCTACAACCGGCGCACCATGCACCTCGACGACGCCGCCTGACCACAACACACTTCGCGCAGCACCTTCCCCGCACCCGAGAATTCCTCGGGACCGCAGCAGTCCTTTGACAACTCCACAGAGACAACGTGAGCCCACGCTCCGTTCCCACTCCGGTTCGTCGACAAATCGTTCCGGGCGGGAACGGAGCGCGCGGCCCGGCACGAACAACGGGAGACGCCCACCAAACCGCGGGAATGCCTGAATCTGGCAACACGGACGACCTAATGTGTGACTCGAGACACAACAGTGCCGATCCCTCATCGAGGGTGTTCACAACGGGTCGAGTCCGCTCGACGAATGGGAGGCAGTCATGACTGCAAGCGCCGACGTCACCAGCAACCTGACCACGGAGCCGTACCGCTCACGACGCAATCACTGGAACAACCAGGTGCGCCGGCACGCCATGATGACCCCGGACAACACTGCGATCACCTACCTCGACAAGAACACCACCTGGAAGGAACTCGACGACCGTTCGCATGCCTTCGGTGCGGCCCTCCACCGGCGGGGCGTCCGGTTCGGTGACCGGGTGCTCATGGCGCTGCTGAATCGCACCGAGTACATCGAGGCCATCCTCGGCGCCACCCTGATCGGCGCCATCCCGGTGCCGGTGAACATCCGGATGAGCCCCGCCGAGGTCGCGTACCTCGTCACCGACAGCGGGGCCACAGTGGTGGTGACCGAAACCCTGCTCGCGCCGATCGCCGACGCGGTCGCCGGATCGACCGGCCAGATCGACACCATCATCGTCGTCGACGGCAGCGACAACGACGCCCATCTCGATTTCGAGACCCTCGTGGCAGAGGACGCGTCGGACCTGCCGGAGGTCGACGTGCCCGAGGACACCGTCGCCGCCATCATGTACACCTCGGGAACCACCGGGAAACCCAAGGGCGCCATGCTCACCCACCAGAATCTCCAGGCGCAGGCGGTGACGACGCTGGCTACCACGAACGGTCAATCCGATGACGTCGCCTCGATCGTGCCGCCGCTGTTCCACATCGCGGGGATAGGCGGTTTCGCACCGATTTTCTATCGCGGGGTGCGCGCGGTACTGCACCCGCTCGGCGCCTTCGATCCCGACACCATGCTCGACACCCTCGAACGCGAGGGCGTCACCTCGGTCTTCATGGTGCCCGCCCAGTGGCAGGCGGTGTGCGCCGCGCAGAGAGTGCGGCCCCGGAACCTCAAGCTCCGCACCATGAGCTGGGGTGCGGCGCCGGCGTCGGACTCCATCCTGAACGCGATGAACGAGTCGTTCCCGGAGGCCGCCAACATGACGGCGTTCGGCCAGACCGAGATGTCGCCGGTGACGACGATCCTCGAAGGCAAGGATGCGCTGCGCAAGCTCGGCTCCATCGGCAAGGTCGTGCCGGCGGTCACCGCGCGCATCGTCGACCCACTGATGAACGACGTCAAACCCGGCGAGGTCGGCGAAATCGTCTACCGCGGGCCCAACATGATGATCGGTTACTGGAACAAGCCCGAGGCGACCGCAGAAGCCTTCCGCGGCGGATGGTTTCACTCCGGCGACCTGGTACGCCAGGACGAGGAAGGCTTCCTCTACGTCGTCGACCGCGCCAAGGACATGATCATCTCGGGCGGTGAGAACATCTACTGCGCCGAGGTCGAGAACGCGCTATACGGGCACCCGAGCATCGCCGAGGCCGCCATCATCGGTCGCGCCGACGAGAAGTGGGGCGAGGTGCCGGTCGCCGTGGTGGTGCTCGCCGAGGGCGTCGACGATCTCACCCTCGCCGACCTCGAACCGCACCTCAACGAGAACCTCGCGCGGTTCAAGCACCCCAAGGACCTGGTGATCATCGATGAGCTGCCCCGCAACGCCGGCGGGAAGGTCGTGAAGCCACGACTGCGGGAAGCCTACGGCAGCAAGGACGCCGGTCTGTCGAACTGACCCGGGTTGTCAACCGAGAGTGAGGCGGCCCGGCCCGTACCAGCTACGAACGCGCTTCCGCTGCCTGATCCGGAAGAACCGCAAAACCCTGGTCCCTGAGGTGCGAGGAGCGCAAGCGACGAGCCACGAAGGGCTCGGTGAGACACGTTGCTACACCCC
>NZ_JBHYNC010000061.1:8015-27525 GCF_042743165.1 Gordonia sp. NPDC058843
TTGGCGGGGCGGGCCCCCCCCGAACCAGCAACCCCCGCCATCCCGCCCCCTCCCCCCACCAACCCCAACCCCGCGGCGCCGGGGGGGGGGGGGCCCCCCCCCCCCCCCCCACGAAGGGCTCGGTGAGACACGTTGCTACACCCTTCGTGGCTCGCTGCGCTCGCACCTCAGGGAGCATGAAATCCAGACGCTCACGAGTGTTCTTTCTCCACGACGGCCGCCAGGCCGCAGATTCTCCAGGTGCGTGGAGCGCAAGCGACGAGCCGCGATGGCCAGCCGCTCACTCCGGGTCGGCGAAGCTCGGCTCGCGTCGTGCCATCCCAGCCTGGACCGCCTCCATCTGGTTCGGCGACCCCATCAGACCGACCTGGAGTTCGCTCTCCAACATCAACGCCGCAACCGGATCCGAGCCCGCCCACGATTCGTCGTACAGGCGCTTGGCGGCACGAACCGCATGCGGCGACTTCGACGCGATTTCATGCGCGAGATCGAGTGCGGCGGAGAGCGGGTCGTCGACGACGCGGGTGACCAGCCCGATCCGGTGCGCCTCCGCACCGTCGATGATGCGCCCGGTGAACGTGAGTTCTTTGGCCACATCCGCGGACACGAGTCGAGGCAGCGTCTGGGTGATGCCCATGTCGGGCACGAGACCCCACTTGACCTCCATGATGGACAGTCGCGCATCAGCGGTCGAATAGCGGATGTCGGCACCCAGCGCGATCTGCAGGCCACCGCCGAAGCAGTTGCCGGTGATGGCCGCGATCACCGGCGCCGGAATCCGGCCCCAGTCCAACGACACCCGTTGCGCGTGGTTGCCGAGCACGCCCGGTTCGCGCTCCAGAAGCGAGTTCACGCCACCGCCCTGGCCCAGACTCGACACGTCCAGGCCGGAACAGAAACTCTTGCCCGAACCGTGCACGACCACGGCCCGGACGCGCTTGTCGGCGGCCAGGGCGCCGGTCACGTCGATGAGGGCGGCGAACATCGCGGGGTCGAGCGCGTTGTGCTTGTCGGCTCGGTTGAGCGTCGCGGTCGCGACGCCCGCGTCGTCGATGTCCACGACTATCCGCTGCTCGGTCATGTGGTCATTTCCGATCTGTTGTGGGGTGCTTGATCTCTCGGAGCTGCTCGCCGCGGCGCCGGTAGCGCCAGGTGAAGTAGCCGACGCCGATCGCCAGAACCACACCGACGATCACGCCCCAGGCGGTCGCAGCCCGGAATCCCGGGGCGTCGACGTCGAAGATCCGTTCACCGGCATGCGCGCCGTTGCCGCCGCCGGCGACCACGGTGAGGGTGAGCAGGTTGGGGATCGCGACGATCACGCCGAGCACCGCGAAGGCGATGGTCGGGACGTTCTTCATCCGACCGCGGTTGACGAACGACAACGTGAAGAACAGCACGGGCACGAACGTGCAGACGATTCCCAGGACCAGTCCGGTGGCGATCCCGCGGCTGAACGAACCCTCGACGCGGCGTCCGATCTGACCGGCCCACCAGCGTGGCAGGAACGCCTCGAGGATGAAGTAGGTGACGACGAGCAGCGCGGCGATGACGAGGCCGATCACCACCTTCTTGACGACGGCGTTGGCGCGTTCACCGGCCGTGGGTTTGATCGGCGCGCCCTCGGTCGTCGACCCGTCCGGCGGCACCGCACCGGGGGTCTCGCCGGGATACGAGGTGGCCGGCGGGGTGGTTCCCGGCGCCGGAGCCACGGGCGGTACCGCTCCCGGCGGGTACGCACCTGACGGCGGCTGTCCCGGTCCCGCCGGCGTCGGCGGCTGTCCGGATGGATTGGCAGAGAACGGTTCGTTGCTCATGCGCCGAGTGTAGGCGCGGACGGCGACCAGCCCGCCGGGAAAGGCGCCACGTTCACTCCGGCTTCCGGATCCCGCCGTAGATGCCGCGACGGACGATCCACGGCTGCAGGATGGTGTCGACCGACCACGCCGGAAACCGGAACGGACGTCCGTTGGGCGCGAACACCTGCAGACCGTCGGCCTGGACGCCCAACACCGAACCCCATCGACGTCGTGGGGGAGCGTAGCGCCTCGCCCGGTCCGGGCGGCCGGCGAGATCGGCGCGGATGTTATGGGCGAGCAGACGGTCGGCACGATTGCGAGCCGAGCTGCGGAGGTCGTCGGTCGCCGCGACGTCGCCCACCGCGTACACGGAATCGACACCGGGCACACGCAATTCCTCAGTCACCCGGACGAAGCCAGACGGGTCGAGGACATCCGGCGGAAGCCACCCCGTGTTCGGCGCAACCCGGCCGACTGCCCACAAGACAGCATTGGCCTCGACCGCCGGCTGCCCGGTCGAGAAGCTCACCGGTCCCGGCGTGATCTCGTCACAGGCGAATCCGACGGGCACGACGGCGCGGTGGCCGCCGTGAACACCGACACCGAGCCGACGCAGTCGGGCGAGAACGGTGGCCCACGTCCGCGGATGATGCTGTGGCAGGGCACGTTCGCCGGGGTGGTACAGGTCGATCTGTTTGTCCGGCCATGTCCGCGCCAGGTTGGCGGCGGCGCTCACTGCGGCCGCGCCGCCGCCGATCACCGCGATGGTGGCGGCGTCGGCGAACCGCGTGTGCGCCGACCACAACTCGGCGTCGACATCGGCTGCCGACTGCAATCCCGGTTGTCGCCAGAACCCGTTCCGGACGCCGGTCGAGATGACCAGGGCGTCAAAGCCCTCGACGCTTTCGGCTCCGACGGCGTCGACCACGGTGACGGTGCGGTTGTCGAGATCGGCGCCCGTCAGCGTCCCGTGTACGGTCCGGATGCCGTCGAGTCTGCGGAAGCGCCCGAACGGAATCCGGTAGTCGCGCGCCCACGCATCGGGCCGGCTGATCCGGAGGCCGAGTTCCTGCCCGCTCACCAGTCCCGGCTTCGACGAGATGCCCACGACGTCGGCATGCCGAGCGAGGTGGATCGCGGTCAGCAACCCGGAGTCACCGAGACCGGCGACCACAACGCGGGGTCGGCTCACGCAGTGACCTGATCCGGTGGATGCGCAGCCGAGCGCGGCGGCCGCGGGACGAAGCGGGGCACCCGGTCGACGACGTCCTGGTAGCCGGGCCGTCGCTCGAGACTCCGCTTCTCCATCATGGGAATGCTCGCGCCGAGGAACATCGCGAGCATCAGCACCGCGCCCACGAACAGCCACCACCAGTCACCAGGTGAGGCGGCGAGCCCGAACAGGGCCATGGACACCCAGAACATGACCTCGCCGAAATAGTTCGGGTGGCGCGACCACGCCCACACCCCGGTATCGAGGACGGCGCCCGGCGTCCGTTGGGCGGCGAAGCGCCGCAGCTGTCCGTCGGCGACATACTCGAGCACCGTGGCGGCGAGTCCGACGGCGGCCGCAATGGCGGTCAGCCATGCCAGGACGCCGCCGGTGTCGGTGACCGCGACGTAGATCGGGATCATGCCGAGGAACACCTGGATGGTGGGGAAGACGTGAATCGCCATCAGGTCGACGGGCAGTTCGGCGCGGCCGGCGCCGGCCTTCAGCATGGGATAGCGCCAGTCCTCGTGCTGGAGACCCGGCCAGCCGATCGCCCAGTTGGCGGTGAGTCGAATGGCCCACGCGCCGATGACGATCGCGATGACCCAGCAGTGCACGGCACCGATCCCGGCGTCGCCCGCCGCCCACCAGTAGAGGAAGAGTGCGGGCGGCACGACACTCCAGTAGGCGTCGTAGAAGCTGGAATTCCCGTAGTACCGGCTGAACGCGAAGATCACCAGCGTGGCCAGCAGGTCCGCGATCAAGGTGTCGAGCCACAGGTGAGCGGTGGCCGGGCCCCAGATCAGCCAGGCTGCGGCGACGGCGAAGGCCGCGACGTAGGCGACGGTGATGCGCACGAACGAACCGGAGCGGCTGATGGAATTGTCGGTGTTCGCAGGTGTACCCATGTCGTCACAGCTGTTCTTCGATGGACCCGGCGAGCTTCTCCGGCTTGGTGGTCGGGGCGTACCGGGCGACGACCGACCCGTCACGCCCGATCAGGAATTTGGTGAAGTTCCACTTGATGCGGCCACCCAGCACCCCGGACTTCTGGTCTCGCAACCAGGCGAAGAGCGGATGGGCCTCGGGACCGTTGACGTCGACCTTCGCGAACATCGGAAAGGTGACGTCGTAGGTCAGCGAGCAGAAGTTCTTGATCTCCTCTTCGTCACCCGGCTCCTGGTGCCCGAACTGGTCGCACGGGAAGCCGAGTACGCGCAGCCCCTTGTCGGCGTAATCCCGGTGCAGGGCCTCCAGGCCGCGGTATTGCGGGGTGAATCCGCACTGCGAGGCGGTGTTCACGATGAGCAGGGGACTGCCCTGGAATTCCGAGAGATCGACGGGTTTGCCGTCGATGCCCGTGGCAGTGAAGTCGTACGCAGAGGTCATGCCGATACGCTACTTCCCAATCAAGCACTTGCTCGGGAAATTCGGCGAAGCACCTCGGGGATCACTCCCCGAACCGCTCCGTTCGGATGCGGTTTCGATCGTGTCCGGCCTCGACCATCCACTGGGCGCAGTTCTCGACGAAGCGGTTCGGACCACAGATGAACACCGTGGGCGAGGTCGCGGGGTCGAGCGTGAGTCCGGCGAGCTCGTCGGCGGTGAGGCGCCCGGCCGGCCGGGTCTCGTCGGGCCCGACGCGGGTGTGGATCAGGTGAACGTCCATGCGACGGTGCTCGATCAGTTGCCGCAGTTCGTCCTCGTAGTAGACGCGTTCGGGACTGCGGACCGAATACACGAGTGAGAACGGCGTCTGCGGGGCCTCGACCTCGCGGCTGCGGATCATCGACATGAGAGGCGCGATACCGGAACCGCCGCCGATCAGCTGGACGGGACGGTCGTCTCCGGACGGCCAGGTGAACCAGAATCCGTGCGGATCACTGATCTCCAGCGGATCGCCGGGTTCGACGACGTCGACGAGGTATGGCGACACCTCACCATCCTCGAGTCGCTCGACGGTGACCTCGACCGAGCGCGTCTCGCGGACGTCGGACAGCGAGTAGGCGCGTGCGGTGGAGTAACCGTCCTCGGCGGTCAACCGGATGTCGACATGCTGACCGGGCAGTGCGTGGATGGCCTCGGGGAGTGCGAGGCGAAGCGTGCGTGCGGTCGGGGTGATGTCGACGACCGAGGTGACCGTCGTGAGATGCCAGGTCGTCACGAGTAGCGCTGCTCGCGCCAGGGGTCGCCGTACATGTGGTATCCGCGCTCCTCCCAGAAACCGGGTGCATCCTCGGCCATGAAGCGAAGCCGCCGAACCCATTTGGCGCTCTTCCAGAAGTACAGATGCGGTACCAGGAGCCGGGCCGGGCCGCCGTGCTCGGCGGCGAGTGGCTCGCCGTCATAGGTGTCGGCGATCCAGCCCCGGCCGTCGACGAGGTCGGCCAATGGCACGTTGGCGGTGTATCCGCCGTGGCAGTGTGCCATCACGAACGGTGCCGGTTCCCACGGGAGCGCCTGCAGCAGCGTGTCGAACGAGACTCCACGCCAACGCGTGTCGAATTTCGACCACCGTGTGACGCAGTGGATGTCGGTGGTGATGTCGTCGTGGGGCAGATCGCGGAACTGCTCCCACGTGAACGTGGCCGCCCGGTGGTCTGCCGACTGTACAGCCAGCATCCAGCCCTCCGGGGCGACCGCGGGTGTTGGCTCCGAGGACAGCACCGGGAAATCGAGTGTCGTGTACTGACCGGGTGGGAGACGCCGCGCATCGCGGTCGCGGCGCCCCACAAACCCTCGGTTGACGATCGCCATGGTCGCGGAGTCTACGCGGCGGCAGTTCATTCGGCCCGCTCGCTTCGCTCCCCACGCGGCGCATCCCTTCGGCCCGCTCGCTTCGCTCCCGGCGCCGGCCGAATCGTCGGCGTTCTGTATGCCGTCTGGGCGTATGCCGTCAGGCGAAATCGAACATCGCCGGCACCGCGACGACGACCGCAGCCGCCCAGAGCGCGAACACCGGGAGGTAGTCGGTCTGCCATCGCTCGGTGGCGTCGAACCCGCGACGTCGACGCACGAAGCCGAGGAGCAGATAGGCCGCCCACGACAGGTTCACCAGCAGAACGAGATTGAGACCCAGGGCCACCGTCTTGTTGGCGGTGAGGCCGAACTCCGCGATGCGCGAGGCCATGATCGTCAGCATGACCGCGTCGACTGCGAGTGCGGTCACGACCAGCACCAGTTGTAGACGGTCGAAGAGCTCGGGGCGCAGGTGCGGATCGCGCGCCGAGATCGCGTACAGCAACAGGCCGAGAACCACGACGAGGATCAGGTCGACCAGGATCAGCAACTCACGGTCGACGTCGACGACGTCACCACTGGTCACCATCGCCACCAACAACACGATGAGCATCACCGCGGTGACCGGTGTGAAGACTTTGGTGAGCACCGGTGCGATGTTCTCGACGACGCTCTGTTTCGCCTCGACGAGCCACGCCGCCAGCAGCACGATGCCGGTCGCGGCGATCGGCGCCAACCACTGGGTGATCACGGTGTCGACGTTGATGTCGAGCGCACCGAAGGCCCCGGCGGTCAGGCCGGTGAGAACGCCCGCCCCGAGCCCGAGAAGCGTTGCGTACACGACCCATTCGCCGGTGAATCGGATGAAATCCATACGCCGTGGTCCCGACCTCCAGTGGCCGCCGACATAGGTCACCCCCATCAGGAACCACAGGACGATCGGTGCGTGGATCGCGACGATGGCCTGGGTGGCCCCGTCGTCGACGAACGGGTACACGTTGACGAGCACGCCGGTCACGATGAACGCGGCAGTCACCCCGAGCGCCGTTCGCGTCGAGATGCGACGTTTCCAGGCGAAGTAGACCGCCAGGAACGGCAACACCAGCAGCGTCGCATTGCGGATGAGAACCCATTCGGGCATCACCTCGAAGGCGACGCGGACCGTCGCGGCCGCAGCCACGACGAGAGCGATCACGACGCCGAGTTCGTGGCGCCGACGGCCCAGGTCCCCGCTGGGTTCCGCGGTCAGGACCAGCTGTTTCCACAATCTGTCGGAATGCTCGCGGGCGAACTCGTGGGACAGCGCATCGACGCGTCCCATTCGCTTCACGGCCACCAGGAACGCTTCGTCGTCGTCGAGACCGCCGGCGGCGAGGTCGGCGATCTGACCGCGCAGGTGGTCTTCCATCTCGTCGGCATCGGTGGTGGCGATCGCCTGGTGGCGCAGGACATACCCGCGCCACCGGTCGATCTGGTTCTCGAGTTCGGTCTCCGCGTTCACGCCAGGCCCTCCGCCGTGGGCGGCAGGGCGACCGTCCGCCACACCTGGTCGAGCGCGTCGGCCACGACTTCCCACTGCGACCGCCGCTCGGCGAGCGCGGCCAACCCCGCGGGTGTGATCGTGTAGTGCTTGCGTCGTCGGCCGGTGTCGGCCTTGCCCCAGGTCGCCTCGACGTGCCCAGCACGTTCGAGTCGGTGCAGGAGTGGATAGAGCATCCCGTCGGTCCACTCCATCCGACCACCGGACATCTCGCGGACGCGCTTGAGGATCGCGTAGCCATAGGACTCGCCCTCGGCGAGGATCCCGAGCACCAGCGGGGTGGCGGATGCGGCCACCAGATCTTTCTCGATATACATAGAACTCCTATGCCTAGAACTGCTAGGAGCATAGCAGCACTAGGTATGGGAGTGACGGGGACGGGACCGGCAGAACCGGTGCCGGCCGGCTACTTCTTCGAGAGGGACGACTCCTTGTGGGCGGCCTTCGAGCCCGTCTTCGACGACTTGACGATCCAGTACGGCTCGTCCTCGCTGGCCTTGAACTTCTGTCCCTCGAAGGTGAAATCCTTGGTGCGCTTCTCCTCCGCGGTGCCCTCGGTCTCGCCCTGAGAGGTGTTCCAGCGCACGGTGTCGTTCTTCTTGATCGCCATGCGGCAGGGTGCCCCGTCGGCGTCGGCGTTGAAACCTCCTCCGTCCCATCTGTCGCTGTGGAACGATCGTCTGGTCGTGTCGAGCCGGAGGTACGCCATGAGCGTCGAACGTTCCGAGAACCGTCGGGAGGCCGATCCCGCCATCGATGTCCGGGGCCTGCGCAAATCATTCGGCAAGTTCGAAGCGCTTCGTGGACTCGACCTCCAGGTCGCGCGCGGCGAGGTCCACGGCTTCCTCGGCCCCAACGGCGCAGGCAAATCGACCACGATCCGGGTCCTCCTGGGCTTGCTGCGCGCCGACGGGGGAGAGGTCCGTCTCCTGGGCGGTGATCCGTGGCGTGATGTCGTGGAGCTGCACCGCCGGTTGGCGTACGTGCCCGGCGATGTCGCGCTGTGGCCGACGATGACCGGCGGCGAGATGATCGACCTCCTGGGCTCGATGCGGGGCGGACTCGACGAAGAGCGCCGCGCCGACCTCGTCTCCAGGTTCGAACTCGACACGACCAAGCGCGGACGGCAGTACTCCAAGGGGAACCGGCAGAAGGTCGCGATCGTGGCGGCCCTGGCCTCCGATGTCGAGTTGCTCATCCTCGACGAGCCGACATCCGGGCTGGACCCGTTGATGGAGAACGTCTTCCAGGAGGTCGTGGGTGAGGCGACCGCCCGAGGTACCACTGTGCTGTTGTCGAGTCACATCCTCGCCGAGGCCGAGACCCTGGCAGACCGGCTCAGCATCATCCGCGACGGGGCCGTCGTCGCGACCGGCACCTTGGCCGAGCTGCGCGGACACACCCGCACTTCCGTTCGCGCCGAGCTGGATTCGGCATTGGGTCCAGATCGCCTGGCGCAGCTGCGCGACGCCGACGTGCATGACCTCGATCTCCACGACCTCGAGTCCGGCAGGCACCGTCTCACCGCGACCGTGGACTCGGCCCAGATCGGTCGGGTCATGACGGTGCTGTCGTCGTGCGGCCTGCGTTCTCTGACAGTCGAGCCGCCGTCGTTGGAGAGTCTCTTCCTGTCGTTGTACGAGCGGGACGACCTTCCCGCGGGCGAGCGGTGAGGTCATGACGGCGTCGACGATCGGCACCGCCCCGCTGCTGCGGGCCTCGCTGCACCACGAGGGGCGCAGCTTCGCGCCGTGGATCGTGCTGCCGACCGCCCTCGCCGCGTCGTCGGTCATCGCCTATCCGCTGCTCTTTCCCGACGCCGCGGAACGCGCCGCCTTCGCCGCCACGATCGGCTCGAATCCCGCACTCGGACTGATCTTCGGGCCTGCGTACGACCTGTCCACCGTCGATGGTTTCGTCGCATGGCGCAGCCTCGCGCTCGGCGGGTTCATCGCTGCCCTCGGCGCGATCTTCATCGTGGTCAGGGCCGCTCGTGGACAGGAGGACTCCGGTCAGGCCGAACTTCTCGCGGCGGGGGTCCTCGGACGTGCTGCACGACTGTCGACCGCGTTGATCATGGCCGGTGTGTGCTGCATCGTCATCGGCGTGGTGGCCGGCCTGGTGACGGCGTTGTGCGGCGGGGGCTGGCAATCGTCGCTGTTGCTGGGAGCCGGGTTCACGGTCACCGGCTGGATGTTCGGTGCCGTGGCGGCGGTGAGTGCCCAGGTGGGCTCAGACGCGCGGGCCGCCACGACGATAGCCGTATCGCTCCTCGGCGTGCTGTTCGTGCTGCGGGGCTTTCTGTTCTCGGTGAATGCACCGGCGTGGACCACGTGGATCAATCCGTTGGGGTGGGTTCAGGAAACCCGCCCGGCGACCGGAGATCACTGGTGGCCGTTGCTGATCGCGGTGGCCTTCGTGATGGTCGTCGGTGCTGCTGCTTTCGCACTGCAACGCGCACGCGACTTCGGTCAAGGACTCGTTGCGGCCCGGCCGGGTCCGTCCCGAGGCCGCGTCGGCTCGTCGCAGGCGCTGGCAGTCCGGCTCAACCACGCACCGATCCTCTCGTGGGCACTCGCCTTCGTCGGGCTCGGCGTCATCTTCGGTTACTTCACCCGGTCGGTTCGCAGTCTCCTGACCGACAACCCGGCGATGGCCCAGATCTTCGCCTCCGGCGCAGCGTCACCCGCAGACTTGGTGTCGGCCTTCGTCACGACGATTCTCGGCCTCGTGGGGATCATCGCGTCCGTTGCCGGGGTACAGATCGTGAACCGCATCCGTACCGAAGAACTCGAGGACCGGGCCGAAGCGGTGCTCGCCACCGCCGTCAACCGGCCACGGTATTTCGGCGCTACAACCGGGGTCGCCCTCGTGGTCCCCGCCGCGCTCGTCACAGTTGCCGGGCTGGTCATCGGCGCCTTCGCCTCGACAGCAGATCTCGACATCGGTTTCGGCGACGTGTTCGTCCAGTCGATTGCCACGATCCCCGCGGTCTGGGCCGTCGTCGGGATCGCGGTCGCCGTCATCGGCACCCGGCCCCGTATGCGGCCCGCGATCTGGTTGGGCGTCCTGGTGTCGTTCGTGTTGACGATCCTGGGCCCGAGCTTCAAACTCCCGGACTGGGCCCTGGGATTCAGCCCGTTCCACCATGTGCCGGATGTGTCTGCGGCCCAGCCAGATTGGTGGGGGCTGGGCTGGGTGGGCGTCGTCGCGGTGGCCCTCGTGGCGCTCGGGTTCATCGGATTCCGACGGCGGGACATCCCGTAGGTATTCGCGCGCGTCGTCTTTCCTGAGGTGCGAGCGAACCGACCCCCTGCTCCCTGAGGTGCGAGCGAAGCGAGCCTCGAAGGGCTTGGTGAGATACCTTGCGAAGCCCTTCGAGGCTCGTCGCTATCGCTCCTCACACCTCAGGGAGCAAAACGGCGATCGCCAACGCTCCTCACACCTCAGGGAGCAAAACGGCGATCGCCAACGCTCCTCACACCTCAGGGAGCAGAACTGCGATCACTATCGCTCCCCACACCTCAGGGAGCAGAACGGCGATCACTATCGCTCCCCACACCTCAGGGAGCAGAAAATCAGCTCAGGGCTGCCGCGAGGCGGCGCCACTGCTCCCGCGGGAAGCCGCGGTGATCGGCCTGCAGAACCTGTACGCAGACGTGATCCGCGCCGGCCGCACGATGCTCGTCGATCCGCTTCAGGATCGCGGTGTCGTCACCCCAGACGATCAAGGCGTCGAAGAGTCGATCGCTCACCGAGGTCAGGTCGTCCTCGGAGAACCCGAGGCGGCGAAGGTTGTTGGCGTAGTTGGGCATCGCGAGGTAACCCGAGAGCCACTTCGTGCCGATCGAGCGGGCCTCGTCGCGGTCGGCGGCGAAGATCGCGGTCTGCTCCGGCGCCAGCAGCGGTCCGTCACCGAGGGCTTCGCGGGCGATCTCGGTGTGGTCCGGTGTGACCAGGTACGGGTGGGCGCCCGCAGTTCGGTCGGCCGACAGCTGGAGCATCTTCGGTCCGAGGGCGGCCAGCACCCGCGCATCGGCCGGCACCGGCTGGGGTGCGTCGTCCAGACCGTCGAGAAACGCCTTCGTGGTCGCCAGCGGCTTCTTGTAGCGCCCGGCTTCCTGCGCGTCGATCAGCGGTGCGTGGCTGATCCCGAGGCCGAGGAGGAAGCGCGAACCGAATCGTTCGGTGAGGCGTGCGTGCGCGGTCGCGACATCGTGCGGCTCGTGCATCCACATGTTCAGAATTCCGGTGGCGATGACGGCACGGCGCGTGGCGCCGAGCAAATTCTCGACGGAATCGAGGACCGGGCCTCCCACATCGGGGATCCAGAGGGCTGAGTAACCCAGTTCGTCGAGTTCGGCCGCGGCTTCGGCAGCCTCGCCGGTGTCTCCGTACCGTAGCGGTGAACTCCAGATTCCTATGCCGTCCAGTTTCATGACCTCGACCCTACCGATCGAGCGATCGGGCGTCACAGTTCAGCCGGCGGCCGACCCTCCCGCCGCCTCCAACCGTGCATCCATGGCAGCGGTCATCCTCTTGAAAATGTTGATCGCGATGACCCCGACGATGATCAGGACGACACCGGCGACGGTGCCGAGCGAGTCGGTGACGAGTCCGGTGATGCCGATCGCTAGAACGTAGATCGGCACCCAGCCGAAGAGGTGCAGGATGCTCTCCGGCTTCTCATCGGTCGCCCAGCCCTCCCGAACCGCAGCCCGGTAGGTCGCGAAGTCGGGATAGAACTCGGTGAACGCGATCGCGAAGATCGTGCCGCCGATCTGGATGATCCATCCGGTCCAGAAGTTGTTCGGGTCGTCGAGCACCAGATCGCCGAACGCGCCGGAGATCGCGGCGACGCCGAATCCGCCCACCCACGCCCAGGTGATGACGTAGTTGATGTGGATGAACAGCGGGCTGTCCCAGAATTCCTTCTCGGTGGTCTCCCGCGCGTACTGCAGCGTGAACGGTTGACGGATGAGGATCGACCCGAGCGCGAAGACCACCAACGCGATGTTGGTCATCTCCCCACCCCAACGCTCCAGCCAGTTGATCACGCCGTCGGAAGCGAACAGCGCGATGAGCGCCATCGAGCCGAAGTACGTGACGTCGAAGACTTCGAGGAGTTTGACGTTCGTGCCCCGTTTGTGGCCGCCGATCACAAGCAGGAGCGACAGCACGAATGCCGCCGCCGCGGCCTCCTCGAATCGGCCGGGGCCGGCGAGCAGCGCCATCAGGATCCACGGGGACATACCGGCGAACGGAGAGTTGAGGAACAGCGTCAGCGCACGACGGGTCCCCGACGTCGGCGGTGGATCGGTCCGAGTCGAGTCGGCCACCGGAGGATTCGGGTCATTGCTCATTGCTGAATTGTGAGGCGCGACGCGACAATCCGCAGCGGAGTCCGACTTTCCGGACGTTTTATCACCTCGAACCGTTCCATACGGAGGGTCCCCCGGGGGCGCTACCCCGGTGCGATGCGGCCCCAGCCGGGGCCGCATCGCGGTCGACACGGGTCGTCGGGACACTCACGCATGGGGCGCGAGCACGACCGCCGCGTTGTGTCCCCCCATTCCGAGGGAGGTCTTGAGGGTCAGCCCGTCGTCCAGATCGGTACGCCCGTCCAGCAATTGCGGAATGATCGCGTCGGTGGTCCGCGGGGTCGCCGGGATCTCGCCCCGCTCGTAACCGAGCAGCGATGCGGCGAGTTCGACGGCCCCGGCAGCGCCCTGACAATGCCCGGCCAGCGGCTTCACCGAGAACACCTCGGCGTTGAGCAGCATGGTCTCGGCGATCGCGGCCTCGGCGCGATCACACTGGCGGGTTCCCGGGCCGTGCGCGTTGAGGTACCGGATGCTCTCGCCGTCGACGCCGGACATCGCGAGCGCCTGCTCCACACACGACCGCACACTGGTCAACTCCGGATCGATGGAGGTGACGTGAAAAGCGTCGTGGGACATCGCGCCGCCCAGCACATCCGCGTAGCCGTCGCCGGGACGGTTGGTCATCGTGAACGCGATGGCCGCCTCCCCGAAGGTGAATCCACGGCTGCCCTCCTGGAAAGGGCGGCACGCGTTGAGTGCATCGGTGTCGGTGATGGCGACACCGAGCTGTACGAACATGGCGACCACCTCGGGTCTGGCCGACAGATCGGTGGCCACCACGACGACGTCGTCGACGAGGTCGGAGTCGAGCCATGACTTCGCGGTGACGATGGCCGCCGACCCCGAGGTGCACATCGCCGACACGTTGATCGCGGGTCCATGAAATCCGTACTCCTGCATGAGCAGGGAGACCGGCGTCGACGGGGTCACCGAGAGGTACTGCCGCCCGGAGTATCGGCCGACCCCCGAGGTCACCATCGGATACATGTCGAGGTCCCCGAGCACACAGGCGTGCACGAGTCCCACCCGTGCGCCCGGCTTCCAACCCCGCGCCATGGCATCGTCGATGGCTTCACGCGCCGCGGCACGCATCGCGCGCGAGAATCGCGTGCGTCCATCGGCCGGGTCGCCGCCATCGGGCACCCGCACGATCCACCCTGGTTCGTCCGAGTTGGACTCACCGGCAACCCCGGGTGCCCGGGTGTCGGTTGCCTGCGCGCCGGTGAATCCGAAGCCGCGGTGCAATGCGGCCGCCGATTTCCCGGACACGAGACCGTTCCAGAGAGCATCGCGGCCCCAGCCGTAGCCGCTCACGGCTCCCAGGCCAGAGATGGTGGTGCGCTGAATCGTCATGATCATGAACTTTCTGTGCGATATGCGATGGATTGGGGCCCATCGCGGCCGCCCAGGTGGGCCACCCGCCCTCAGGATCCCGCGCAAACCCGACATTTGACCAGTTCACGCGGGTATTCAGAGACCGATTTCCCGATTGGCGCACTCTTGCATCCCGCAGCGCCCCTTTTCGAAGCCGTGTGGGGGAGGATGGGCGGCGGGGGATGACGGCTCGAGGGGGTGACGCGGTGGGACGACCAAGGCCCGACGGTGATGGCCGGCCCGGACTCGTCGCGCCGGACGCCGAGCCGATGGCGCGCCTCAGCGACGCCGCCGTCGCCGAGCGCTATCGCCTACTCCTCGAATTGAGCCCGGACGCCATCGCGGTGCATCAGGACGGCCTGATCGTCTACGTGAACTCGGCCGCCCTCGCGTTCGCTCGCGTCGACGAACGCGACGCGATGCTCGGTCGGTCGATCGCCGACTTCGTGCATCCCGACGAGCTTCCGCAGATGATCGAACGGATCATCGGCATGGGCGACGAGGCCGGCGCATCGACTGTGCCCGAGGAAGTTGTCATGGTCGACGCGCACGGAGTCACCCGCCCCATGGAGGTGACCTCGGTGCGCACCCTGTGGCACGACCTGCCGGCGTATCAGGTGATCCTGCGAGACATCACCGCACAGAAGGCGATCGAGTCGGCCTTGCGCCGGCAGGCGGCGCTCCTCGACCACGTGAGCAACGCGGTGATCGCCGTCGACGACCACATGACGGTGAGTTCGTGGAATCCGGCCGCGGAACAGATGTACGGCAGGCGCGCGTCGGAGGCAATCGGCCGAAGTCTCGACGAGGTCGTCGGAGCACACGTCGACCCGCACGCGGCGGTGTCGCTGGGCGGGACCGTCGACCAGCTGCACCGGCGGTCCGACAACGGACGGTCGTTTCTCGCTCACACGTCGGTGACGACCATGGACGATGGATTCCTCATCGTCGCCGAACCCACCCGGCGCCCCCTCATCGAACGGCTGGGAACGATCCTCGCCGCGCTGCACCAGGCGGTCATCGTCGTCCGCGAGGACGGCGACATCGAACTCGCCAACCCGGCCGCGGGAACAATGCTCGGCACCGAGGCGATCCCCGGTGCCAGCGTCCACCGTCTGCCCCTGGTCTTCGCGGGCGACGAATCACCAATCGCACAGTGCCTGCGCACCGGCGAGGTCGTCACCGACACGACCGCGACGATCACCACGCCCACCGGGGAGCGCTGGTTGTCGTGCAGCTGCCGGCCGATCGACGACGACGGCGCCGGCATGGTCGTCCTGGTGTCGTTCGCCGACATCACCGACCGCCATCGGGAACGCACCCAGTTGGCGTGGGAGGCAGTGCATGACCCGTTGACCGGCCTCTACAACCGCTCCGGGATCATCCGCGAGCTCGAGTCGCACATGGCAGGCCTCGGCGACGAGCACGACGCCTGCTGCGTCGCGATCTTCTACATCGACCTCGACAACTTCAAGCTGGTCAACGACTCGCTCGGCCATGCCGTCGGCGACGAGGTGTTGCACACTGTCGCACAACGGTTGGCGGCGGCGACTCCCGATGAGGCCGCTGTGGGCCGGATCGGGGGCGACGAGTTCGTCCTCGTCGCCACCCTCGGAATCGCTTGTTCGGCCGAGGAGATCGAGCACCAGATCGACAAGATCCGCGGGACGGTGTACGAGCCGATCGCGGTGAGTACCCGTTCGGAGCCGCTCAAGGTGGAGGCGAGCATCGGCGTGGCGACGGTCAAGGCCGGGGACGAGTACACCGCCACCGACCTGCTGCGCGACGCCGACATCGCCCTGTACCAGGCACGCAAGGCTTCTCGCGCCCGCTACGTCCGCTTCCAGACGCAGCACCGGGAAGAACTCCAGCGTCGGCAGCGCATCGAAGAGGAACTGCGACGCGTCCTCGACTCCGACACCGATCAGCTCGAGATCCACTACCAACCCATCGTCTCGACCGTCGACGGCACTCTGGTGGGTCTGGAAAGCCTTCTGCGCTGGCACCACCCGGAGCTGGGTTCCATCTCACCGACCGAATTCATCCCGCTCGCCGAAGGATCCAACCTCATCGACCGAGTCGGCAACTACGTTCTGGAGACCGCGGCCGCCGAGGTGGCCGCCGTCCCCGAACTGCGTCGGGTGATGCTCTGCATCAACGTCTCCCGACGGGAACTCACCAACGGACAGTTCCCGAACCGCCTCCGGGACACGATGGCCCGGTCGGGCATGGACCCCGCCGCATTCTGCCTGGAGATCACCGAGAGCGCACTCGACCCACTCGACGGGGACCTGCTCGCCCTCTTACGGAACGTGCGCGATCTCGGGACACACGTGTCGCTCGACGACTTCGGCACCGGCGCGTCGTCGCTCAGCGAGTTCTACCGCCTACCGGTCAGTGTGCTGAAGACCGCGAAGTCCTTCGTCGATGCACTCGACGAGCACCCCAGCGCCAAGTCGATCCTCGCCGGCATCGTGACCATGGCGCACGCCGCCGGGATGCGGGTGGTCGCCGAGGGAGTGGAGACGGAGTCACAGGCCGCCACCGTCGCCGAGGTCGGCTGCGACCTCGCGCAGGGATACCACTTCGGACGACCCGCCCCGCTGGCAGAGGTGATCGCATCCGGATTCCGGATCCGGGCGAATCCCGGTGTCTGGGAAACCGCCTGACCCGCCGCACGGAGCGTCGCCTACCGCGGCGGTCCGACACGACACCGCCTTCGCGTACCTGCGATGCCCACCCGGCTGTGTCCGATAGCGTCAGGCTCGGCGGCTCACGCGAGTAGATTGATCGCCACGTCGATTACCCGGCGTCCATGCAACCGGACAGCGAGGTCACGGACATGACACACATTCTGCGGTGGACTCCTTCAACGGTCTGGACGGCGTCATGACCGACGCGGAGCGGCAGGTCGCCGAACAGCACACGGCGAAAGTCATCGGGGTCACGGTCGCCGCCGCGGTCGGTGGATTCCTGTTCGGTTTCGACAGTTCCGTCGTCAACGGCGCGGTCGATTCGATCGAAGCGGATTTCGGGCTGGGCAAGCTGATGACCGGCTTCGCCGTTGCCATCGCGTTGCTCGGCTGTGCGCTGGGCGCATGGTTCGCCGGTCGGCTGGCCGACGTCTGGGGACGCAAGCGTGTGATGCTGCTCGGCTCGGCGCTTTTCATCATCTCGGCGATCGGGACAGGTTTCACCCAGACGATTCCCGACCTGCTGGTGTGGCGTGTCCTCGGCGGCATCGGCATCGGCATCGCCTCGGTCATCGCGCCTGCCTACATCTCTGAGATCGCCCCGGCCCGCTATCGCGGAGCGCTCGCCTCGATGCAGCAGCTCGCGATCACTTTGGGCATCTTCTCGGCCCTGCTCTCCGACGCCTTGCTCGCCGACAGTGCCGGCGGCGCGTCGAACGACTTCTGGTGGGGCCTGGAAGCGTGGCGATGGATGTTCCTCGTGGGCGTCGTGCCCGCCATCGTCTACGGCGTGCTGGCGCTGCTGATCCCGGAGTCACCGCGATACCTGGTGGGCCGCAACCGCGACGCCGAGGCGGCGCGGATCCTGCAAGAGGTGACCGGCGAGGAGAACCCCCTCGAGCGGGTCAAAGAAATCAAACTGACGGTCAAGCGTGAAGCGAAGTCGTCGATCAAGGACATCTCGGGACCGTCGTTCGGGCTCCACCCACTCGTCTGGGTGGGGATCTGGCTGGCCATCTTCCAGCAGTTCGTTGGTATCAACGCGATCTTCTACTACTCGACGACCCTGTGGCAGTCCGTCGGCTTCTCCGAGGCCGACTCGTTCAAGACGTCGGTGATCACCGCGGTCATCAACGTCGTGATGACCTTCGTGGCGATCTTGTTCGTCGACCGACTCGGACGGCGGAGGCTGCTGCTCGGCGGTTCGGTGGGCATGTTCATCGGTCTGCTCATGGCGTGTATCGCGTTCACACAGCAAGTCGGTGAGGGCGAGAACATCTCGCTACCCGACCCCTGGGGTGTGGTCGCACTGATTGGCGCCAACCTCTTCGTGGTCGCCTTCGCGGCGACCTGGGGCCCGGTGATGTGGGTGATGCTGGGGGAGATGTTCCCCAACCGGATTCGCGGTGTCGCCCTGGGCGTCTGCACGGCGGTGAACTGGATCGCGAACTTCACCATCTCGATGCTGTTCCCGCCGATGACCGAAGCCGTCGGCCTGGGAATCATTTACGGGTTCTTCGCCTTCTGCGCCGCGGCGTCGTTCTTCTACGTGTTCCGGAAGGTCGAGGAGACCAAGGGGATGGAGCTCGAGCAGATGGATTCGGTGGCGGACGCGCGACTTTCGCAGTTCACCGCCGTCCGCGCGGCGAAAGACAAGGCCTGAATGTTCGATCTCCGTGAGCTCTCCCGCCGTGTTGTCGCCGCCCCCATGGCCGGTGGGCCGACCACCCCGGATCTGGTGGTGGCGGCGGCTTCGGCCGGCGGCGTCGGCCAGCTCGCCGCCGGTTACCTGACCCCCGACAAGGTGCGCGCCGACATCGCGGCCGTGCGGGCCGCGGGCGCGGAGTCCTTCGGCGTCAACATCTTCGTCCCGGAGTCGGAGCCGGTGAACCGTGACGACCTCGCTCGCTACCGCGCCGAGCTCGTCCCGTATGCGCGAAATCTGGGCGTGGTACTCCCCGAAGTCGACGACCTGGGCGAGGACGACGATCACTTCGACGCCAAGGTCCGATTGATGTGCGACGAGCGGATCCCACTCGTCTCTTTTGCTTTCGGCTGTCCGAGGCCCGACATCTTCGCCGAACTGCACCGGCACGGGTGCAGCGTCGGGGTCACGGTCACCACGGCCACCGACGCCGAAACCGCGCGGCAGGCCGGCGCCGACTGGCTCTGCGTGCAGGGGCCGGACGCCGGTGGTCATCGGTCGGTCTTCGACCGTCGGACCACACCTCCCACGCTGCCGCTCGATGAGTTGATCGGCGAGGTCGCCGATCGGGTGGAACTGCCGATCGTCGCGGCGGGCGGCATCTCGACCGCGGCGCGCGCCGAGGAAATCCGATCGCTGGGACCCGTTGCGGTGCAGGTCGGTACCGTCCTGTTGCGAACCCCCGAGGCGGGCACCAAGCCCGCCCACGCGGCAGCCCTCGCCGATGCGGAACGCACCGAGACCGTGGTCACGTGGGCATTCAGCGGCCGGCCGGCCCGCGCACTGCGCAACCGGTTCACCGATAGGTTCTCCGATGCCGCGGTGGCCGAGTACCCCGCCGTCAACACCTTGACCGGCGGCATCCGACGCGCCGCCAGCAACGACCCCGACGGCATCAACCTCTGGGCCGGCAGCGGGTTCCGCGACGCCGCCGAAGAGTGGGCTGTCGAGACCATCGCCCGTCTGGGTTGACCTGCCCTTCGCGGCTCGTCGCTTGCTCGGCCCGGCCGCCCCGCAACACCGCTGCCCGCCGTCCGTGGTGGCGTACCACCACGGATCCGTC
>NZ_JBHYNC010000062.1:0-26721 GCF_042743165.1 Gordonia sp. NPDC058843
GCTCGGGAGTGAGCTCGGCGTTGGCCAGGCCTCGGACGCCGTCGGTTCCGAAAAGGCGTGCCAAGGTCAGCGCTTGGAGTACTGCGACGCCTTGCGGGCCTTCTTGAGGCCGTACTTCTTACGCTCGACCGCACGCGGGTCACGGGTGAGGTAGCCGGCCTTCTTCAGCGCGGGACGATCCTCCGGGGTGACCTCGATGAGCGCACGCGCGATGGCGAGACGCAGCGCGCCGGCCTGGCCCGAGGGACCGCCGCCGACGAGCTTGGCGAAGATGTCGAACGACTCGGTGCGCTCGACGAGGACCAGCGGCGCCTTGATGAGCTGCTGGTGCACCTTGTTGGGGAAGTACTCCTCCAGCGAGCGACCGTTGAGGGTGAACCCACCGGCGCCCGGCATCAGGCGGACGCGGACGATGGCTTCCTTGCGGCGGCCGACGGTCTGGATCGGACGGTCGATGACGATCGGCTCGCGGACCTCTTCGGCAGCGGCGGTCTCGTAGTCGTCAGCGGCGACCTCGACGGCCTCCACGACCTCGACAGCAGCCTCGTCGACAGCAGGCTCTTCGACGGCCTCGACGGCCTCGTTGATGTTCTCGTTGCTCACTGGGCCACCTGCTTGATCTCGAAGGGGACGGGGCGCTGGGCCGCGTGCGGATGGTTCGGGCCGGCGTAGACCTTCAGCTTCGAGGCCATGGCGCGGCCGAGCTTGGTCGACGGCAGCATGCCCTTCACGGCCTTCTCGATGACCCGCTCGGGGTAGGTCGCGAGCAGCTGCGACGTGGTGCGGGACTTCAGGCCACCGGGATGCCCCGAGTGGGTGTAGTTCAGCTTGCGGTCGGCCTTGTTGCTGGTCAGCACGACCTTCTCCGCGTTGATGATGACGACGAAGTCGCCACCGTCCATGTGCGGGGCGTAGGTCGGCTTGTGCTTGCCGCGGAGCAGGTTCGCGACCTGCACGGCCAGCCGGCCGAGCACCACGTTCTCGGCGTCGATGACATGCCACGTACGCGTGATGTCACCGGCCTTCGGGGTGTAGGTAGGCACAGTTGTCCTCAACTCTTGTCTTGTGGATGCTGGTCAGGTGCACGGCAGAGATCGTTCCCGGCGACCAGTGGGGACCCGGGCCTCCGCTGACCTGGACACACGCGTGCGCACCAGGTGCCGAGCACCAGCGATCCAGGTTACGCGACCGCGCTGGTCAGGGTCAAAACGGGCGGTCGACCTACGGGCGGGACACGTGCACCGTCCGCACCGCCTCCGCACATTCGGCGTCGGCGGATTCGGCCGCGGTACCCGCCTGACAGCCGATCGAGACCTGTAGACCGTCGTCGACGACGACGTACCAGCGGATCGCGTCGCCCGAGGCCGGTGACTCGCGATAGCCGATCACGTCACGTCCGGCGAACCGGGTCGCGGCGGAGAACTCGGTGACGACGTCGTCCCCACGCTGCTCGATCCGGTTGCGCAGACTGTCGGCCACCGATTCCAGGGTCGAGCCCTCGCGCACCTCGGTGAGGACGGCGATGATCCGCCGGCCGTCGTCGGGGTCGACGAACACGGCGCGGGTGGTCGAGGGATCGGCGGCGGAGCCGCTCGGGGTGTCCTGCTCGACCTGTCGCCAGTCGCCCGGCACGGTCAGGGTCGCCCGCCCGAGCGTGACATCGGTCGAGGACATGCCCGAGGAGGGTTCGCGCTGCCAGAGTCCGACCCCGATCGCACCACTCACGACGAGGATCGCCACGGCCGCGGCGGCGAGCACCGACCGTGATCGCCGCCGGGTGGCGCCTAACGGCACCGGGTCCTGCGGACGGGGATCACGTCCGGGGGGCACCGCGTCGTCGGCCGCGCCGCCGGTGCGGTGGCCGAGCCGGACCACGAGATCGCGGTCGACGGCGACCACCCGTCCCGCGACCGCGTGACCGGAGATGACGTCGATGGCGACGGCCACCTCGGCCGGGCTGTCCCCGTCGACGAACACCGCCTCGACCGAGTCGTCGATGATGTCGATCCCGTCACCGCCGGCCGGAGCGTGCGACGGATGACCGGTGCCGGGACGGATGACCCCACAGCGCTCGATGGCCCAGCCGTCGGGACCTCGACCCACGATCTGCACGTTCCACCACCGAGGTCGCGGATGCGCGGGGTCGGCAGGTGGTTGCGGGAGATGGGTGGTCTCGACCACGGCGCATCGCTGCACGGTGAGGTCGGCGTGGCTGCGTGCGACGAGAACAGCGCGGGGCAGCAGCGTCACCGGTGAGCGGTCGTCGCCGAGGTCGGCGAGAGTCGATGCGCGACGAATCCCCCAGGTACTCGGATGTCCGACGATCAGCGACCGCCTCGCGGGCAGGTCGAGGTCGGCGAAGACCCGCCGCCACACCTGCCGCAGATGGTCGCGCCGACCGTCGACCACGACGGTCAACTCATCCACGGACTCGAGCAGAGCCCGTACATCGAGGTCCGTTCGGCGCAGTCCGCGGTCCGGCTCCCAGACCAGCGGCGTTCCGAACGCGAGATCGACGACGGCCGGGCGGGGGTTCGGGTGACCCACCGATTGCGCCTCGCCCGTGTCCGACGACACCGCCGCCTCGCCCGCTCCCCTCACCCCGGCCCCGACCTAGTCGCCGATCGGGAGATGGGCGACCTGGATCATCTCCTGCGGCCGGACGCGCGACACCAGCTCGCCCCGGCCGGGTACCAGCGTCTGCAGGCGCGACCGCCCGGTGATGAAACCCTCGTCCCGGTCACCGCTCATCAGGAGCATGTCCGAGGACAGATCCTTCAGACGGGCGATCAGCGGATCGAACATCGCCCGTCCCAGCCCGCCGGAGCGTCGGGCGAGCACGATGTGCAGACCGATGTCGCGCGCGTGGGAGACCAGCTCGACGATCGGCAGCATCGGATTCCCCGTCGAGGTGACCACCATGTCGTAGTCGTCGACGACCACGTAGACCTCTGGCTGACCGTCGAGCCAGGTGCGGTCCCGCAGCTGCTGGACCGTGACGTCCTCCGGCGGCATCCGGTCCTTCAGGTAGACCGCCAGCTCCGTCATCATCGACGCCGCGCGGTCGGGTGAGCTCGCGTACCCCGCCAGGTGATCGCCGTCGATGATCCCCAGCATCGTGCGGCGGTAATCGACGAAGACGATCCGCACCTGCTCGGGCGAGGCCCCGGCGACCAGGCCGGTGACGATGGTCCGCAGCAGGTTGGTCTTGCCGTGCTCGACGTCGGCGAACGCCATGAAATGCGGCTGGGCGGTGAAATCGAGGATCACCGGCGCGAGTTCGAGCTCGCCGACACCGATCGCCACCTGGTTGGGCGCCAGCGTGAGGCCGGCCCCGGCGACCGCGCGCTGCACCGACGCGTAATCGATCTCGGTGTTCAGCTTGCGCACGGCCATCGCCGAGCGGCCCGGGTAGGCCGCGGTGAGCTTCTCCACCGACTGGGCGACGCCGGCAGGCAGCGACTCGGCACTGCTGACCGGATCCAGTCGGGGCAGCGCGATCAGCATGTGGAGTTCCTGCCCGGTCAGGCCGCGTCCGGGACGGTTCTGTGGGACCAGCGTCGCCGCGCGGCGCCCCATGTCGGAGTCCATCGGATCGCCCAGCCGCAGCTCGATCCGGGTACCCATGAGGTCCCGGACCGCCGGCCGCACCTCGGCCCACCGGGACGCGGTGACCATGACGTGGACGCCGTAGCTGAGCCCCTGGGCCACGATCGCGGTGATCTGTTCCTCGAGCGATTCCAGTTCCGTCCGGAGCACGTTCATGCCGTCGAGAACGAGGAAGACATCGCCGAACCGGTCCTGCGTCAGCGGGTCTGCAGCCGTCCCGTCGGGCGACGAGGTGACCCCGGTACGGAACCACGATGCGCGGCGCGCCCGGTAGTCGCGCATCGATTCGACGCCCAGCCGGGAGAACAGCAGTTCGCGGGACCGGACGACGGCCGCGACCTCGGCGACCGTCCGTCGGACGGCGTCCATGTCGCCGCGCGAGGCGACCGAACCCACGTGCGGGAGTCCGGCCAGACCGGCCAGGCTGCCGCCGCCGAAGTCCAGACAGTAGAACTGCACCTGCTCGGGGGTGTGGGAGGCCGCGGCCGCCATGATGATGGTGCGCAGCGTGGTCGACTTGCCCGACTGCGGACCGCCGACCACCGCCACGTTGCCCGCGGCACCCGCGAGGTCGATGACGAGTGGGTCGCGTCGCTGGTCGTAGGGCCGGTCGACGATCCCGATCGGGACGGTCAGATTGCCCGGCACCGCCGGGTGAGTCCAATCCCGCTCACCGAGAAGGTGTTCGACGGTCGGCGAGGAGTCCAGCGGCGGCAGCCACACGCGATGGGCCGGCGGACCGGCGTGCTCCATGCGTTCGACGATCGTCTCCATGAGCGTGGGCACCGGCGCCGAGACCGGCTCGAAGTCGGCGGGCGCCTCCGGAGCGGGCGGTTCCTCGTCCAGCAGGCTCTCGGCCTGATCGAGCAGGGACCGCGACGCGCCCTCGTCCAGCGGAACCGGGAGTGCGGTGAACACCTTCAGGTTCCCGCGCCGCACCGACGCCGTGGCGGTCGGATCGGATGACTCGGTGACCGTCGGCGAGTAGTAGGCACCCGACACGTAGGAGGTGTTGAACCGGATCGGGTCCGCCGAGTCGCACTTGAGGTAGGCCGAACCCGGAACGCTCGGCAGGTGATAGGCGTCGGGCACACCGAGCACCGAGCGGGACTCGTTGGCCGAGAAGGTCTTCAGGCCGATCCGGTAGGACAGGTGCGAGTCCAGACCGCGGAGCTTGCCTTCTTCCAACCGTTGCGACGCGAGCAACAGGTGGATGTGCAGGGAGCGGCCGAGGCGTCCGATCGCGACGAACAGTTCGGCGAAATCCGGCTTCTGCGAGAGCAGTTCGGAGAACTCGTCGACGACGATGAACAGGGCGGGCAGCGCATCGAGCCGCACCCCGGACGCGCGGGCGCGCTCGTAGTCGGCGACGTTGGCGTAGTTGCCCGCGGCGCGCAGCACCTCCTGGCGCCGGTTCATCTCACCCGAGAGTGCGTCCTTCATCCGGTCGACCATCGACAGTTCCTGCTCGAGGTTCGTGATGATCGCGGCGACGTGCGGCGCGGATTCCAGACCGAGGAAGGTCGCGCCGCCCTTGAAGTCGACGAGCACGAGATTCAGCTCGGCCGGCGAGTGGGTCGCCAGCATCGCCAGGACCAGGGTCCGCAAGAACTCCGACTTCCCCGATCCCGTGGCGCCGATGCACAACCCGTGCGGGCCCATGCCGCCGTGCGCGCTCTCCTTGATGTCGATCTCGACGGGAGCGCCGGTCGGCGTGTAACCGATCGGCACGCGCAGGCGTTCCCGGCCGGTACGCCCGCGCCACGCGGTGGCGGGGTCGAACCGTGCCGCGTCGTCGATGCCCAACAGAGCGGGCAGGCCGGGGTCGGCCGAGGTCGCCTCGGACTCGAGATGGGCCAGGGTCGCCGCGGTGGCCAGCCGATACCGCGCCATCCGCCGGGCGATCGCCTCGGCCTCGGGGATCGTGAGCGAGTCCATGTCGGCGAACTCCTCGACGCCGGCCGCGCTGCGCGCCGAGACCTTGCCCCCGCGGACGACGAGTTGCAGTCCGCGACGTACCGCGAGACCGTCCGGCGGCGCGGTCAGGTCCAGGATCGTGACCCCTTCCATCCCGGCGTCGTTGATGATCCGCTCGTCGCCGGCGACGTAGCCGTCGTCGATGATGACGACGAGGTGCGCGCGATTGGCGTTCGGCGGTGCCGACCGGCTGAACCGGCCGCGTTCGAGGAGGTCGGCGGCCATCGAGTTCTCCAGGTCCGCCAGGGTCGGGTAGATCATCCGCATCGCGCCGACACCGTCGCGCAGCGTCGGATGTCCCACGTGCGGAAGCCATTTCGCCCAGTCCCAGGCCTCCCCCGCAGGATCGCCGGTGACGATGCCGATGTGCAGGTGATCGGGACCGTGGAACGCGCACAACTCGACGATCATCGACCGGATGAGGTCGCGGGTCTCCTGCCGGGCGCCCTCGATGTTGATGGCCGGGAAGCCGCGCAACGAGATCGAGGTCGGCAGTCGGTACACCGCCGAGTGCGTGCGGACGAAGCGACGCAGGGCCACCATCGAGACCGGCTCGATGTCCTCGAGGGGCCCGGTCTCGGGCGGCATGAGTCGGGTGGCCAGCCGCTGGACCCCCACACCCACCCGCACGTGGGCGAAGTCGGGGTCGCTGGGGCGGCGTTCCCACATCCGCCTGCTGCCGATCACGTCGAGCAGCGCGCGTGGGTCCGGGTGGCTCCAGGTGCGCGCCGCACGCTGGTTGTCCACGGTCTCGACGACCTGGCCGCGCAGCTGGCCGAGATAGCGGAAGTAATCCTTGCGTTCCTCGTTGAGTTCGCCTGCGCGTTTGCCGCCGCCACGCCCGCCCGCGGCGAACATGCCGAACATCGACATCAGCATCATGAGCGGGAACATCATGAACAGCGGATTGGTCAGGATGTTGCGCCCGCCGGTGACGACCATCAGCGACACCATGCCGATCACGGCGACGACCATCACCACCGGGAGCAGTCTCATCAGGAGATTGCCGGGGACCACCCGCGGTACGTCCGGCGGCGCCTGGATGTTGACCTCGCCGCCCGGTGTGCGTGGCGGCGTGATGCGCGGGCGACGCACAAAACCCTCGGTCGTCGTGACCACACGTCCCCCCTGACATGTCGCGCTGTGTATCCCCGGGCGGTCGAACCCGCCGCGGTTGGCTATGTTAGCTGCTGAATCTAGGGGGAGGATTGACCTGATGTCGTCTGTGGACGGATTCGCACCGGGGTACCCGGCCATCGCGGCCGACGCGGACCCCGGAGACCGCCGACGGGGCGAGGCGGCCGTCGAACCCCAGCTCGTCCGGGTGTCGGTACTCGGCGGCAACACCCAACTCGACGTCGGGCTGCCCGCGGGTATCCCCATCGCGGGACTCATCGGCGACCTCGTCGCCCAGATCGAATCACGTAATCCCACACGGTCGGACCCCGACGACCCCGACGCCGACGCCCGCAACCCCGGACGCCCGCACGATCGTCAGAACAAGTGGACACTGGCCCTCGTCGGGCAGGAACCACTGCCGCTGCATCGGTCGCTGTCCGAGTCGGGCATCCGTGACGGTGACCTGCTGCTGCTCACCTCGACGCGCACCGGGGAGTCCCCGGTGCTGTTCGACGACGTGGTCGACGCTGTCGCCCGATTGAACGAATCCCAATTCCTCGACTGGACCGCGGCGTCCGCCCGGCGAGTGGGTTACGCACTGGCGCTCGTCGCCGCGGTGGCGGCGGGGGCATCCCTCGCCGCGGTCCGGTCCGACACCGGTGCGCTGTGGTTCGCGGCGCTGTCGGGTCTGGCGGTGGTCGGCTTCCTCACCGCGTCGACGATCGTGTCCCGCTACTACCGCGACGAACAGACGTCGACGGTGCTGTCGTTGTGTGCCGCGCCGATGGCCTTCGTGACCGGGATGATCCTCACGCCCGGATCGTTCGGCGCCGCGCACCTGACGCTGGGCTTCGCCCTGACGCTCGTCGCCGCGGTGGTCAGCTACCGCATGACGGCCGCCGGTGCGACCGCGCACAGTGCGGTGACCAGCGCGGCACTGCTCGGCGCGGCCGGGTCCGGGGCGCGGCTCCTCATCGATGCACAGGTGGCCGATGTCGCCGCCGTCATCGCCGCGGTCGGCCTGCTCCTGATCGGCCTCGCGCCCCGCACCACCATCCTGCTCGCCAAACTGCCCCTGCCCCCGGTCCCCACGGCCGGTGCGGCCATCGACGTCAAGGACATCGAACCGCGTCCGGCCATCGAGGGCATCGGGGCGATCGGTGCTACCGCGCTGCCCAAAGCCGATGCGCTGGAACGTCGCTCCTACCTCGCGAACGCCTATCTGACGGGCATCGTCGGCGGGCTGACCGTCGTCACCGCCATCGCGGCCGTCCTCACCGCCTCCCCGCTCGCCGGGTTCGAGTGGCGCAACGCCGCGTACGCCGCGATCATCGGCGTCGTGCTGTGCCTGCGGGGCCGCTCCCACAGTGACCTGTTCCAGGCCGGGATCCTCATCGTCGGCGGATCGCTGGTGGTGATCACGCTGATCACCGGTCTCGCATTCGGCGACGACCAGTGGCCGGTCATCGGTTTCGCACTCGGCGTCCTCGTCGTGATCGCCGCTTTCGTCTTCGGGGTCGTCGCCCCGAACCAGGACTTCTCTCCGGTGATGCGCCGCTGGGCCGAGATCGGCGAGTACATTCTCGTCGCCCTCATCGTGCCCCTCCTGCTGTGGCTGCTCGACCTCTATCGAATGGTCCGCGAGATCTGATGCGCGGCACGCGCATTCGCAGCACCGGACTGATCGCGTCGGCGCTGGCCGCGGCCCTCATCGGGACGTCGGCCTCGCCGGCGGCGGCAGTGACCCCGCCCCGGATCGATCCCGGCGCCCTGATCCGGTCGGCACCGGTGGCGCCGCCGGAGCCGACCGAGCAGCGCCATCTGTGCAACACCCCGGAGTTGACCCGCAGCGTGTCGAAACCGACTGCGGCGCAGTCGATGATGAACCTCACCGAAGCGTGGCGATTCAGCCGCGGACAGGGTCAGCGGGTGGCCGTCATCGACACCGGGGTGACACCGCATCCGCGGCTCGGCCGCGTCGTCGCCGGCGGCGACTACGTCTCCGGCGGCAGCGGACTCGACGACTGCGACGCACACGGCACCCTGGTGGCCGGCATCATCGCCGCGCGTCCCAGCAGCTCCGACGCTTTCGCCGGGGTCGCGCCCGCGGCCTCGATCATCGCCATCCGCCAGTCGAGCAGTGCCTTCCAGAAGAAGGACGACCGCAGACGGGACGACGGCGCCCCGGTGGTCGGGTCCGGGTACGGCTCGGTGCGGACGCTGGCGCACGCGATCGTGCGCGCCGTCGACCTGCGCGCCACCGTCATCAACATCTCCGAGGTGGCATGTGCCCCGGCGTCGGACACGGTCGACGATCGCGCACTCGGCGCGGCCATCCGCCACGCCTACGACCGGAACGTCGTGGTGGTCGTCGCGGCGGGCAACCTGAACCGCGACGGCGCCTGCCAGAACCAGAACGCAGCTCCTGCCCCCGACGACCCCGACGGCTGGCGATCGGTCTCCACCATCGCCAGCCCCGCGTGGTACTCGCCGTATGTGCTGACCGTGGGCTCCGTGGACGCCGACACCGGGTCTCCGAGCGACTTCAGCCTGCACGGACCGTGGGTCAGCGTCGCGGCGCCGGGGACCGACATCGTGAGCCTCGACAGCCGGCGCGGTTCGAGCCGGCTGGCATCGGCGCAGCAGAGCGACGGCGGCCCGGTTCCCGTGATCGGCACGAGCTTCGCCGCGCCCTATGTCGCGGGCACCGCCGCTCTGATCCGCGCGCGATTCCCCGAACTGTCGGCACGCGAGGTGATGGACCGCATCATCGCGACCGCCCATTCCCCGGGCACCGGGCGCGATCAGCGGATCGGCCACGGCGTCGTCGACCCGGTCGGTGCCCTCACCGCCGAACTACCCGCGGATCAGCGGCCCGAACGCCGGTCCGCGCCGGTCGCCGCACCACCGGTCGTCCAGCCACCCGACCAGACCGCGCGCACCGTCGCGATCGTCGGCAGCGCCGTCGCGGCGATCGTCATCGCGGCGGTCCTGGCGATCGCATTACCTCATCGGCGGGTGCGCAAGCTCGACCCGGACGAGTTCTGACCCGCCGAGACGGCAGACCGCCGCCGGCGGGGCGTCAGCTCGACGAACGCGCCGGGCGCAACTCGCGCGGGAGCGCGAAGGTGAGCGTCTCGTTGGCGGTGTTGACCGTCTCGACCGTGCCGTACCCGCGCTCGGCCAGGTAGTCGAGCACTCCGCGGACCAGCACCTCGGGCACCGACGCACCCGACGTGACACCGACGGTCGTGACACCGTCCAGCCAGGTCTCGTCGATCTCACGGGCGTAGTCGACCAGGTGACCGGCCCTTGCGCCGGCCTGCAGGGCCACCTCCACCAGACGTACCGAGTTCGACGAGTTCTGCGATCCGACGACGATCACCAGATCGCATTCGGGCGCCATGGCCTTGACCGCCACCTGACGGTTCTGCGTGGCGTAGCAGATGTCGTCGCTGGGCGGGTCGTTGAGCAGCGGGAACTTCTCCCGCAGGCGCCGGACGGTCTCCATGGTCTCGTCGACCGACAGCGTGGTCTGCGACAACCAGACGAGCTTCGACTCGTCACGAACGGTCACCGCGTCGACGCTGTCGGGTCCGTCGACGAGCTGGATGTGCTCGGGCGCCTCACCGGCCGTGCCCTCGACCTCTTCATGGCCTTCATGACCGATGAGGAGGATGTCGTAGTCGTCGCGGGCGAACCGCTTGGCTTCCTGGTGCACCTTGGTCACCAGCGGGCACGTCGCGTCGATGGTCCGCAGGTTGCGCTCCGCGGCCGTCTGGTGCACCAGCGGAGAGACCCCGTGCGCGGAGAACACGACGATCGCCCCCTCGGGCACCTCGTCGGTCTCACCGACGAAGATCGCCCCACGTTCGGCGAGGGTCTCCACGACGTGCCGGTTGTGCACGATCTCCTTGCGCACGTAGACGGGAGCGCCGTGCTTGTCCAGTGCACGCTCGACCGTCTCCACCGCACGGTCGACACCAGCGCAGTAACCGCGGGGTTCGGCGAGCAGGACACGCTTCGTCTCAGACATGCTTCCCAGGGTACGGGTTACGCGGCGTAGCCCGTGATGGCAGAGTGTTGGCATGGATCGCGCACCATACCCGGCCCGGATAGCCGCAGGTCTGATCGTCACCGCCCTCGAGGAGACACGCAAGCTCCCCGCTCTGCTCATCACATTGCCGATGACCGCGGTCAGCCAGACGTTGCAGGCCGGCATGCGGGCGCAGCAGAACATCGCCGAACTGGCCATCAAGGGCGATGCCGCCCTGGAGATGTTCTTCGACCGGCCCGACGAGCAGCCCGAATGGGCGCGGTTCGACGAGGACGAGCTGGAGAGCCCCGAGCCGGTCGCTCCGGTGGCCCCGTCCGCACCCGCGGTGACCACAAACACATCCGCGCCGACGACGCGGCCCGCCGCGAAGACCTCGGCACCGACGACCATCGACGACGAGGTCGAGGAAGCGGCTGCCGACGCCGATCTCGCCGCGCCGCCCCGGGCCGATGCCGGACGGTTCGCGCTGTACAGCTCCACCCCCGACGAGGTCGTCGCGGCCGAGGTACCGGGGACCGAGGCGGTGGTAGCCGCCGGCGGCGCCGGACCCGAGATCGTCGAGCTCATCGATTACGACACCCTGACGCTCGCGCAGCTGCGCGCCCGGCTCCGGTCGGTCGCCATCGAGGACCTGATCGCACTCGTCGGCTACGAAAAGGCCAATCGCGACCGGGCGCCGTTCGTGACGATGCTCGAGAACCGGGTCGCCGCGCAGAACAAGCGCTCCACCGAAGCGTGACCGGGGCCGACACGAGCGACACCCCGCGGCGGTCCTCCTCGCCGAACTCGTCCGAGCACCCGTGGCCGGTTCGGACGGTCAACACCAAGATCGCCGACTGGATCCACCGGCTCGGACAGATCTGGGTGGAGGGACAGGTCACCCAGATCAGCCGGCGTCCGGGCACGCGGACCGCGTTCCTCACCCTGCGCGACCCTGCTGCCGACATCTCGATCTCGGTGACGTGCAGCCCGGATCTGTTGGCGCGCACCGAGGTTCCGCTGACCGATGGCAGTTCTGTGGTGGTCCTGGGCCGGCCGAGCTACTACACCGGACGCGGCACCGTGTCCCTCCGGGTCAGCGAGATCCGGGCCGTGGGCATCGGCGAATTGTTGCTGCGCATCGAACGGCTTCGGCAGCTGATGGCCGCCGAGGGCCTCTTCGACCCGCGCCTCAAGCGGCCGTTGCCCTTCCTGCCCCGAGCCGTCGGCCTGATCAGCGGTCGTGCGAGCGCCGCCCAGCACGACGTCGTGAGCGTGGCCACGGCGCGCTGGGCGAACGTACGCTTCGACATCCGCGAGGCCCCCGTGCAGGGCCCGACCGCCGTCGCCCGGATCCTCACCCATCTCGCCGAGCTCGATGCACATCCCGACGTCGAGGTCATCATCATCGCGCGCGGCGGGGGCAGCGTCGAGGACCTGCTCCCCTTCTCCGACGAGGCGTTGCTGCGCGCGGTCTCGCGGTGCCGGACGCCGGTGGTCAGCGCAATCGGGCACGAACCGGACAATCCACTACTCGATCTCGTCGCGGATCTGCGTGCCGCCACCCCGACCGACGCCGCCAAACGAGTGATCCCCGACGTCGAGGCCGAGCTCGCCGGCATCGCGGATCTGCGTCGGCGTAGTGCGCAGGCGCTGCGCAACTGGGTGCGCCGGGAGTCCGGCGTCGTGGCCGCGCTCCGTGCGCGTCCGGTGCTGGCACGTCCCGGGGTGCTCGTGGACTCCGAAGCCGGGCACGTGGCCGAACTCGTCCGCGCGCTACGCCGGGATGTGCTGCGACACATAGACTCCGAGGAGCGTCGGCGCGACCATCTCGCTGCCCGGCTGTCGACCCTCGGTCCCGCGCAGACCCTCGCGCGCGGGTACGCGGTGGTCCAGCGAACCGACACCGATCCACCTCATGTGGTCGGCACCCTCGCCGATCTGCCCGCCGGTGCGCAGCTGCGCATCCGGGTCGCCGACGGCGCCGCGACCGCCCGGGTCGACGGGCGGGCCGGCCGACGCCCCCGCGCACGATCCCGTACAGGCGGCGCCGGCGGACCGACGAACACCGAAGACGGAGGAGACGCGTGAGCACCGACGAGACCCCCACTCCGATCGAGGAACTCGGGTACGAAGAAGCGCGGGACGAGCTCGCCGAGATCGTCACCACACTCGAGCACGGCGGACTCGATCTCGATTCCTCGCTGGCGCTCTGGGAGCGCGGGGAGGCTCTCGCCACCCGCTGCGAAGAACACCTGCGTGGTGCCCGGGAGCGCATCGAGGCGGCCATCACCGAGAAGACCGCCGGTCCCGACGATCGAGACGACGACTGAGACAACTGAGAAAACTGCGACGACTGATCAGTCGAACCGCGCGAACGCCTCGTGGTCGAGGGCACTGACGCGGGCGTGTTCGGCGGTCGGTAGGACCGCGGCTCGCGCGAGGACCGGCCGACGATCCTCCCCACCCCTCGCCGGAGAGGAAAGCGGCCGTCCCACAGCGGTGTCGGTATAGGACCGGACGAGATCCGGACCGGCTGCGGCCACCGCGACCCTCGACGCCGGGTCGGCCGGCGCGCCGATCGCACCCGCCCGTGGCACCGGCACGATCACCACCAGCGGCACCAGGGCCGCGACCAGCACGAGCCTTGCCCACACCACATGCGGGCCGAACCCAGATCCCCCGTCCATGAGCGCCTCCTGGAGACGACGCTAGGACCCGGGACCCGACTTCTCATGAGTAGTCCGCTACCCCATTCGCAGCGGCGGCTGGGCGACGACCGACGACGCGATCGTCTCGATGTCGGCATCGCTGCCCCGTGACAGCACCGCGATACGCACGTCGCCGAGGTCGGTGATCCAGAACTTCTTGCCCTCCGACGTCTCGTAGGTCACCCACTGGCGCCCACCCGCCTGACGGGTGCCGGTTCCGACGATGTCGTCGAAATCACCCCCGCTGGAGCCGAGGAAGGGCACGAGTACGTCTTCGGGTGCATCGGACTGGGTGAGCTGTACGTAGGCGCCGCCACTGCTCAGCCACCCCACCGTGCTGACCCGGTGCCCCTCGGTCGCTTCCGACGAACCGGAGTTGGGTCGCCATCCTTCCGGCGTCGGCGGGCGACGGATCGGGAACGCGAGCTGACTGGCATCGGCATTCAGCGCGTTGACCACGTCGAACGGCGGCAGCTTGCTGTCGGCCACATCCTTGGACGCCCCGACCGAGCAGTTACCCGATGCGATCAGCACCAGCGCACACAGCGCCAGCAACGGCACCAGCGACCAGAACATGTCCTTGCCGCTGATCAGAATGCGGGGTTTGTCTGCCATGGCGCCGAGTATCCCACCAGCAGGGTCACTGACCGAATGCCCGGTGTGACATGCAAGGATGGTGCTTGAGACCACCGCCACAATCACTCGGCGCCGCTCTGTCGATCAGCGCCGTACAGAGGAGTCGATTGCCCATGACCGTCAGCACCCATCAGGCCCCGGACCGCAACCTCGCGATGGAGTTGGTCCGCGTGACCGAGTCGGCGGCACTCGCGGCCGGGCGTTGGGTCGGCCGGGGCGACAAGAACGGCGGGGACGGCGCAGCGGTCGACGCGATGCGCGAACTGCTGTCGTCGGTGTCGATGCGTGGTGTCGTGGTCATCGGCGAAGGCGAGAAGGACGAGGCGCCGATGCTCTACAACGGCGAGGAAGTGGGCAACGGCGAGGGCCCCGACTGCGACGTCGCCGTCGACCCCATCGACGGCACCACGCTGATGGCGGAGGGTCGTCCCAACTCGATCTCGGTGCTCGCCGTGAGCGAGCGCGGCACCATGTACGACCCGTCGGCCGTCTTCTACATGGACAAGATCGCCGTCGGACCCGACGCCAAGGGCGCCATCAACATCAACGAGTCGGTCGAGTGGAACATCAACTCGGTCGCGAATGCCAAGGGCATCGACGTCGCCGACCTCACGGTCATCGTGCTCGACCGCCCCCGCCACGCCGACCTCATCGGTGAGATCCGCCAGGCCGGCGCCAAGATCCGACTCATCTCCGACGGCGACGTAGCCGGTGCCGTCGCGGCCGCAGACGACTACTCCACCGTCGACATGCTCATGGGCGTCGGCGGCACCCCCGAGGGCATCATCACCGCCGTGGCGATGAAGTGCATGGGCGGCGAGATCCAGGGCAAGCTGTGGCCGCGCAACGACGAGGAGCGCCAGAAGGCCCTCGACGCCGGCCACGATCTCGACCGGGTGCTCACCAACGACATCCTCGTCAGTGGCGAGAACGCCTTCTTCTGCGCCACCGGAGTCACCAACGGTGACATGCTGCGCGGCGTCACCTACCGCCCCAACGGCGCGACGACCCGCTCCCTGGTGATGCGGTCGAAGTCCGGCACGGTGCGCCGCATCGAGGCCGTTCACAAGCCGGCCAAACTCCGCGGATACTCGCGTCTCGATCTCTGAGATCGCACCGGGTGCGGTGACTTCCGATCCCGGGCCCGGAACCGGCCCCATGTCCACGAGGCTCGACTGTCCACGAGGCTCGACGAAGAGCGAACCTCTGGCGTGGGGCCGTTCTCGTCGGGCGATACGATGCGGTCCGTGAGTAAACCAGCCTCAGCCCCCGAGTTTCTCTACTCAGATCTGCTTCCGACCGGCGCCGACGACACCCCCTACCGGTTGATCACCACAGAGGGTGTCTCCACGTTCACCGCCGGCGATCAGACCTTCCTGAAGGTCGAGCCGGAGGCCATCCGGGCGCTCACCGCCGAGGCCATGCACGACATCAGCCACTTCCTGCGCCCGGCCCATCTGGCGCAGCTCCGCAAGATCATCGACGACCCCGAGGCCTCCGGCAACGACCGTTTCGTCGCGCTGGACCTGCTCAAGAACGTCAACATCTCCGCCGGCGGCGTGCTCCCGATGTGCCAGGACACCGGCACCGCGATCGTCATGGGCAAGAAGAGCGAAGGCGTACTGACCGGCACCGACGATGCCGAGGCCATCTCCCGGGGTGTCTATGACGCCTACACCCAGCTCAATCTGCGCTACTCGCAGCTCGCCCCGCTGACCACCTACGACGAAAAGAACACGGGTACCAATCTGCCCGCGCAGGTGGAGATCTACGCGACCGAACAGGGTCCGAAGGGTCCGGAGTACAAGTTCCTCTTCATGGCCAAGGGCGGCGGAAGTGCCAACAAGTCCTTCCTGTTCCAGGAGACCAAGGCGATCCTGAACCCCAAGGGCATCCTGAAGTTCCTCGACGAGAAGATCCGTTCGCTGGGCACCGCGGCGTGCCCGCCGTATCACCTGGCCGTCGTGATCGGCGGCACCTCAGCCGAATTCGCACTCAAGACCGCCAAATACGCGTCAGCTCACTACCTCGACAACCTGCCGACCCAGGGATCGATGTCGGCGCACGGTTTCCGCGACCTCGAGCTCGAGGACGAGGTCGTCAAGCTGACCCAATCCTTCGGCATCGGAGCCCAGTTCGGCGGCAAGTACTTCTGCCACGACGTGCGCGTGGTCCGGCTCCCCCGGCACGGGGCGTCGTGCCCGGTCGCGATCGCGGTGTCGTGTTCGGCGGACCGTCAGGCCCTCGGCAAGATCACCGCCGACGGCGTCTTCCTCGAGCAGCTCGAGACCGATCCGGCCAAGTACATGCCCGCGGCCGGTGTGGCCGAGGACATCTCGGGCGGCGAGGTGGTCGAGGTCGACCTCAACCGGCCGATGGCCGAGATCCTGTCGCAGCTCTCGCAGTACCCCGTGAAGACCCGACTCTCCCTGACGGGTCCGCTGGTCGTCGCGCGAGACATCGCGCACGCCAAGATCAAGGAACGTCTCGACGCCGGCGAACCGATGCCCGACTACCTGCGCGACCACCCCGTCTACTACGCGGGACCGGCGAAGACCCCCGAAGGCATGGCCTCGGGGTCGTTCGGGCCGACGACGGCGGGCCGGATGGACAGTTACGTCGCGCAGTTCCAGGCCGCGGGCGGCTCGATGGTCATGCTGGCCAAGGGAAACCGCTCCAAGCAGGTCACCGAGGCGTGCGGCTCACACGGCGGTTTCTACCTCGGCTCCATCGGCGGGCCGGCGGCGCGCCTCGCGCTCGACTGCATCAAGAGCCAGGAGATCATCGAGTACCCCGAACTCGGCATGGAAGCCGTGTGGAAGATCGAGGTCGAGAATTTTCCCGCGTTCATCGTTGTTGACGACAAGGGCAACGACTTTTTCACCGACCCGAGCGGGGCCGTGAACGTCCCGCTGAGCGGCATCAGGATCCGATCGAAGGAGTAGTCACGCGATGACCGAGGCAGCACAGGGCGAGCAGCAGTACCGCATCGAGCACGACACCATGGGCGAGGTCCGGGTGCCCGTCGACGCCCTGTGGCGGGCCCAGACGCAGCGCGCGGTCGAGAACTTCCCGATCAGCGGGCGTCCGCTCGAGCGGACGCAGATCCGTGCGATGGGCCTGCTGAAGGCGGCCTGCGCGACGGTCAACCGTGACCTCGGGCTCCTCGACGCGGAGAAGGCCGATGCCATCGTCGCCGCGGCGACCGAGATCGCCGACGGCGGGCACGACGACCAGTTCCCGATCGACGTGTTCCAGACCGGTTCGGGCACCAGCTCGAACATGAACACCAACGAGGTCATCGCGTCGATCGCCAAGTCTCACGGCGTGGACGTCCACCCCAACGACCACGTCAACATGTCCCAGTCGTCGAACGACACCTTCCCGACGGCGACACACGTCGCCGCCACCGAAGCCGCCGTCACCGACCTGATCCCGGCCCTCGAGCATCTACAGAAGGCGTTGAGCGACAAGGCAACCGAATGGCGCGAGGTCGTCAAGAGCGGCCGGACACATCTGATGGACGCCGTCCCGGTGACGCTCGGGCAGGAGTTCGGGGGGTATGCCCGGCAGGTCGAGGCGGGCATCGAGCGCATCACCGCGACCCTGCCCCGCGTCGGCGAACTGCCGATCGGCGGCACGGCGGTCGGCACCGGCCTCAATGCGCCGGACGGCTTCGGCACCAAGGTGGTCGCCGAACTCGTGCGACTCACCGGCGTCGAATCCCTCACCCTCGCGAAGGACAACTTCGAGGCACAGGCGGCACGCGACGGACTCGTCGAACTCTCCGGCCAGTTGAAGACGATCGCGGTGTCGCTCACCAAGATCGCGAACGACGTCCGCTGGATGGGTTCGGGCCCTCTCACCGGACTCGGTGAGATCCTCCTCCCGGACCTGCAACCGGGCAGCTCCATCATGCCGGGCAAGGTCAATCCTGTTCTGCCCGAAGCGGTCACACAGGTGGCGGCACAGGTCATCGGGAACGACGCCGCGGTCACCTGGGGCGGCGGCAACGGCGCCTTCGAACTCAACGTCTACATCCCGATGATGGCCCGCAACGTCCTCGAATCCCTGAAGTTGCTCGCGAACGTCTCGCGACTGTTCGCCGACCGGTGCATCTCCGGACTGCAGGCCAACACCGAGCGGTTGCGCACGCTCGCGGAGAGTTCGCCTTCGATCGTCACCCCGCTCAACAGTGCGATCGGGTACGAGGAGGCGGCAGCCGTGGCCAAGCAGGCGCTGAAAGCGGGCAAGACCATCCGGGAGACCGTCATCGATCGCGGCCTGGTCGGCGAGAAGCTGACCGAAGACGAGCTCGACGCCCGACTCGACGTGCTGAAGATGGCCAATCTCGACCGGGAGCGCTGAGCACGATGGCGTCGCTGCTCCCCTTCCCCACCGACTGGCAGACCGCGCTCGTCCTCGTCGCCCATCCCGACGACCCCGAGTACGGGATGGCCGCGGCCGTCGCCCGCTGGACCGGCGAGGGCAAGCGCGTGGTCTACGCACTGGCCTCGAGCGGCGAGCGTGGTATCGAGGGCCTCACACCCGGCGAGTGCGGCCCGCTACGGGAAGCCGAGCAGCGAGCGTCCGCATCGATCGTCGGGGTCGACGAAGTCGAGTTCTGGGGTTTCCCCGACAGCGACATCCGTAACGTCCCCGAGCTACGGGACAAGGTCGCCGAGACCGTCGAACGCGTCCGTCCGCAGGTGATCCTCTCGCTCTTCGGCGGTCCGGAGTGGGCACCGGGTGCGCCCAACCAGAGCGATCACATGGAGTTCGCCGCGGCGGTGCTCGACGCCTACGACGCCCTGGACTCCCCACCGTCGTGGCTGTTCGAGAACGGTCCGTCGGCAACCCACGGCGTCGACGTCGAGGATCAGGTCGAGGCGGCGGTGCGAGCACTCGCCGCGCACGACCGCTACCTCTCTGTCCTCGATCCGGACACTCCCGTCCTCGATCAGGCGCGTGCGCAGATCGAGATGGCGACCGCCCCGCGGGACGACGATCCCCGCCACGTGACCGGGTTCGAGCTCAAACGGGGTCGGCCCGCCTGAGGCCGGCATGACCCCGCCGGACGGTGCCCCTCCCAGTCGATGACACCACCGTGGTCCTTGGCCCTCCGCACCGGTGACCTTCGGCCCCTCCCGCCGGACGCGACGCCAGTGGATGGTGTGAGGGTCCGATTCTCCGCGCACCGTCGGAGCACGCCTCTCCCAGGGGGACCGTCATCACCTTCACGGCCGTTCTCGTCGTTCTGTTCGCCGCCTTCGCCGCATGCGCGATCATCGGATTGTCGGTGTGGCTGCTGGTGCTCTTCGGAGTGCTGACCGGGCTCCATTCACTGGCCTGGCTGACCGAGCGGACATCGGCCTGGCGGCTGCCCGCCGAGACCGAGACGACGCTAGAGCTGCGCTGACCACCGCAGTGCGAGACCGCCGCCGTCCGGCGGAGTGGTCAGCGTGAACTCGCCGCCGACCTTCTCCGCCCGCAGCGCGAGGTTGCGCAGTCCGCTGGGGGTCACATCCGGCGGCAGCCCGATGCCGTCGTCGATGACCTCGACGACGAGTTCGTCGGCGACCGAGATCGACACCGTCACCGTCGTTGCCCGGGCATGCTTGACGACGTTGCTGACCGCCTCGCGTGTCACCGCGACGACGTGTTCGGCCAGTGGCAGGTCGACCACGGACAGCGGCCCCGAGGTCCGCACGTGCATCTGTATCGGCAGGTCGTCGATCTGTTGATCGATGGCCTCCTGCACGCGCTGCCGCAGACGAGTGACCGTCATGTCCTCTGCCTGCAGATCGAAGATGGTCGTCCGCACCTCCTGCACGATGTCCTGCAGATTGTTGATGGAGCGGGTGAGTCGCGAGCGGGTGTCGGGTGAATGCGTCCGCTGCAGCGTTGCCTGCAGACTGAGCCCCTCCGCGAAGATCCGCTGGATCACGTGGTCGTGCAGGTCGCGGGCGATGCGTTCGCGATCCTCGAGGACCCGCATCTGGTGGGCCTGCAACGTCGCGGAGGCCAGCTGCAGTGCCAGAGCGGCCTGGTCGGCGAAGTCCGCGCTCAGCCCGAGCAGATCCCGCGCGAAGGGTTCTCGTCCGTCGGCCCGCATGGCGATCAGCACCCCCCTCGTGGAATCCGCCGTGCGCAGCGGGGCGGCCATGACCGGCCCGTAGCGCGTCGAATCGCCGACGTCGTACTCCAGGTGATTCCGGAGGACCGGGGTCCGCTGGACGAACGCGGTTCCCGACGTCGACCCGGTGATGGGGATGCTCCGTCCGCGGAAGACGTGCCCGTCGGCACCCTCGGCCACCGTGATGACCAGTTCGTCGATCAGTTCGACGGGCTCCTCGGTGTCGTGGGGTTCGGCGATGAAGACGAGGTCGGCGTCCGCGAGGCTCAGTACCTTCCGGGCGATCTGTTCGAGGACATCCTGGTGATCGGCGCCGGTCAGCAACTCGGTCATCACGTCGCGGTTGGCCTCGATCCAGGCCAGTTGGTTCTGCGCCTGCTCGTAGAGCCGGGCGTTGTCGATCGCGATCCCGGCCGCCGAGGCCAGCGCCTGGATCACCACCTCGTCGTCCTCGGTGAAGACGCCGCCGTTCTTCTTCTCGGTCAGGTAGAGATTGCCGAAGACCTCGTCCCGAACCCGGATGGGCGTGCCGAGGAAGCTCGTCATCGGCGGATGGTTCGCGGGAAATCCCACCGATTCGGGGTGCTCGGTCAGGTCGGACAGCCGCAGGAGTTCGGGCTGATCGATGAGCAGGCCGAGGACGCCGCCCCCGGTGGGCAGGTTGCCGATCAGTACGCGGGTCTCGTCGTCGATGCCCTGCGAGAGGAACGCGGACAGGTGGTGGCCGCTCCCGAGCACGCCGAGCGCCCCGTACTCCGCGTCGACCAGTCGGATCGCCGACGCCACGATGGATTCGAGTGTGGTTTCCAGGTCGAGTCCGGAACTGACGGCGAGCATCGCCTGCAGGAGTCCGTCGGTCTGATCGCGCACATCGGCGATCTGGCTGATCCGGTCGGACACCTCGTCGAGCAACTCGCGCAATCGCATCTGCGACAGCGCTTTCTGCAATTCGAGCGATCTCGGGTCGAGTTCCGAGAATTCGGAAGCCATATTCGGATCATAGTCAGAGACGAATTCGACCGCCGCGCTTCGGTCGAACGAGGTATCGGTCCCCGGAATCCGGGGAAATCGTTTGTTCGCCATGCGCACATTCGGCGATTGCAATCGCCGCGCCGTACAATCTGGGAGTCCGTTGCCGAAAGGAGACGGCATGATCAGGGTTTTCCTGGTCGACGACCACGAAATCGTCCGCCGGGGTCTTGTCGAACTCCTCGACTCCGTCTCTGACGTGGAGGTGGTCGGCGAAGCCGCCACCGTCGCGCAGGCGCTGGCGCGGATTCCCGCGGTGTCACCGGACGTCGCCGTGCTCGATGTCCGGCTCCCCGACGGCAACGGCATCGAACTGTGCCGCGAACTGTTGAGCCGAGTCGACGGCCTGCGGTGCCTCATGTTGACGTCGCTGACCGACGACGAGGCGATGATGGACGCCATCCTGGCCGGGGCCAGCGGGTATGTCATCAAGGACATCACCGGAATGGAGCTCGCACGGGCCATCGCCGACGTGGGAGCGGGCCGATCTCTGCTGGACAACCGCGCCGCCGCGGCACTGATGGACCGCTTGCGCGCGCGGCAGGACGCCGAGAAGCCGGCGGACGACGGGCTCAGCGAGCAGGACCGGACGCTGCTCGCCCTCCTCGGAGAAGGCCTGACGAACCGTCAGATCGCGGCGCGGATGCACCTCGCGGAGAAGACCGTCAAGAACTACGTGTCGCGGCTGCTCAGCAGACTCGGGATGGAGCGGCGTACCCAGGCGGCGGTGTACGCGGCGAAGGCCGCGAACCGCGATCGACGACGCTGAGCCCGCCCCACAGGGTCCTTGGTCCTCCCGATCCGGGATCTTCGTCGCATGCGCGCGGTGATGCCGGGACCGTGTACTGGAAGGAACAGACCCCACGGGGTCACCCGGTGTGCGACCTGTGAAGGGGGCAGCCGCGTTGACTGCGTCCACGATCGTCGGGATCGACGGTTCGGCCACCGCCCGCGCGGCGGCGTGCTGGGCCGCCCGCGATGCCCGGTTGCACAATTCGCCGGTCGAGCTCATCTCCGCCGCCTGCCCGTCGGCCGGCCTCGTCGCCGAGAGTCCACAGGCCCTCGAACCGCTGCGAAGGCGCGCCGAGCGGGCCCTGTCGGAATCGCGCCGTGCGATCGCGGAGTCGAGCGGTGCGGGCGTGGCGACCTCGCCGGCCGACCCGGTCGCGACCCGAGTCGAGTGCGCACCGCCCATACCCACCCTGCTCGACGCCTCGGCAGCGGCGCGGATGCTGGTCGTCGGCAACCGAGGCCACCGCGCAGGCGACCGCGTGGCGCTGGGTTCGGTCGCGGTCGCACTCGCCGAACACTGCCGGAGTCCGTTGACCGTGGTCCACGACCCGGGTCCGGCAGCGCCGGAGCAGATGTCGGCCGCAGTGGTGGTCGGCGTGGACGGTTCGCCCGCGAGTCGACGGGCCGCGGCGGCCGCCTTCGCCGAGGCGGCGGTTCGCGGCGTCCCACTGACGGTTGTGCACGCCTGGACCGACTCCGACGGATCCGATCGGGATCCGACAACGCTGTCGCTCGATCACGACCTCATCGCCTGGCGGAAGCTGCGCACCCGGGTGGCGGCCTGGCTCGACGACGAACTCTCGATCCTGCGCCGGGACCATCCGGCGGTCCTGGTCCGGAGCTCGATCTCGCGGGATCGTCCGGCACGGGCACTGCTCGATCACGCTCAGGCCGCGCAACTGGTGGTGCTCGGTGCGCGCGGACGCGGCGGCTTCGAACGCATGCTGCTGGGGTCGACGAGCCTCGCCGTACTGCGGAGAGCCCGATGCCCGGTCATGGTCATCCCGTCCGGTCGATGAGCCGGCGCCGACGCTGTCCACCGAACGATGTGTCATTGGACCCTTGAGATCTACATCACATACGCTGAGACTGGAATGGTCGCTCGTCCGAGTGCGGGATGGCTCTCCGACGACCGCGACACGATGAGTCCGCGAACGACAGAAGGTCCACCGAGATGACAGTTGTTTCCGCACTCGTGGAAACCGAAGGGTCCCCCTTCGACCGGAACTGCGACAGTTGCGGACGCAGCTTCACCGTCCGCGCTCCCCTTCGCCGATCTGATCTGGATGACCTCGCTCGGGTCAACGGCTGGCACATCGGCATCGACACCACGTTGTGCCCGGGGTGCCGATGCGCGCGTATGAGCCTGTCGAGCTCCTGAACGCGATCCGACGAGCCGATCAGCCCGCCTGACCGCCGAGTCCGAAGAGAGACGGCACCACGCCGACGAGCTGCGAGAGCAGGCCGGTCAGGACATCGGCACCCGGGACACCCGACGTGGCGGGGGGCGTCGTCCCCGGCGGCGTCGTGCCCGGAGCGGTTTGAGGGGTTGCTCCGGGCGCCTCGCCGGCCGGCGCACTCTGGTTGACGCCGATGGTGATCTTCGGGTTCTTCGCCGGGTCGAGCCACACCAGGATCTGCTTCATCAGCTCGCGCTCGATCGCGACGCAGCCCATCGTCGGTTCACCGTTGGTGACGTGGAGGAACATCGCCGACGCGCGGCCCGGAGTCCGCTGCGGGTTGTGCGCCATGTTGACCGCGTAGTCGTAGACCGGGCCGGAGTTGTACAGGTTCTCGCTGTCGCCACCGGGGCTCTGCGGCGAACGCACGTGCGTGTTGTATGTCGGCGACTTCATGTTCGAGTCCCACCAGTCCTGCTGGTCGACCTTGAGATAGGGCATCTTGGTCCCGGGATTCTCCGCACGACCGAAGGCCTGGTCGAGCGGGAAGGTGCCCTGCGGCGTCCGGTGCACGTTGTCCTTGGGCTCGCCCATGCCCAATGATCCGAGGAAGGCCTTCGTCGGGCCGATGACCGGTTTCCAGCTACCGTCTGCACCCCGGTCGAACGCCGTCAGGGTGGCGGTGGTGTCGGACGCCCTCGGGGCGGTGACGACGATCATCTGACTCGTCGGACCGCCCGACCCCGGCGCACCGGTGCCGTCGGTCCCGTCGGCCGATCCGCTCCCACCTGCGAGCTGGTCGAGAATCCCGTCGAGCAGCGGGATACCCGACCCCGGATCCGCTCCCGGGCCCGGCGTGGTGGACGTCTCCGGTGTAGTTGTCTCTGGGGCGGCGAGCGACTGGCCGGCACCGCCGACAGTCGCGGCGAGCACCGCGATCACCAGTAGTCCCAGCAGTCTCATTTGCCTCATCAGTAACTTCTGCACCACAACAGTGTGACATCGCGCAAGTGTGGATGAGTCACGTCCTGGTCACGGTGCGGTTCGGATCGGATGTCGGCGGGGACCTCCCGGACACTGGAAAATCCGACTCGAGGATTTGTTTCTCGATACGAATCTGCGGATTGCCATTATTCGAGATGCAGGACAGAAGATATTCCGAAATACTCACTGACGCGATGATTCGAATTCACCAAGATTCTGTTTGCGCGTTTGTTATCGAATCATTAATGTCGCAAACGACGCCGCCGAGTAAAGGCGACCGTCAACCGGATAGCCATTCGATAAAAGGGAGAACAATGACATCCTTGGAGAACGTCGAACTGCTCACCGCCATCATCGACCTCTTGAATGCACTCGGCGACTTCACCCCGATCGAGCCGCCGACCGCCTGATCTGACACCGAAGGCCGCGTCGACTCCCTCCCCTCGGAGAGTCGACGCGGCCTTTGTGCTCCCGGCGAGATCGAGCGCGCCGCAGGAACTGTCGTGATCTAGGGCGCGAACTCCTCGAGCATCTCGGTCACGAGTGCGGCGATCGGCGAACGCTCACTGCGGGTGAGGGTGATGTGCGCGAAGAGTGGATGGCCCTTCAGCTTCTCGATGACCGCCGCGACGCCGTCGTGGCGGCCCACCCGGAGGTTGTCGCGTTGCGCGACGTCGTGCGTCAGCACCACCCGCGATCCCGACCCCAGCCGGGAAAGGACGGTGAGCAGCACGTTGCGCTCCAGCGACTGTGCCTCGTCGACGATGACGAAAGAGTCGTGCAAGGACCGTCCGCGGATGTGCGTCAGCGGTAGCACTTCCAGCATGCCGCGGCTCAGCACCTCGTCGATGACCTCCGGCGACGCGAGGCCCTCGAGCGTGTCGAAGACCGCCTGCGCCCACGGCCCCATCTTGTCGGACTCACTGCCCGGCAGGTAACCCAGCTGCTGTCCACCGACGGCGTACAGCGGGCGGAACACGACGACCTTGCGCTGGGTGCGTCGCTCCAGAACAGCCTCCAGTCCCGCGCAGAGCGCGAGCGCCGACTTGCCGGTGCCCGCCTTGCCGCCGAGCGACAGGATCCCGACGGTGTCGTCGAGGAGCAGGTCGAGGGCCACGCGCTGCTCCGCCGAACGTCCGTGGAGCCCGAAGGCCTCGCGGTCGCCGCGTACCAACTGCACCCGCTTGTCGGCGTTCACACGACCCAGGGCACTCGAGGTGGCGCTGAGCAATCGGATGCCGGTGTGACACGGGAGTTCGCGGGCGTCGTCGATGTCGACGACCCCCTCGGCGAAGAGCGTGTTGATCGTGGCGGTCTCGACGTCGAGTTCGGTCATGCCCGACCATCCGGACACCACGACGTCCTGCGCGTGGTATTCGTCAGCGGCCAGACCCACCGCGCCGGCCTTCACTCGCAACGGCGTGTCCTTGGACACCAGCGTCACGTCTTTGCCCTCGGCGCGCAGGTTCAGGGCGCAGGCGAGGATGCGGGAGTCGTTCGAGTCGGTGCGGAATCCGGCGGGCAGCACCGCGGGGTCGGTGTGATTGAGCTCCACCTGAAGGGTGCCGCCGTCTTCGCCGATCTCGAGAGGCAGGTCGAGCCGGCCGTGTTCGAGACGCATGTCGTCGAGCATGCGCAACGCCTCACGCGCGAACCAACCGAGTTCGTGGTGGTGACGTTTGCCCTCGAGTTCGCTGATCACCACCAGTGGCAGCACGACATGGTGTTCGGCGAATCGCCTGACCGCCCAGGGGTCGGACAGCAGCACGGAGGTATCGAGGACGTAGGTGCGTGTGGTCACGTGGAGCTCCTACGTTCGTGCGGCACCCGCACAAACCAGTGTTGGTCGACGGCCGGTCCAGTTGTCCGTTGTCCCGGCGTCAGCCGAGGTGGACGAGGACCGGGGCCGGCCCCCTCGCGTTGCTTGCACAAACCACGAATTGAACCTCCCGAACGAACCGCTTCCCCGCGGTCCGTCACTCGCCAACGTACGCGCGGAAATCGGGGGCGGCGCGCCGAAATCCGGTGTGTCGGCGTGAATTGTGGGTAAACCGCCGTATCGTTTCCAGCGGAGACGCAACACGGCGCCACCAGGACTTTCGTCGTCCTGGTGGCGCCGTGTTCACGTTCGCGACGCGGTCGCTGTGTCGGTGTTCGCGGTGCGGGGCGTCGTCAGCGGCCGGCGAGCGCGAGGATGCGGGTGCGCGCGGCCTCCGCCTCGTCGCCGAGGCCGGCGACGGTGTCGAGCTTGACCGCATCGGCCAGCGCAGCCGCTATCGCCACCTTCACCTC
>NZ_JBHYNC010000063.1:0-25327 GCF_042743165.1 Gordonia sp. NPDC058843
GGTGTGAGGAGCGCAAGCGACGAGCCACGAAGGGCTCGGTGAGACACGTTGCGAGACCCTTCGTGGCTCGCTTCGCTCGCACCTCAGGGAGCATGGACCGACGTCGCAAGCTCGCACCTCAGGGAGCATGGACCGACGCTCGCAAGCTCGCTCCTCAGAGAGCACAGACCGACGCTCGCAAGCTCGCTCCTCAGAGAGCGGAGTCCTTTCGACGCCCACCATGCCTCGGGGCCGCACCTCGAGCGCGCTACGACGGTGACGCCGCTCTCAGATGTTTGTCGACCAACGACTGCAGTCGCGCCGCGTCGGATCCGAGCCACATCGACAAGTGCGTCCCTTCGTCGATCGCCTCGAGGCGAGCACCAGTCACCTGGTCCACGGCGTGGACACTCTGCCCGAACGGCACGTCGGCGTCGGTTCGCGCGTGGATTGCCAGGACCGGTGCGGTGATCGCCGCGAGCGGTAGGTCGAGGTCGCGGAATTGGTCGAAGTCATTGTCGAAGCCGGCTTTTCGGGCACCCGAGACCGTGTCGAACAGATCGATCGCGAACGCGCGTTGCTCGTCGTCGGCGACGATGTCCGCGGTGAGTGCCCGGATCTGTGCGCGCGACAGGTCGCCTTCCCCGGACAGGATCGTCGAGATCGCTGTCGACGGCGCCTTGGCGGCGAGCGTCGTCGCCAGCCACTGACCGAAGCGGCTGAACAGCAGCTTCTCCTCGGACAGTTCGAGTCGTCCGCGCAAGCTGCTCCGCGGGTCGAAACGAGTGCTGACCGCGGCGACCGCGACCATCGACACGACGCGGTCGGGTACCGCAGCGGCGAGCGAGTAGGCGGCGGGTCCGCCGCCAGACCAGCACATCAGCGCGAAACGCCCGATCCCCAGGGCGTCCAGGACAGCCGCGATCAGCTCCGCCTGCGCCGTCGGTGAGCGGGTGTCGGGTCCGAGGGGTGTGCCCAGGTAACCCGGCCGTGAGATCGCGATGACGCGGTGCCCGCCGGCGAGGAAGCCAGTCATGAGGACGCCCTGGTCGCAGCCGCCCGGTGACCCGTGCAGGAACACCAGCGGCGGACCGGTCCCGACGTCGACGTACTCCGCCGGCCCGGACGGCGTCTCGACGAGGCGCGGTCCCGAGGAGTGGGCGTCCGGGTATGCGAGTGACATCAGCGAGCCTCCACCTCCGACTACGGATGGAGCGACGGTAGCGCCAGTGCGAGTCGCTCGCGGGAGAGTGGGCGAAACAGCGCGAAGAGACGACGCGATGCCATCGGCCCTCCGTCTCGCGGGCAGCCCCTGACAGTGAATCCCGACCGCCCGTGACCCACCCTTCTCGGACGTTTACGAGACTTTTTTGCGACTTTCGAGAAGGAACAACGTTGCATCCTCGTTCGTCTCGAAACTACCATCGCGTGGCGTGGCTCCTGTTTCAATACTTTTGAGATACGCTGCCACGGTGACAGCCGAAGCAACAGAGTCGTCGGGGATGGCCCTCGGCTACGCCCGTGACACCCCCGGTGCCCACGCGCTCGCGCCACAGATCGATGCGCTCACCGACGCCGGTGTAGATCCCGGTCGCATCTACACCGACGCGACCGACCGCTCCACTCCCACCGGCCACCGACCCGGGATGTCGGCGCTCCTCGACTACGCGCGTGCGGGAGACACCACGGTCGTCGTCGGGATCGATCGCCTCGGCCGCACCGTGCGCGAGGTCATGGACATCGCCAATCAGATGACCGGGCGCCGTATCGGATTGCGTTCGCTGCGGGAGGGGATCGACACCGCCGACCCGGCCGGAGCGATGATCGTCTCGGTCTTGGCGTCCCTGGCCGAACTCGACGACACCACGGCGCCCACCGACCGCTCGACCCCGAGGACGCTTCGCGGATCGGCGTCGGCCATCGGTCGCCCGCGGGCGCTCGACGCCGAGCAGGTCGCGCGCGCCGAGCAGATGCGGGCGCGAGGGGTCTCCGTACCGAAGATCGCGCAAGAACTGGGGGTCAGTCGTGCCACCCTGTACCGCACGTTGGCCGAAAGGCGTTCGGTCCGTTGAAAAATCCCGATTCCGACCTGCCCGAACTCGACATCGTCACCGAGCACGGCGTCGTCACGCGGCTACCCACGTCGTTCCCGATCTACGACGCCGAACTCGACGAACACCTCGACCCAGACCTGTTCCAGCAGGGCTTCCTCGATGCCGTAGCCGACCTCGGTGCCCTTCCGGCCCCGTGGGCGCGACAACTCGCGTCGTCGACACTCGCCTGCCCACCCCACCCCGACGACGAGGAACCCAGCTACACCCGCGGGTATCGCGCCGCCCTCTACGGGCACCTGCGGCACGCGCCCTCGTGATCTCCTGCCTCATACCGACCCGTCGGACGGGGACGGTCATCGTCGTTAAGGTGGGACCGTGGACCTCCACGACTCCGCCCGGTTGGCGACGCCGGCAGACGCAGAAGCAATAGCCGAACTGCTGGACGCGTTCAATCGCGAGTACGACGAACCGTCTCCCGGTCCGACGGTGCTGGCTCTACGCCTGAACCAGTTACTCACCGGCCCAGGCACTTTCGCCATCGTGGTCGGCGCTCCGATCTCGTCGATGGGGCTGGTCACCATCAGGACCAACGTCTGGCTCGACGGCGGCATCGCCTTGCTCGACGAGATGTACACGGTGCCTGCGGAGCGGGGGCGCGGTCTGGGCAGCGCGGTGCTCACCGCCGCCGTCGCCGAGGCGACACGACGCGGAGCGGGCGAGTTCGAGATCGAGGTCGACGAGCCCGATGTCGACGCTCACCGCTTCTATGCCCGGCACGGATTCCCGGTACGAGACCCCGCCACGGGCGACCGGGCTTTCGTACTACGCACGGAGTTGACCAGCTCGTAAGTCCGATGGGATGCCGTCCGTGCCAGTAAGGTACGGACGTGGTTCACCTGACAGTGGGAAGCAATCGCGACAACGCGACGACCGACGTCCTCCTCGCCGCGGAGAAGTTCAACCGCCACACCTTCTGGTGCGGCCAGAGCGGATCCGGCAAGACGTACGCGCTCGGGGTGGTGCTCGAGCAGTTGTTGCTGCGCACCCGTCTGCCGTTGCTGATCCTCGATCCGAACGCGGATTTCACTCGATTGCCGGAGACACGAGGCACCACCGACCCCGCCACCGCCGAGGCGATCGCGGCCGCCGACATCCGGGTGCTGCATTCCACCCGACGGGACGGACCGCAATTGCGGACGCGATTCCTCTCCCTCCCCCTGGCCGCGAAGGCCGCGGTCCTGCAATTGGATCCGATCGCCGACGCCGACGAGTACAACGTCCTGCTGCACGCCGACGCCACACTCACCGAGACGTCGGACCAAACCACCTACCTCGACGCTCTCCGCAGGTCCAATGATCCCGGACACCAGCGGCTCGCCAAGCGGATCGAGAATCTCCAGGTCCTCGACTGGGCGCTCTGGGCGCGCGGCGACATTGCCGCCACCGACATCGTCGACGACCGGCCCCAGGCGACCGTGCTCGACCTGGGCGGGTTCGCCCATCCGGCGGAACCGAAGGTGGCCGCCCTCAGTGTGCTCGAACACCTGTGGGCACGGCGGGACGAGCGACGCCCCGTACTCATCGTGATCGACGAGGCCCACAACATCTGTCCGCCGCTGGCCACGAGTGCAGTCGAACAGGCACTGATCGATCGCGTCGTGCAGATCGCCGCCGAGGGACGCAAATTCGGCCTCTGGCTGCTGCTGTCGACGCAACGACCGACCAAGATCCACCCCAATGTCCTGTCCCAATGCGACAACCTGTGCCTGATGCGGATGAACGCGCCGCGAGATCTCGCCGAACTCGCCGACACTTTCGGGTTTGTGCCCGAACATCTGCTGGCGGAGTCACCGGGATTCCGTCAGGGCGAGGCACTCTTCGCCGGCGGGTTCATCCCAGCGCCCACATACACGCAGATGGGCGCCCGGATCACCGAAGAGGGCGGCGCCGATGTCGCGGTGCCGTTGACCGTCTAGGCGCCGAGAATTCCTACCCGGCCGCAGAGCGACCGCCGGGTCTCCAGCGGTTCGTGGCCGACGAACTCGTCTACGGCCTGAACAAGGCAGCGGAGACCCAGGCCCTGTCCGGTGACGGAACCGGCGAGAACCTGACCGGAATCCTCACCACCTCGGGAATCCAGGTCCAGACGTCCGAGACCTCGGCCATCGTGTCGATCCGAAAGGCCCTGACCGAGGCTGAAGCCGCGGGATACGCGCCCACAGTCGCCGTTCTGCGCCCGGAAATCTGGGAGGAGATCGAACTCACCGTCACCTCGGCCGACGCCTTGCCTTCCGCGGCGTGCCCATCGACCTGACCGAACGTAAGGTTCGGGGACTGCGCGTAGTCCTCTCCACGGCCCTGCCCGTCAAGACGGGCCTGGTCCTGGACCCGACCGCGGTGTCGATTGACATCGTCGGCCGACGAATCGATATCGAGTGGTCGGCCGAGTCCGGCGAACTGTTCCAGCGCAACCAACTCCAGGCCCGCGTGGAAGGCCGATTCGGACTGTCCGTTTATTGGCCCTCGGCCATCTATCGAGTGGCGACGGCTGCGGCGTAACGCGTCATGTCCCCGACGCCTACCTCTAGGCGTCGGGGTCGCTTGCGCCCGATGGGGTGGCAGGATCTCCCCATGGGACAGCACCGCAAACGCGTTCAGCTCGCAATCGACGGGACCGACATCACCGTGTCGATCTTTCCGGAGAGTGGAGAGGTTCGCGTCACCTCTGCCCAACAAATCCTTAGCCACAAGTCCGACGGACAGGCGCGTGAGTCCGGTTTCACCGTGGTGGTAAAGCCAGACGGGCCGAACGACATGGGCCGGGAACGCGACAACCGGGCGAATTACAGAGTGACGACGGACCTGGAAATCTTGCCAGTGAATCGTTGAACCAGGTGCGCCCGATCGACATTGCTGCTCGTAACATCAGGCCCCATGACGATCACTGTGACGGCGCGAAAACTGTTGTGGGGTAGATCCGGAAGTCGGTGCGCATATCCATCGTGTAGGACCGAGCTCGCCCACACGTCTGACCTCACGGGGTCGTCGGTAATTCTGGGTGAAGAAGCGCATATCGTGGCCCGGAGTGAAGACGGTCCCCGGGGCAAGGAACCTTTTGAAGGGGATCGCGACAGCTACGAGAACCTGATTCTCATGTGCCCGACCCATCACACGCTGATCGACTCCGTGGAAGAGGACTACCCGGCCGCGTCTCTGAGTCAAATGAAGACCGACCAAGAGACGTGGGTGCAAGAGTCACTGGGGCTAGACCGTGAGCGGCTCGCCATCGAACTGCGCTGGGCGAAGATTGTGGATCAGTTCGGCGCGCAGATCGATCTCGGACGATGGGACCGGACTATCGGGTCCCTGGCCTACGAGGTTGAACCTATTCTCTCGGAGGCACTGGTCAGCCAGCTTCGGGACTTGTGCCACTGGATTCAGGTCCGGCCTTGGCCGCCGGGTAACGAAACCGTGCGTGACTCACTGGTCGGACTCGCACGTGTTCTGACCGACTTGCTAGACCGATTCATGCTCGACGCAGAGCCCATTAATTATGGTGAGAGCGCCGGGAGGCTCAGGTATCCCCGCTGGTACAGAATTGACGAATGGAACCCAGAGCTTTATAGCCGCCTTCTCCAAGATTACAAGGACGCCAGGCGTCTCGTGGATGAGCTGGTCTACGAAGCAACTCGGCATCTCAACTGGTTAATGGATGCTGTGCGTCAATGTGTAGACGCCGAGTACCGGGAGGACGACGGGTACGTCTACCTGATCGCTGACGGGTCAGTGGACGGAGACCGCACGTTGGTTCCACGCTTTGGGGATACAGACGTCACGGACGGCCGCCCCTACAAGGGTCTGCGCGAATTTCTGCTACCCGTGATCTGCGGGACCCCAGCGCCTACCCAGACGAGGAGTAGATATAGGTGGGGTCAGGGGTTCGAGTCCCCTTATCGTCTGTCGGTGTCGAAATGCTGGCCAAAAGGATCGTCCACACCACTACGCGAGACTTCAATCGCTCGAAGCATCGCACCATTCGGACCGTAAATCGTCACCCGAACTGGCGGGTCGGCAGAATCATCCGAATCGCGCCCTGACGACCCAGAATCATCCGCGCGAAGATCCTGTTGGTGACGGCGCACACGATCACGCGCCCAGTCGATCGCTGCGGTGGCCGCCGCCTTGATCACATCGTAAGTAACCCCCAAAGCAATGCTTCCCAGGAGGAACACGGCAACCGTTTCAAGACCGAAGCCCATTCCTCCGGGCTCTCGGAAGTACACAGCCTCGGTCTCAAGCTTCTCTGAGCGGAAGTAGGCCGGGATCTCGTCGATCATGGCCATCTGCTCGGGCGTCATGTAGTCAACCCGGCCCAGGATCTCCACACGGACCGCGCCGAGGGCACCAGTCTCCGGCCACTACTGTGACCTCCCAAAGACGACGGCCCGCAATTGCACGACTATTGCACAAACACGAATGACCAGCACATAAGCGCTGGTCATTGCGTCGGGCTGACAGGATTTGAACCTGCGACCACTTGACCCCCAGTCAAGTGCGCTACCAAACTGCGCCACAGCCCGTTGCTCCCTGGAGAAGCGGAGCGATGTAAAGCCTAGCCGACGAGCACGGTCCCGAACCAATCGCCTGGTCAGGCGGCGTTTCGGTGCGCGGCGACAGGTGTCGCGAAACGTTGCGATCGGCGCAACGATTCGCGACTTCGACTGCCGGGGCTAGACCGTGGAACGCTTCTTGAACCAGATCCACCCGGCGGTCACCAGGACGGCACCCACGAGGGAGCCGATGATGCCGCTGGGACGGAGGTGGAGTCCGTCCCCGGAGAGCAGGCTGATGAGCAGTCCACCGACGAACGAGCCGACGAGTCCGGCCACCAGGGCGAGACCCCAGTCGACTGTTCGAAGGTTCTTGCCGCCGAGGAGGATCTGCGCGAGGGCACCGATGACCATGCCGAAAACGATGATTGCCAGGATGAGCACGAGACGCAGTATCTCACAGCGGGTGTCGCGGACCACAGACGCACGACACATCCACCTGCCGGCAGGGTGTCAGCGCTTGCGGCGTTGCTCCCGCTTGTCGCGGACGCGAACGTTGACCCGGACCGGCGATCCGTCGAAGTTGAACTCCTCGCGCAGGCGCCGCTCGAGGAATCGGCGGTACCCCGCCTCGAGGAAGCCGGTGGTGAACAGCACGAAGGTCGGCGGCCGGACCGAGGCCTGCGTCGCGAACATGACGCGCGGCTGCCGGCCACCGCGCAGCGGCGGCGGGTTGGCGGCGATGACGTCCTTGAGCCAGCTGTTCAACGGTCCGGTCGAGATGCGCTTGTCCCACGAGTCGAGCGCGGCTTCCAGTGCGGGCACCAGCTTCTGGACGGCCCGGCCGGTCGAGGCCGAGATGTTCACCCGACGCGCCCACGGCACGCGTGCCAGTTCGCGGTCGATCTCCTTGTCCAGCTGGTATCGACGATCCTCGTCGACGAGATCCCACTTGTTGAAGGCGATCACGAGCGCGCGGCCGCTCTCGATGATCAGCGACAGCACCCGCAGGTCCTGCTCGGTGATCGGTTCCGACGCGTCGATCAGCAGGATCGCCACCTCAGCGGCGTCGAGCGCCGACCGCGTTCGCAGCGATGCGTAGTACTCGTGTCCGCTCGCGGTCCGCACCTTGCGACGCAGGCCGGCGGTGTCGACGAAATTCCAGGTCTTGCCGCCGAGCTCGACGAGTTCGTCGACCGGGTCGACGGTCGTCCCGGCGACGTTGTCGACCACCGACCGCTCGCTGCCGGACAGCTTGTTCAGCAGCGAACTCTTGCCCACATTCGGCTTGCCCACCAACGCGACACGACGCGGACCGCCGAGAGTCGGTGCCTCACGCGGGGTTTCGGGCAGCTTGTCCAGGATGACGTCGAGCAGGTCGCCGGCACCGCGACCGTGCGCGGCCGACACCGGATGCGGCTCGCCGAGCCCCAGCGACCAGAGCGAGGCGGTCTCGGCCTCGAGCCGCTCACTGTCGACCTTGTTGGCGCACAGGATGACCGGGGTCTTCGAGCGCCGCAACACCCGTGCGACGGCCTCGTCGGTCGTGGTCGCGCCGACCGTGGCGTCGACCACGACGACGATGGCGTCCGCGGTGCGCATGGCCAATTCGGCCTGGGCGGCCACGGCCTGTTGCAGCCCCTTGGCGTCGGGTTCCCAACCGCCGGTGTCGACGACGGTGAAGCGGCGTCCCGACCACGAGGCCGCATACGAGACGCGGTCACGGGTCACACCGGGGATGTCCTCGACCACGGCTTCCCGACGGCCCAGGATGCGGTTGACGAGTGTCGACTTGCCGACGTTGGGCCGTCCGACGATCGCCACCACCGGCATGTGCTCGACGCCGGACGCGTCGTCGGCGCCCCCGACATCGGTCAGTTGCCAATCGGATTCGTCCGACCACGTGCCGTCGCCGGGTAGCGCCGTTAGGTCGTCCGAGTAGTTGTCGCTCACCGTTCCACAGCTCCGATCCGGGTCTCCACGAGAGTGCTCAGTTCCTCTAGCACCTCGTCGAGAGTCTTGTCACTGGTGTCGACGACGGTCGCGTCGTCGGCCGCGCGCAGCGGCGAGACCTTGCGCGTCGAGTCGAGATGATCGCGCCGGTTCACACTCGCCAGCACCGCGTCGTAGTCGCTGTCGCGCCCACCGGCCAGGTTCTGCTTGTGTCGCCGTTCGGCGCGGGCCTCGGGCGTCGCGGTGAGGAAGATCTTGACGTCGGCTTCGGGGAACACCACGGTGCCGATGTCGCGACCCTCCACGACCACGAACCGGCCCTGCGCATTCTGCTGTTGCAGCGCAACCAGTTTCGTACGCACCTCGGACACCGCCGACACGGCCGACACGGCGCTCGTGACGTGGTCGGTCCGAATCGGGCCGGAGACGTCACGGCCGTCGAGGAAGACCTTGGCGCCGTCCCCGTCCGGGACCAGCTCGATGTCGACGCCGGCGATCACTCGGGCGATCCCGGCCGGATCATCCAGCGCGACACCCGCATCGAGGACAGCGAGGGTCACCGCGCGGTACATCGCACCGGTGTCGAGGTAGCTGGCCCCGACTCTCGCCGCGAGAAGCTTCGACACCGACGATTTGCCCGTTCCGGCCGGTCCGTCGATGGCAACGACATGCGTGGTTTCACCGGCGGACGAGGACACCCCGTCGCTCACAGACCGACCGCTTTGTACAGGCCACCGACCTCGTCGCTGCCCAGGACACGCAGGCTGCCCGGACGCTGTTCGCCCAGCGCCACCGAACCGACATGTGTGCGAACCAGTTTGACGACCGGGTAGCCGACCTCGTCCATCATCCGCCGAACCACGCGATTGCGGCCTTCGTGCAGGGTGATCCGCACCAGCGACTGCCCCTCGTGGACCTCGATCACGGTGAACCTGTCGACCGTCACCGGGCCGTCGTCGAGTTCGACACCCTCCCGCATCCGCCGCGCGATGCCGCGCGGCACCTCGCCCTTGAGGGTCGCGAGGTAGGTCTTGGGCACCTCGAAGGACGGATGCATCAACCGGTGCGCGAGTTCACCGTCGTTGGTCAGCAGCAGCAGCCCCTCGGTGTCGGCGTCGAGGCGGCCGACGTGGAACAGACGCTGCCCCGCCATGACGCGCTCGGCGACCACGTCGCCGACGCAGGGGCGGCCCTGATCGTCGGACATCGTCGACTGCCAGCCCTTGGGCTTGTTGAACGCCAGGTACTGCCGGGTCTCGTCCATGATCACGCGGGCACCGTCGACGCGGATGATCGCGGTATCCGGATCGATGCGCAGGCCCTGCTCGGTGACGATCTCGCCGTCCACCTCGACACGACCGGCCGCGATCAGCTCTTCGGCGCCGCGTCGCGACGCGACACCCGCCTGAGCGAGCACCTTCTGCAACCGGACACCGTCCTCGACGTAGTTTGCGCCGGCGCCCTGGTCCGGAGTGGCGGGCGTCTGGTGGCGCGCCGGTCGCGCGTTGTTCAGCCGGACCTTGCCCACTTCGGCGTTCGGCTTCGACGACCCCTTGCGATGGGTCTTCTTGGTTCGCGGCTGTTGTGCGGGCGCGCCCTTACGGCGTTTTCCCGGTGAGCCATCTCGGCCAGCGGATGCCATGTTCTCTCAGTCCTGTGAGTCGGTGGTGGTGCCACCGTCGATGATCAGTTCCTTCGAGTCTGACGGTTGAGAGGACAGTTTGGCGAATCGGGGATCCGCCAGCAGCTCCTCGTCGAGGTCGTCGATGAGGTCGACGTCGGGCAGCAGCGGTGCCAGATCGGGAAGTTCCGACAGGGACGCCAGCCCGAGGCGCTCCAGGAACAGCTCGGTGGTGGCATAGGTCGTCGCGTTCGTGGTCGCTTCGCTGCCGACCTCGCTGATCAGCCCGCGTGCGACGAGGGTCCGGATCACGCCGTCGACGTTGACGCCGCGGATGGCACTGACCCGTGCCCGGGTGACCGGCTGCCGGTAGGCGATGACCGCCAGGGTTTCCAGAGCCGCACGGGTGAGCTTCGACCGTGCACCGTCGAGCAGCAGCCGCTCGACGTACGGGGCGTAGTCCGCTCGGGTGTAGAAGCGCCAGCCGTCGCCGGCGAATCGGAGGTCGATGCCGCTGCCCGACGCCGTCAGCTGCGACGACATCGCATTGAGCGTCTCACGGACACGCGTCCGGTCCTGGTCGACGGCGTGCGCGAGCTCCTCGGTGGTGACCGGGGTGTCGACGACGAGTAGTACCGCCTCCAGGGCGGCGCGCAGCCGGTCGTCGTCGAGGTGCTCCCCTTCTCCGTGGAGCGCGGTCTGCTCGGGTTCGACCGGTCCCGGATCTGCCCCTTCGGGTGCCCTGGTCGGGTCGAGCTCATCGACGTCGGGTGCCTGGTCTGTCATCCGTAGTCCTCTGCTTTGTCGATGTGCAGCTCGTCGGCACCACGTTCGCCCGTCCACATGACCGCGAGATCGCCGAGCGCCACCGGTTGCTCGAAGGTGACGGCCCGTTCGCGGAACAGCTCGAGCAGTCCGAGGAAGCTGCCGACGATCTCCAGCCCGTTCTCGCAGTCCGCGGTCAGTTCGCGGAAGGTCAGCCATCGGCCGGGTTCGGCACTGAGCAGCGATGCCATCCGACGCGCCTGGCCGGGCACCGACACCTTCTGCACGTCGTGCAGGTGGTCGAGTCCGACGGTCGGCACCGGACGCGGGGTCAGCCCGGCCGCGGCAACCTGCGCGAAGCCGTCGGCGTCGACGCCGAGGGTCACCTCCGGCAGCAGATCCTCGAATCGCTTCTCCAGCGACACCGCCCGGGGGTAGCGCTGCAGGGCGGCGGCCTCGAGCTCGCCGAACAGCGCGGCCACCTGCTTGTAGGCGCGGTATTGCAGCAGTCGGGCGAACAACAGGTCCCGCGCCTCGAGAAGTGCGAGGTCCTCGGGGTCGTCGACCTCACCGGACGGCAGCAGGCGAGCCGCTTTGAGATCGAGCAACGTCGCGGCGACGACGAGGAACTCGGTCGTCTGGTCGAGCCCCATCTCCGGACCGAGTTCGCGCGTGTAGGCGATGAAGTCGTCGGTCACCACGTGCAAGGCGACCTCGGTCACGTCGAGGCGATGCTGCGAGATCAGGTTCAGCAACAGGTCGAATGGACCCTCGAAGTTGCGCAGTTTCACCCGGAAGCCGGACTCCTCGGCGACCTCGGGTGACGTCTCCCCCATCGGTGGGGTCGGCTCGGGCCCAGAAGGATCGGGCGCAGAAAGATCGGGCCCAGAAAGATCGGGCCCAGAAAGATCGGGCCCAGAAAGATCGGACGCAGAAGGATCGGGCCCAGAAAGATGGGGCGCAGCATGGTCCCGCGCCGTGGTGTCGGGAACGGCGGGTTCGGGTGTCGCCTGGTCCGTGCCGAGCGTCATGCGCCTTTGACGTTACGGGCGATGACCTCGCGCGCGAGCGCCCGGTACGCCTTTGCGCCGGCCGACCGCGGCGCCCAGGAGGTGATCGGTTCCCCGGCGACACTGGTCTCCGGGAAGCGGACCGTGCGGGCGATCACGGTGTCGTACACGGCTTCGCCGAACACCTCGACGACGCGCGCCATCACCTCGCGCGAATGCAGGGTGCGGGCGTCGAACATGGTCACCAGGATGCCGCCGAGGTCGAGGCGTGGGTTGAGCCGATCGCGCACCTTGTTGATCGTGTCGGTGAGCAGCGCCAGTCCGCGGAGGCTGAAGTACTCGCACTCCATCGGGATGAGCACGGTGTCGGAGCAGGCCAGAGCGTTGACGGTGAGCAGACCCAGCGACGGCTGACAGTCGATGAGAACGACGTCGTAGCGATCGAGCACCGGATGCAGAGCGCGGCCGAGCGACTGTTCGCGGCCCACCTCGGTGACCAGTTGGATCTCCGCGGCAGACAGGTCGATGTTGCTGGGCAGCAGATCGAGACCGTCGACGCGGGTGCGCATCAGGACCTCGTCGGTCGCCACCTGCGGCGGTACCAGCAGGTTGTAGACGGTCTGGTCCAGCTCGTGGTGCGGCACACCGAGTCCCGCGGACAACGCACCCTGCGGGTCGAGGTCGACGAGCAACACCCGACGACCATATTCGGCAAGCGCCGCACCGAGATTGATGGTCGACGTGGTCTTGCCGACGCCGCCCTTCTGGTTGCAGACCGCGATCACCGTGGCAGGTCCGTGGCGGTCGAGCGGAGTCGGCTCGGGCACGTCACGGTAGGGGCGTCCGGTGGGACCGATCTCGTCGACATCGTGCTCGGCTTCTTCGGTGTCGTTTCCGGGCGACACCTGGATGCTGTACTGATCTCCCGGACGGGCGCCAGAACGCGGTGCGCTCGGAGTGGTCACGTGTCCGCCGCTCCCTTCGCTGTTCTCAGCCGCTCGTCTGTGTCGCCGTTGTCGCGGTGCCTGCTGCCGGCCGTCTGCCCGCCGGCTGCTGAACCTCGTATCAGCCTAGGACATCGGCCCGGTCATCCCGGCGTCGGCGCGCCCGAGGTGAGCCGACGGTCAGCGCGCCCGCGGATGGGCGACGGCATAGACCTCGCGCATCGTGTTCACCGTCACGAGCGTGTACACCTGCGTGGTCGTGACCGACGCGTGTCCCAGCAATTCCTGGACCACGCGGACATCGGCGCCGCCGTCGAGGAGGTGCGTCGCGAAACTGTGCCGGAGTGTGTGGGGCGAGACCGACTTGTCGAGGCCGGCGCGTTCTGCTGCGGTGACGAGTACCTGCCAGGCACTCTGCCGTGACAACCGCCCACCGCGCGCATTCAGGAACAGAGCTGGTGTCGCCCGCGACACCAGCGCGGGTCGCCCGCGGACGAGGTAGGCCTCGAGCGCGTCGACGGCGGGTCCACCGAGCGGCACGAGACGTTCTTTGCCGCCCTTGCCCCGCAAGCGGACCGCTCGCATGTCGTCGAGATCCAGGTCGTCGATGTCGAGCGAGGTGGCCTCGGAGATCCGCGCACCGCAGCTGTAGAGGAACTCCAACAGCGCGCGGTCCCGCAGCCCGCGCGGGTGGTCCTCGACCCCGGCTGCGTCGAGGATCGCGAGGACCTCGTCGACGGGCAGGGACTTCGGTAGGCGCCGTGCGGCGCGAGGCGGCCGGACATCGTGTGCGACGTCGGTCGCCACGATCCCTTCGTCCACCGCGAACTTGTGAAAACGCCTGGTGGCAACAAGAGTTCGCGCGATCGAGCTGTCGGCGAGCGGCGCGAACCCCGCGTCGGTGTCACCTCGACGCAACTCCACCAGGAACTCGCGGATGTCTTCCTCGGTCACCGCGTCGAGCGAGGAGATCCCCCGCCGGTCGAGATATCGCCGGTACCGCTCGAGGTCGCGCCGGTACGACGACACCGTGTTGACCGCCGCACCCCGCTCCACCGTCAGGTGATCGAGGTAGCGCGAGATGTCGGCGGCCAGGGTCACGACCGGCGGCCCCGGTCGTCGGCTCGCCGGTTCCGTAGCGCGGTCGGTTCGTCCGGCCACGCGGCGTCCACACCGCGCAGGCCGGGCGTCGATCCGTGGGCGGCGGCCGCGGCCAGGATCCCGGCGACGCTCGTCGCGTTGACGATCTCCCCCGCGAACACCTGTGCGACGGCGTCGTCGAGTGGCACCCATTCGACCGACATGTCGGCTTCCTCGTCGACCCGCTCGGCCGCGTCGAGATGGTGCAACCCCTCGGCGAGATACAGCCGCAGCGCCTCGTCGGTGAAGCCGGGTGACAGCGCGAGGTCGACGAGGACGTGCCACGAGTCGGCGGCGAGATCGGCTTCCTCGGCCAGCTCGCGCTGCGCCGCAGCGAGGGGTTCCTCGTCGGGCTGATCCAACAACCCTGCGGGCAGCTCGAGCAGGCGGCGGCCGATCGGGTGGCGATACTGGCGCACCATCGCCACCCGCCCGGCGTCGTCGCGCGCCAGGATGGCGACGGCCCCGAAATGCTCGACGACCTCGCGCTCGGCGACGCGTCCCCCCGGCATCTCGACGTCGTCGACCCGCAGGGTGATGATCGCGCCGTCGTAGACGGTGCGGCTGTCCTTGACCTCGAAGTCGTGGCCCACGACGGGTCAGACCTTGCCTGCGGAGTCGTCGAGCGTTGCCTCGCCGAGTCCGGCCACCGGTTCCACCGTGACCGCGTTGACGGCGGCCACCGCATCCGCGGGGGCGTCGTTCGACTCGTAGTCGTCGCCCAGGTCGACGGGGAGACGTTCGGCCGCCTTGTACTTCAGCGCGGCCTCGATGAACGAACGGAACAGCGGATGCGGACGGGTCGGACGGCTCTTGAGCTCCGGATGGGCTTGAGTGGCAACAAGATACGGATGAACCGACTTGGGGTACTCGACGAATTCGACGAGGTGCCCGTCTGGCGAGGTACCCGAGAACACGAGCCCCGAGTCGGCGATCTTGTCGCGGTAGGCGTTGTTGACCTCGAACCGGTGGCGGTGACGCTCGGACACCTCACGCGTTCCGTATGCCTCGGCGACGACGGACCCGGCCTTCAGCACGGCATCGTAGGCACCCAGGCGCATGGTGCCACCGAGGTCGGCATCGCCGGCCACGGCGTCGGCCTGATCGGCCATGGTCGAGATCACCGGATGCGGCGTGTCGGGATCGAACTCGGTCGAACTCGCCTCGTCGAGCCCGACCGTCCGAGCCGCTTCGATGACCACACACTGCAGTCCGAGACACAGACCGAGCAGCGGGATACCGCGTCGACGTGCATAGGAGATGGCCCCGACCTTGCCCTCGATCCCGCGGATGCCGAAGCCGCCGGGGATCAGGATCGCGTCGACGTCGCCGAGCGCAGCCTGCGCGCCTGCGGGAGTGGCGCATTCGTCCGACGGCACCCACTTGATCTCGGTGCGCGCCTTCCAGGCGAAGCCGCCGGCGCGGATGGCCTCGGTCACCGACAGGTAGGCGTCGGGCAGGTCGACATATTTGCCGACCAGCGCGACACGGACGGTCTCGCGCGGCTCGTGCACGCGGCGCAGGAGTTCGCCCCACACCGTCCAGTCGACGTCACGGAACGGCAGGCCGAGCTTGCGGACCACGTAGGCGTCGAGGTGCTCGCTGTGGAGCACCTTCGGGATGTCGTAGATCGACGGCGCATCGGGGGTGGAGATCACGCCGTCGAGCTCGACGTCACACATGAGCGCGATCTTCTTCTTGAGCCCTTCGGGCACGTCGCGATCGCAGCGCAGGATGAGGGCGTCGGGCTGGATACCGACGTTGCGCAGCGCGGCGACCGAGTGCTGGGTCGGTTTGGTCTTCAATTCACCCGACGGTGCGAGGTACGGCACGAGCGAGACGTGCAGGAAGAAAACGTTGTCGCGACCGACGTCGTGGCGCACCTGTCGCGCGGCCTCGATGAACGGCAGGGACTCGATGTCGCCCACCGTGCCGCCGATCTCGGTGATGACCACGTCGGGCACCTCACCATCGGCGTCGGGCTCGGCCATCGCCAGCACTCGCGACTTGAGTTCGTCGGTGATGTGCGGGATGACCTGAACGGTCTCGCCGAGATACTCGCCGCGGCGCTCCTTGGCGATGACCGTCGAATAGACCTGTCCCGTGGTCACATTCGCCGACTGTGAGAGATTCCGGTCCAGGAATCGTTCGTAGTGTCCGACGTCGAGATCGGTTTCGGCGCCGTCCTCGGTGACGAACACCTCTCCGTGCTGGAAGGGGTTCATCGTGCCCGGATCTACGTTCAGATAGGGATCGAGCTTCTGCATCGTGACCCGGAGGCCCCGCGAGGTGAGAAGCTGTCCCAGGCTGGAGGCCGTCAGGCCCTTGCCCAGCGAAGAAGCGACGCCACCGGTCACAAAGATGTGCTTGGTGTCGTGTACATGGCGAAGTGGTCGCAAAAGAAGTGTCTCCCGTCGGCCGAATCGGGGCCGATGCCCTGATTACCTACGGGACTCCAGGGTAACACCACCGGCGCCGGACGCCGCACCGCCACACCGCCGACAGGCGTGGCGGTCCTCACGCGAAGGCGACAACCGCCTTCTCAGGCAGCCGGTCGTCCGTCGACGCCGACGGTGATCGCGCTCGCCCCGGCACCGGTGCCGTATGAGCCCGTCGTCCCGTCCACCTCGGCGGCCAGGGCCAGGATGGTCGTGATGAGGCCAGTCGGCTGGTCGACGTTGTCGACGGTCGAGACCGCGTTGGCCAGCGACGGATCCGAGCGGACGATGGCGATCGGCGACCCGCCCGAGGCGGAACCGGTGCGGCCGACGAGTACACCGCCGACCCCGCGCGCCGACATCGCGGCGGCGAACCGCCCGACGAGCGCGCCCTGCGCACCGGAGTCCGGGCCGAACTCGTCGCCGGTGACCACGACGACCAGATCGGTCGGCGTGATGGCGTTGTCCGCGTAATCGATGAACCCTCCGTCGCGCAGGGTCCCCAGACCCGTCCGACGGTCACCGGACGACGCCGGGCGCGCCGTCTCGTTGGAGAGCACGAGAGCGCCCAGCAGATCACCGACGCGGCCGCCGGAGTCGGTCAGCTCGGCGCGGAGCATCGTGCCCGGCGGGATGGTCTGATCGACGATCGTCCGCAACTCCTCGGATTTGCCGTCGGAGAGCAGAGCGTCGGTCAACGCGAGCTGTCCGCCGAATCGTGCCCCGGCACCCGAGATCGACTCCTTCACCGCGTCGACGTCGGCCTCCGCGGCGTTCGGTGCGGTCACCACCAGCACCGACTGTCCCTTGAGCTTGTTCGCGATCAGTCGCGGCGTGATGGCGAGATCGAAGCTGTTGGAGGCGTTGAGCTTTGCGTTCAGATCGTCACGCTCGGTCTCCAGGTCGCCGATGCGGTCGCGACTCGTGCCGGTCATCGAGTTGACGCGGTCACCGACGAAACCCGACCCCAGGAACAGTCCCAGAGCGAGCGCGAGGAAGACCGCGACCAGTGAGATCGCGTGCTGTCGTAGCGAGATCATCGGCTACCTGTTCCAAACCTCTCGTGCCCAGTCGAGCAGCGCATTCCACTGCAGGACGATCCAGTCGGTGATGTCGGTGCCCGCGTTCGACAACAGCACGGCCGCGATCACGGCCACCAGCGCCGCGAGCACGACACACGCGATGGCCGCTCCCGAGACCCGGCTGCGGTAGAGCGTGGCGACGGCTTTGGCGTCGACCAGTTTCTGGCCGACCTTGAGCCGCGTCAGGAACATCGACGGGTTGCTCTCCCGGCGCGACCGGTCGAAGAAGTCGTCGAGTGACCCGGGATAGCCGACGGTGACGATCAGATCGGCCCCGTGGTAGTCGGTGAGCAGCAGCGCGAGGTCGCCGGCCGAACCGGCGGCCGGGAACGTGGTGGCCCCGATCCCGAGGTCCTGAATCCGCTCGAGCCCGGTGGCGTGTCCATCGGTGTCTGCCGGAAGCACGAGCTGCGCACCGGATTTCAGGGTCGCGGTCTTCATGGTGTCGGGGTCGCCGACGACGATCGACGGCTTGTAGCCGGCCTTCATGAGGGTGTCCGCGCCTGCGCCGACGCCCACCATGACAGGTTGGTATTCCTTGATGAACGGCTTCAGGGAACGCAGATCGGCAGCCCGGTCGGAACCTTCGCCCACGATCACGACGTGGCGACCCGCGACGTCGACGTCGATGTCCGGCACACCGACTCCGTCGATCAGGAGCGGCGACTCGCTGCGGATGAACTCGATCGTGTTGCCCGAGAACGCCTCGAGATGGTCGACGAGACCGGCCTTGGCACCGATCATGATGTCGGCGATGTCGCGCTCGTCGAGCTCGGTGCCGAGGGCGAGTCGTCGTTCGCCGACGAACAGCCGGTCGTTGTGGACGCGCACCTTCGCGCCGTCCTTGACCCTCTTGAAGATCTCCGGACCGACGTCGTCGAGCAGCGCGATGCCGGAGGCCACCAGAACCTCGGGCCCGAGGTTGGGGTAGCGGCCGGTGATCGACCGCGAGGCGTTGACCACGGCAACCACGTTGGCCTCGACGAGGGCGTCGGCGGTCACGCGGTCGAGATCGACCTCGTCGAGGATGGCGATGTCTCCCGGCCCGACGCGATTGAGCAGCCGTTTCGTGTTCTTGTCGATTCTGGCGATACCGGTCACGCCAGGCAGTTCTTCGGTGTTACGCGCGAGCAGTGCAGGCATCTTCATGACGGCCATGATCAGCCGAAGGCACGCCCCAGCCGGGGAGGCGCGCCGTAACAGGAGCAACTTTTGTCACACACGCACCATGTGTCTCACCCCTCGGAGTCAGTCGGCGGCGCGTTCCGCCTCGGCGATCGCCAGCAGCTCCTCCGCATGGGCGCGCCCGGTGTCGGACTCCCCCAGACCCGCGAGCATGCGGGCCAACTCGGCGACCCGCTCGTCCCGATCGAGCGTGCGCACGCTGCTGGTGACCAGCGCCCCCTTCTTGCTCTTGCCGATGACCAGATGGTTGTCGGCGAAGGCCGCCACCTGCGGGAGGTGGGTCACCACGATGACCTGATGCGCGCGGGCCAGCCTCGACAACCGCTTACCGATCTCGACCGCTGCTCGTCCGCCGACGCCGGCGTCGACCTCGTCGAACACCATCACCGATCCCGAGGTGGGTGCGGCGAGCACCACTTCGAGTGCCAGCATCACCCGCGACAGTTCGCCGCCCGACGCCGACTTCGCGATGGGCAGCGGTGTGGCGCCGGAATGGGCGACGAGAGCGAACTCGACTTTGTCCGCTCCGTCAGCCCCGGCGTGCGCCGACGTGCCCGCGACGCTGACGGCGAGCCGATCGTCGGGTGAGGCCGGATCCGGATTGACCGCAACCGCGAGTGTCGAGTCACCCATCGCGAGCCCCTTCAGCTCGCGAGACACCTTGTCCGCCATCGACTTCGCAGCCTTCGCGCGCAGGGTGTGAAGCTTCTCGGCCGCGGCCTGCACCTTGTCCCGGGCGGCTGTCGCGGCGACTTCGAGCTCCTCGATCGATGCCCGTGGGTCCTCGATCTCTGCCAACCGGGTCTCCGCTTTACGGCGCCACTCGATCACGCCGTCGACGTCGGGCGCGTACTTGCGGACAAGAGTCTTCAACTCCGCCTGACGGGCGAGCAGCTTGTCGAGTTCCTCGGCGTCGGCGGGCAGACCCGAGGTGAACGCAGTCAGCTCGGCACCGACGTCGGTGATGACGGTGAGCGCCTCGGCGACGCGCGGCACGAGGTCTCGCAATGTGTCGTCGGCGACGGTCTCGAGCAGCGTCCGCACTGTTCCGAGGCCCTCGATCACCGACGACCCGGAATCGCCTGCGACGACTTGATGCGCATGTTCGGCAGCTCCGCGGATGGACTCCAGGTCGGAGAGCCGACGGATCGTCGCGGTCAGCTCCTCGTCCTCCCCGGGCACCGGATCGACGGCGGCGATCTCGTCGATGCCGAACCTCAGCCGGTCGGCCTCCTGCGCCAGCTCCCGATAGTTGGCGCGTCGGGCATCGAGCTCGTCGAGTATCTCGACCCAGGCCGACCGCGCCTTCCGGTACGACTCCAGCACCGAGGCGGCCTTGGCGCCGGCGAAGGTGTCGAGCGCGGCGCGTTGGTGTTCGGGTCGGAGGAGCCGCAATTGGTCGTTCTGTCCGTGGATGGCCAGGACCGCGGTGGTGAGCTGTCCCATGACGCCGACGGGAACCGACCGTCCGCCCAGATGTGCGCGGGAGCGCCCGTCGGAGCTGACCGATCGGACCGCGATGACGGTGTCGTCGTCATCGAGCTCTGCCCCGGTGGAGTCCAGGATGTCGGCGACGACGGAATCGCGCTGCGCGCCACCGTTCTTCGCGAGCCGGAATCGGCCTTCGACGGTCGCCTTGGCACTACCGGTGCGGACGCGCGTCGCGTCAGCCCGTGCGCCCGACAACAGGTGCAGGCTGGTGACGATCATCGTCTTTCCTGCCCCGGTTTCGCCGGTGAGGACCGTGAACCCGGGATGGAAGCGCGCCCGCGCCTCCTCGATGACACCCAGTCCGGTGATCGAGATCTCTTCGAGCACGCCTACGCCTGCCTCCCTCGCCAACCCGTGACCGGGAGAGCGAATTTGGTGACCAGTCGGTCGGCGAACGGATCGGAGTCGATCCGGATCCACCGCACCGACCGCTCGCTGCGTACGACCTCCACCCGCGCCCCGGCCGGTACCTCGAGCGCACGCCGGCCGTCGCACAGCGCCAATGCCGACCGGCCGTTCTTGTCGACTTCCACCGCAACCCGGGATCGCGGACTCGTGACCATCGGCCGGGCGAACAGCGCGTGTGCGTTGTTCGGCACGACGAGGATCGCCTCGAGATCGGGCCACATCACCGGCCCGCCGGCCGAGAACGCGTAGGCCGTCGACCCGGTCGGTGTCGACACCAGCACGCCGTCGGCGCCGAAAGCCGAGACCGGCCGTCCGTCGACCTCGGTCACCAGTTCGAGGACGCCGTTGTTGCTCGTGTTCAGGACCGCTACCTCGTTGAGCGCCCAGCTACGCGCCGTCGGCGGATCCGGGTCGGCCGGGTCCACGATGGCGATGTCGAGGGTCATCCGCGGTTCGATGCGGTAGTCCCGGGCGATCAGCTGGGTCATGACCTCGTCCACACGATGCGCCTCGGCCTCGGCGAGGAATCCGATGTGACCGAGGTTGATACCGAGGACGGGGACCTCCGCGGGGTAGGCCAGCTCTGCGGCCCGGAGGAAGGTGCCGTCGCCCCCCAGGACGATGACGAGCTCGCAGCCCTCGGCCGACGCGGACTCGGCCGTGGTGACCTCGACGACGGCTCCGAGGGACCGCAGATACTCGGGATCGACGGGTACGTTGCGCGGGCCGGCCGACTCGCCCTCGGTGTGCCGGTACAACACATCGTGATCAGTGGCGTCACGGTCGAGGGTGTCGTGGTCGACCACCCGCAGGGCGACGTCTGCGGCAGCACAGTGGCGCGCGATCGCCTCGATGGTCTCGAGGACGTTCTCGCGTCCGGAGTGGGCAACCACCAAGAACTCGCGGGCACCGGCGAGGTCCGGCGCCGAATCGTCGGTCACTGGTGGTTCCCTCCATCGAAGTGCGGTCTGGGAAGAAGGCGGTCGGGTGATCGGCCACGCCACCGAGCCGGGCGATCAGCGCGGACCCGCGGCGACCGCTTGCTCGATCATGGCTCGGAGTTCGTCCGGGGATTCGGTGCGGCGATCCGGATCGGTCGAGTCCGACCGGTCGACCCTATCGCTCCGCCCCGACTCCTCGCCCGTCCGGTGGGTGCGCTCGTTGTGCAGCCAGAGAAAGAACTCGACGTTGCCCGACGGTCCGGGCAACGGGCTCGCCACCACGCCCCGGGTCCGGAGACCGTGAGCGGCGGCCTCGGTGGCCACCTCCAGTACCGCTTGGGCGCGCAGGGCCGGGTCGCGGACCACACCGCCCGAACCCACCCGGTCCTTGCCGACCTCGAACTGCGGCTTGACCATCGGCAGCAGGTCGGCGTCCGGCGCACAGCAGCGAGCCAGCGCGGGGAGAACCAGCGCCAGAGAGATGAACGACAGATCGGCGACCACGACGTCGACCGGCCCCCCGATGGACTCGGGCTCGAGATGTCGGACGTTGGTCCGATCATGGACGACCACGCGATCGTCGTTCTGCAACCGCCAGATCAGCTGCCCATAGCCGACATCGGCGGCGACGACCTCACGGGCGCCGCGCCGGAGCAGGACATCGGTGAATCCACCGGTCGATGCACCGGCGTCGAGGCAACGGCGTCCCTCGACTGTCAGGCCCTGTGGTTCGAACGCCTCGAGGGCACCGAGCAGTTTGTGCGCCCCGCGGGACGCCCAGTCGTCTCGCGGCCCCTCGTCGACGACGATGGGGGTGTCGCGGGTGACGCCCGTGGCCGCCTTGGACGCCACGGTTCCGTTCACCCGGACCGAACCGGCGTCGACGAGTTCACGCGCCTGCTCGCGCGAGCGGGCGAGACCGCGGCGGACGAGTTCGGCATCGAGGCGTGCTCTGGCGGCCATGATCAGTACCGCTCGCCGGTCGGCGACGCCGCCGGCATGCACTTCCGCGTCGACGTCATCGCCGGTCGACGGCGTCGAGGGCCGCGGTCAGCGAGTCATGGGCCTGCTCGAGGAGTCCCGCCTGACGTTCGAGTGCTGCCAGGGAGAACGTGTCGCCCACCGACTCACGGATCTCGTCGACCTGCGCGAGCACCGCGGTGACCTCGGCCTCCACATCGGGCAACTCGCCGCCCGCTTCAGCCGCGCCGAAACCGTCGGCAACCGGGTCGAATTGCCGACGCGGCATCGCACCCGGCGTGGGCCGGGACGGTCCTGGGTCAGCCGGTGAGGCGGTCGGGTGAGTCATCGTGCACCACGCTAGTCGACGACTGTGACACCGAGGGATTCGAGCTTGGTCCTCGCCGTCCCCTCCGCGACGACCCGCAACTCGTCCGGATCGGCCGCTGCGGCGTCGACCGCGGCCCAGGTGGCGGCGGCGAGAGCGGGCACCAACCCCGCCTCTGCTCCCGAGCCGGCGACCCGCACCGTCGACCCCTCGACCGAGATGTCCCACCCCGGTTGGTCGGTCACCCGTACGGCCTCGATGTCGACGAACAGGCCGGCGAGATCGTCGAGGACATATGTCGGGCGTTGCTCGGGCGGAGCCGCCAACAGATCGTCGACGGTACTCACACCTGTCAGTACCAGCGCGCTCTCGATTCCGACGGCATGTCCGCCTTCGATGTCGGTGTCGAGCCGGTCCCCGACGACCAGCGGCGCACTGGCACGGGCACGCGCGATCGCATCGGCCATCAACGGAGCGGCCGGCTTGCCCGCCACGATGGGCTCTCTACCCGTCGCATTGCGCAGCGCGGCCACCATCGAGCCGTTCCCGACCAGCAGGCCGCGCTCGGACGGCAGGGTGGCGTCGATGTTCGTCGCGATCCACAGCGCACCGGCGCGGATGGCGAGCGCGGCCTCCGACAGCTGCGCCCAACCGGTGTCCGGCGAGTGCCCCTGGATCACCGCGGCCGGCCGATCGTCGGCGCTGCGTGTCACCCCGACGCCGACCTCGCGCACCTCTTGCGCGAGCCCATCGGTACCGATCACCAGGGCGCGCGATCCCGGCTCGAGATGTTCGGACAGCAGTCGAGCTCCCGACTGCGCACTCGTGACCACCAGGTCGTCGCTGGCCTCGAAACCGAGCTCGCGCAGATGCGCGGCCACCTCGGCGGGCCGCCTACTCGCATTGTTGGTCACGAAGAACCGCGGTATGTCCAATCGCGCAAGCGCCTCGAGCGCGTTCGGCAACGCCTGGTGGCCGGCGAACACGGTGCCGTCCAGATCGAGGAGAAGTGCGTCATGACGGTCGACGAGGGTGACGGTGTCGTCAGGCTCATCGATCTGGGGCTCATCAACGGCGGGCTCATCCGACGGCGATTCATCCAAGGCGACCAAGGGATTCGGTACACCTTCCACGACCGTCGACTCGGAGACGACCGTATCGGCCGACCGACCCTGCGCCTCGTCACCGCGGAGTGAGAGGCCTTCGTCGGCAGAGGCGGCTGTTTCGGCCGGGTTCGAGGTCTGCGAGAGGTCGGCGGTACCCGGAACGGACTCCATGCTCACCGACGTCGTGCTCTCGATCACCGTGCTCTCGGACGCGATGGTGTCAGTCGCCGAGGCAGGTACATCTGCCTCCAGGACAGACTCGACGTCCTGTCCGACGGCAGCCGGCTCCGACGGCGACTCTGCGCCGACGGCCGCAACCGCGCCGTTCGACGGCAGGCCTGCATCCGATCGATCGTCGTCAGCCAACTCGGTGAGACGGAACTCGGCATCGGTCACGTCGTCGACGTCGGCAGCGGCGGCGTTCATGAACCACGTGATCGCGTCGTCCCGGCGACCGGCCGCCTCGAGGGCGGAGGCGTACGCATAGAACAGCCGAGCCGGACCCGTGCCGAGCTGCCCCGGTGTGAGGTTCTCGGCCTGCAGGGTCACAACGGCCTTCTCGGGCTCGCCGAGGTCCATCCGCGCCCCCGCTTCGACGATCCGCATCTCGGTGGCGTCCTCGCCCGTCAGCGTCCGTCCCTCGTCACCTCGTGCGATTTCGACGGCACGTTCGGGGCGTCCGAGCCCGCGTTCGCAGTCCGCGATGAGCGGCAGCAGGGCAGCATTGCCGGTGATGCGCTTGGCGGCTCGCAGTTCCGTGGCCGACTCCTGCCATTCGCCGGCGTTGTACGCGGCGATGCCGACGGTCTCCCGCACGACCCCCACTCGAGACGCACGGGCGCGGGCTGCGCGCGCATGCTCCAGCGCCTGCGCGGGATCGTCGAGGAGGATGCGCGACACCATCACCAAGTGTCGCGCGACGATCTCGGCATTGGCCTTGTCGAGCGTCAACAGGTCACGACGCACCTCGGGATCGAGGTCCGATGCCGCAACGTCGTCGGGCAGCGGCGGCCCGGGCTGCCGGCTACCACGATCAGACCCTCGGTCACGCCCCGGACGCTCGTTGCGGCCGCCTCGACCGCCGTCTCGCTGTCCACGTGTGTCCCGTTGGCCGCGTCCCTCGCGACGCGGACGATCACGATCACTCATAGCTGCCAATCTATGCCCTCGAACCTTGCTCGGAAGCGCCGCCCGGCGATGACGCCAGGACGGCGGACACACAACAAAGACCCCGCATTCGACGAAAAAGATTCATCGAATACGGGGCCTTTCTGAAGTTGTGTTCGGCGGTGTCCTACTCTCCCACACTGATTAGGGTGCAGTACCATTGGCGCTGGAGGGCTTAGCTTCCGGGTTCGGAATGGAGCCGGGC